>NZ_JBIBYO010000010.1:0-231564 GCF_043083385.1 Streptomyces sp. NPDC014733 | reverse complement strand
CCCGTGGTGTTCACCAACGTCAAGTCCGAGGGCGGCGTCACCCCCGTCGCCGCCTGGGTCCGCGACCGCCTCGCCGACTGGACCACGAGCGCCGCATGATCACCGCGCCCACCACCCGGCCGTCCGGCGGCCCCACCTCCGCCGCCGGACTGCGGGCCACCGCCCGCATCCTCGCCCGCACCGACGCGCAGGGCACCACCCGGCTGCCCGTCCTGGACGGTTCCGGGCCGTTCGCGCTGCGCCGACTCGGCTTCCCGGGGCCGCAGGCCCGCGTCTGCATGGTGGGCGCGATGAGCGCCCCGCTCGGCGGCGACCGGCTGGCGATCGAGGCCACCGCCGAGGCCGGGGCGCAGCTCCATCTGACCGCGGCCGCCGCCACCGTCGCGCTGCCCGGCCGCACCGGCGACGCCGCCACCTACGACGTCCGGCTGACCGTCGGCGACGGCGCCCGCCTCGACTGGCTGCCCGAGCCGCTGATCTGCGCCGAGGGCAGCGACCTGTGGATGACCACCACCGTCGAACTGGCCCCCACCGCCCGGCTCGTCCTGCGCGAGGAACAGGTCCTGGGCCGCGCCGACGAGCGCACCGGCAGGCTCCACAGCCGACTGACGGTCATCCGCGCCGGCCGCACCCTGCTCGACCAGGAGACCGCCTACGGCCCCGGCGTACCCGGCTGGGACACCTCCGCCGTCCTCGGCGGCCACCGTGCGATCGGCCAGCTCCTCGTCGTCGGGCCGGAGTTCGAGGACGCCGAACGGCAGGTGCGGCTGCTGGGCGGGGCCGCGCCGGAGCAGCCGGACGCGGGCGGCGGGCAGGGCGTGCTGGCGCCGCTGACCGGACCCGCGGTCCTCGCCACCGCCGTCGCCCCGGACGCCCTGCGGCTGCGCACCGTCCTCGACGAGGCGGCCCGGAACCTGCCGGGCTGAGCGGCTTCCCCGGTCCTCGTGCGCCACGGCCCGCGAAGACCGGGGAGCCGCTCCCCGGCCGCTCAGACCTCCAGTACCTCCTCGACCCGGGCGAGCCGGTGCCGGGCGAGCGCGAGATTGGCGCGCTTGCGGTCGAGCACCAGGTACAGGAAGAGCCCGGCGCCGTGGCGCCCGGTCACCGGCCGGAGCAGGTGGTACTGCGAGGTGAGCGTGATCAGCATGTCCTCGATGGAGCCCTGGAGTTCCAGCATCTCCATCGTGCGCAGCTTGGCGCGGACGAGATCGGTGTTGCCCGCCGCAGCGACCTCCATGTCCAGTGAGTTGCTGCCGCCGAGCGCCGCCAGCGTCATCCCGCTGGTGTGATCGACGAGGGCGATGCCGATGACGCCTTCGATGGTCGACATCGCATCGGCGAGCGCGTTTTCCATGGATGCCATAACGGTGCACACCTTTCTGGGTACGGGTTGCGGCGGAGCGGGAGGAGCGGGGACGGGACCGGGCCCCGGGGGAGCGACGACCGGAGGAGACGGGGCGGGAGCAGCAGCGGGATCAGGACGGTTCCGGGGCGGGCGCCTCGTCCACCAGCGCGCCGATGCGCTCCGCCGCCTGCCGGGCCCGCAGATGCAGCCGCCCCACATTGATCTCCGGGCCGCCCACGGTGGTCAGCACCGCCCGCGCCCCCGCCGCGTACGCCGCGACATAGCCGTGCGTGCCGCGGGTGAGGGTCTCCTCGAAGCCGCCTTGACCGGTCGCCTCGGTGAGGCGCTTGGCGACGCCGATGGCCGCCGCGGTGAGCGCGGCGAGGGCGTCCGGTTCGATGTTCCGCAGATCGTGGGCGATGACCATGCCGTCCGCACTGGCCACCATGCCGCCGCGGAGATGGCGCACCTGGTCGCGCAGTGCGTGCAGTTCGTCCCGCACCCTGGGCTGTATCGTCATCAGTCTCCTCTTCTCGGCACGCCGTGCGAGGGCGCGTCTCACGGGTCGTCACAACGGTTCACAGGTTCTCCTCCAGTGCCGTACGCAGGCGGGTGAGGAGGGTGACATCGGGGTCGGTGGTCTCCGGCAGTCCGGACGGCAGCCCCGGCGCGCCGGCGGACGACTGCGGCTCCCGCTCCCGCGCCTCCTCCAGGCACACCCCCGGACGCCGCCGCGGCAGCGCGCCCGGCGCCTCGCCGCCGTCGTCCGCGGCGGAGTGCGTCGGACGCTCCGTGTCCCGCTCCCGCCCGGCGGTCCGCGACGCCGGTCCGCCGCTCCGGCCGCCCGCCGGGGTACGGCTCGGCAGCCCGCCCTCGCGGTCACCGGTGCCGCCGCGCGCGGCGGCCGGCGGTGTGGTCCCCGACCGCTTGTCCGGACCGCTCCGCTCCCGCCCGGCCGTGCCGGAACGCTTCTCCCCGCCGCTTCGCGGCCGCCCGGACCCGCCGGGCCGCGTCGTCCCGCCACCGCTGCGGCCCGCGGGCCTGCTGCCGGACGCATCCGGGGCCGCGGCGCCGGCCGGGCCCGTGCCGCCGGTCGCTTCCGCGTCCGCGGGAAGGCCACCCCGCCGGTGCGTGCCCGGCTCGGCCTTCGCCGCGCGGCCGGTCGCCTTCCCGCCGCCCGCCTTCCTGCTGCCGGTGACCGCCGTACGACCGGCGGCCGACGGTCCGCCGCCTGTCGTCGCACCACCGGCGGGGGCCGTACCGCCGGCCGTCTCCGTACCGTCCGCAGCTGCCGTGCCCTCCGGCAGTGCGATCAGCCCGGCCGCCGCCAGCCGCCGGACCTCCAGCAGCGTCCAGAACACCGAGTGCCCCAGCGTCCGGGCGAGTCCGGCGGGGGTGTGCCGCCCGTCGGCCGCCGCCAGCAGCAGCCGGGCCCGCCAGCCGGGGCCGTCCTCGCGCCGGGTGTCCGGGGCCGGGACGACGGGCGCGCCGTCCACCGCCGCCCATGTCCGCCAGGCGTCCAGCTGTGCCCGGCGGACGGCGACCGCCCGCAGCAGCGCCGCGACGCCCACCTGCCGTACGGCCGCGGGGCAGTGCTCCGCCCCGGGCGTGAACGACGTGCCCTCCTCGGGCAGCGGCAGCACCAGGAACGCCGCGTCCAGCAGCACCGTCAGATGGCGGATCTGCCGGATCGCCAGACTCTCCGGCCCGGCGGCACGCGGCTGCCCGCCCGCCGCGGAGGCGCCCGCCCCGCCGCGGGCCGTCCGCCCCTGCCGCGGTCGGCGGGCGCGTCCGCCCTCGCGGGGCGGTGCGGGCGCGGCGGATCCGGGCAGGTCGTCGCACTCCACCCAGGAGACCGCGCCGTCACGCAGACGGATGCGGCCGCCGGGGAAGTGGAGTGCGCCGGTGGCCCGTTCGGCGGCGAGGCGCGCGAGCGGGCCGTCCGGTCCGGTCGGGGGAGTGGAGGCGGACTGGCCCATGGCGTTCCCCTAGCGTGTCCGGTCGAGCGGTACCGGGGCCGGGTGCGGCCCCGCGCACCGTCGGTGCCGGGGCCGCCGGCGTGTCGCGGCGGCGCGGGAGAGCCCGCGCGGTCAGCCCGGCACGAGCCCGGCCGCCAGATCGTGCAGCCGCCTGCGTGCGACGGCCAGATTGGCCCGCTCCCGGTCCAGGTACAGGTACAGGTAGGTCTGACTGTCGAAGGCGGTGTGGACGAAGCGGATGAGGTGGTAGCCCCCGGCGGCGGTGAGGATCAGGTCTTCCAGACCCGGTCGCGCCCCGTCGGCGCCGGAGTCGAAGGTGGCGCTGCGCTGGACCGCCTGGACGACCTCGGCGGTGTCCGCGGCCGCGGCGTCGTGGTCGTTCCCCGGCGCCCGGCCCGCGGTGCCGAGGGACAGCCCGCTGGTCCAGTCGATCAGCCCGGCGCCGAGAACGCCGGGGATTCCCATCGCCTCGGACAACACCTGATCGATACCCGGCACGCGGAACTCCTTCTCGGTCACGGGACGGAGGCGAAACGCCGACAGCTCTCCCCGCGCGGCTGGCACGGAGGAGAGCCCGCTTGAAGGCTACTCACCGTGCGCGTTCCGGCACAGAGGCGGAACGTACATGACGGACGATTGACGCGTTCTGGCCCGTCGTCCGGTGCCTCGGACACGCACCGTGACGGCCTCCGTCGCACATCGGGCGCCGAACGGCCCGTTCTCCCTGGCCGGTTGGCCGCCCGGCGCCCGGGAAATGCCTCCGGAGCGCCGCGAAACGCGGGGGCGACGACGGAATCCGGCCGTGCTGGAGCCGTCCCGGCCACCACTGTCCGTAACGGCAGGGGAGGGAGGTCCGAGGGGCAGCGGATGAGGCGGAAGAGGTGGGGGTGCAGATCCTCCACCACCCCCACGATTCCTACGGATTGATAAAGAAATGATGTTCGAATCTTCTCCTGGCGAGGACGGGACGGCAGGATCCCCTTAGCCATGCCGTGATCAGCCGCCCAGTGCGGCGCACCCTGCAGGGGGAACCACCACGTGAGAAGAACAGCAGCACTCGGCGCCGCCGGAACCCTGGTGGCCGGGACGCTCCTCGCCGGAGCCGTCACCGCCACGCCCGCCACCGCCGGCGAGCGCCACCCCGCCTCCTCCGCCGAGGACCGCGGGGTGCGCACCGCCGCCGCCCGCGCCGCCGCCGAGGGCGTCAACTGGCAGGACTGCCCCGCCGACTGGGGCCTGAAGGCCCCGATCCAGTGCGGCTACGTCACCGTCCCCGTCGACTACGCCCGCCCCGGCGGCCGCACGATCAAGATCGCCGTCGACCGGATCGGCAACACCGGCGGCAAGGACGCGCGACAGGGCGCCCTCGTGTACAACCCCGGCGGCCCCGGCGGCTCCGGAATGCGTTTCCCCACCCGCGTCACCAACGCCACCCCGGTGTGGAAGAAGATCTCCGCGGCCTACGACTTCGTCGGCTTCGACCCGCGCGGCGTCGGCCACTCCGCCGCCATCTCCTGCGTCGACCCGCAGGAGTTCGTCAGCGCCCCCAAGGCCGACCCGGTCCCCGGCAGCGAGGCCGACAAGCGCGCCCAGCGCAAGCTCGCCAAGGAGTACGCCGACGGCTGCGCCGCCCGCAGCGGTGACCTCCTGCCGTACCTCACGACGCCCAACACCGCCCGCGACATGGACGTCATCCGTGCCGCGCTCGGCGAGAAGAAGCTGAACTACCTCGGCGTCTCCTACGGCACCTACCTCGGCGCCGTCTACGGCACGCTCTTCCCGGGCCACGTCCGCCGCATGGTCGTCGACAGCGTCGTCAACCCCGCGCGCGAGAAGGTCTGGTACCAGGCCAACCTCGACCAGGACGTCGCCTTCGAGACCCGCTGGGGCGACTGGAAGAAGTGGGTCGCCAAGAACGACGCGACGTACCACATCGGCGACACCCCCGCGAAGGTCCAGGCGGAGTGGGAGAAGCTGCGCGCGAGCGCCAAGAAGAACCCCATCGGCGGCCTCGTCGGCCCCGCCGAGCTGATCGGCTTCTTCCAGCAGGCGCCCTACTACGACTCGATGTGGGCACCCGCCGCCGAGGTGTGGAGCGCCTACCGCGCCGGTGACGAGAAGCCGCTGGTCGAGAACGCCGGTCCGAACCTCAAGGACACGGCCGGCAACATCGCCGCCGAGAACGGCAACGCGGTCTACACCGCCGTCGAGTGCACCGACGCCAAGTGGCCCACGAACTGGCGCACCTGGGACCGTGACAACACCCGCGTCCACGCCCAGGCGCCCTTCATGACCTGGGCGAACGCCTGGATGAACCTGCCCTGCGCGACCTGGTCCGCCAAGCAGCAGCGCCCCGTCGAGGTCAAGAGCGGCAAGGACCTGCCGCCGGTGCTGCTCGTCCAGAGCACCCGCGACGCGGCCACTCCGTACGAGGGCGCGGTCGAGCTGCACAAGCGGTTCGCCGGCTCGCGGCTGATCACCGAGCGGGACGCCGGTTCGCACGGCGTCACCGGCCTGGTCAACCCCTGCATCAACGACCGGGTCGACGCCTACTTCCTGGAGGGCAGGACCGACGCGAAGGACGTGACGTGCGCCCCGCACGCCACCCCCGAGCCCGCCAAGAAGAGCGTCAAGGCCGCTGCCGTGGGCGCGAGCGACCTGCCCGTCATCCCCTGACCGGCACCGCCGTACGGCGCGGGCGTCCCGGACCTCTCCGGGGCGCCCGCGCCCGCGTGTTGAGGCCGTGGAGCGTGCCGCCGGACGCCTGGGGAACCGGTTTCAGAGAACGGTTGCACTAGCATCGGACGCCCGGACCGCGCACCCGCGCCGCGTCCGGCCGACGCCCGGCCGCAAGGAGGCAGCAGATGGCGACACTCGCGGACGTGGCACGCGCGGCCGGGGTCTCCAAGGCCACCGCCTCGCGCGCGCTGACCCGCCCGGAGATGGTGACCGAGGCGACCCGCGCGAAGGTCCGGGCCGCCGCGGCGGGCCTCGGCTTCCAGCCCAACCGCAGTGCCCGCGCGCTGACCACCGGGCGCACCGGCCTGATCGGCCTGATCGTGCCGACGCTGGCCAACCCGTTCTTCTCCCCGCTGGTCCTCGGCGCGCAACGCGCCGCCGAGGAGGCCGACGCCCATCTGCTCATCAGCGTCTCCGAGGCCGACGCCGACCGGGAGGCGGCACTCGCCGCGCGCCTGGGCGAACAGGCCGACGGCGTCGTCATGGTGGCGCCCGTCGGCACGGACGCCGCGCTGCGCGAGCACGCCCGGCAGCGCCCGCTGATCCTCGTCGACCGCCGCGTCGGCCGGCTGCCCGCCGTCGTCCTGGACGCCGAGGAGGGCGCCACCCGCCTCGCCGACCACCTCCTGGAGCTGGGCCACCGCGACCTGGCGTACGTCTCCGGGCCGCCCGGCTCCTGGTCGGACACCCACCGCCGGGCGGCACTGGCCGAACGGACCGCGGCGGCCGGGGCCCGGCTGCACGTGCTGGGGCCGCTGCCGCCCACCTTCGACGCGGGTATCGCCGCCGCCGCCCGGCTCCCCGCCGCGGCCACCGCGGTGCTCGGCTACAACAGTTACCTCACCCTCGGCCTGCTGCACGGCCTGCGCGCCGCGGGCCGCCGGGTCCCCGACGACCTGAGCGTCGCGGCCGGCGACGACCTCACCGCCTTCGCCGCCACCGACCCGCCGGTCACCGCCCTGGCCCTCCCGGTCGAGGAGGCGGGCGCCACGGCCGTCCGCCGCCTCCTCGACCTGTGCGCCGGGACCGGTGCCCGCACCACCACACGCCTCGCGCCCCGGCTGGAGGTCCGCGCCTCCACCGGACCTCCGGTGCGCCGCTGAACGCACGGCGGACGGGGAGTCACCACACCGGTGAACCGGGCCCGTCCGGCATCCGACGTTCCGGAGGCGGCGCGCCCCGGGCCCGTACCCTCAAAGCGGCTCACGATCGCCACCGTTCCTCTCGTCGCTCCACCCGTGACCTCACCGACCGGCCGCGCGCCGGGGTGATCTCCTGAAGACCTCATCCCTGACCGGGGCTGCGCACCGACGGCAGCCCGAGGAAGGAAACCTCACCATGCCCATCACGACGCTGCGGATCCCCACCCCGGACGGAACGGCCGACGGCTTCGCCGCCTTCCCCGAGGGCGGCGGGCGGCACCCGGGGGTGCTGCTGTACCCGGACGCCTTCGGCGTACGGCCCGTCCTGCGGACGATGGCCCAGGAACTGGCCGATCACGGTTACTACGTCCTCGTCCCCAACCTCTACTACCGCACCCGCCCCGCGCCGGTCTTCGAGCTTCCCGAGCACATCGACGAGGAGTCGCGGCCCGCGCTCTTCGGCCAGATCATGCCGCTGATCCAGGAGCACACCACCGAGCGCGTCCTGCGTGACGCCGAGGCATACCTCCAGTTCCTCACCGCACAGCCCGAGGTCGCCGCCGGGCCCGTCGCCACGATCGGCTACTGCCTGGGCGCCGTCCTGGCGGTGCGCACCGCGACGGCCCACCCCGGCCAGGTCGCCGCCGTCGCCGGTTTCCACCCCGCGGCCCTGGTCACCGACGCCCCCGACAGCCCGCACCGTCTGGTGCCCGAGCTGACCGCCCGGGTCCACATCGGTCTCGCCGAGGGCGACATGACCCCCGAGGCGATCGAGGAGTTCAACCGGGCGCTGGACACCGCGGGTGTCGCCTACACCACCGAGGTCTACCCGGGCGCCGCCCACGGCTTCACCATGTCCGACACCGCCGCCTTCGACGCCGCCGCACTCCAGCGCCACTGGGACCGGCTGCTGCCGCTGCTCGGCACCGCCCTGAACGGGAGCTGACGCACCGGCCGGCCGCGGCGCCCGCGAGGTGCCGCGGCCGGACACCGCGCTCAGTGCCCCGGCCGCTTCCCGGGGGTGCGCCGGTCGTCGAGGCGGACGGTCAGATCCGGCCAGTGCGCGCGCCACCGGGCCGGTTCGTCCCCGGTCGGCGACCAGCGGGGCCCGAGGGCCTCGTCCGGCAGGAAGTGGACCAGGGTTCCGGTGGTCCCGTCGGCCGGGACCACCTCCAGGGCGGTCACCGGTACGCCGTGCGCGTACCGCCGCCGCCAGGCGCCGTTGGCGCGGCGGTTGGTGTGCAGCAGCCACCGGCTCAGCGCCGCGACGGTGGACATGCCCCGGCGCGGCTGCCCGTCCGGCAGGCGCTCCGCCCCCGGTACGTCGAAGAAGCGCAGGTCCTCCGTTGCCATGATCGGCTTCTGCACCGCCCGTCCGTCCGTGTCGAACCGGGTGTCCGTGCCCCGGCCGTCGTCCGCCACCGCGACGGAGCCGTCGGGATGGAGGGTGACCAGGCACCGTCCGCCGCCCCGGCTCGCCGCCTCGTCGGCGGCGTAGGCGAGCACCTCCAGGACGAGGTGGCCCGGCCCGCCCGGGGCGAACGTGGCGGGAGCGCGGCGGATGCGCGCGAGGTGCTCCGGGTCGACGGTGGCGGCCCAGTCGTGGGTGGTGTTCCTCCAGGAGCCTCTCGGCTCCGGCGTCGGGGTGGGGTCCGGGCGGATTTCCACGGGGGCTCCTGTTCAGGCCGTTGGCAGCTCGGGCCGTTGACAGCGGTGGTCCGGTGGGGGAGCGGTGGCTCCCGCACCGGGGCGGGGCGGTGCCGGACCGGCGCTGCCGTGATCGCGGCCATGTCCACCGGCGCCCTCCCCGCCCCGGTATCCCGCGCGCCTCGCGGCTCCGCACGCCTCGCGGGGAACCTACCGTCCGGTGGGAGAACGGCGCCCACCGGCCGCGGCGAAGCCCCGGCAGTGGGGCGGGGGCCGCCCGTTCCGGGCCCGGCTGGATCTTCCCTTGACGCCACCGAGCGTGGCATGCTGTCTGCAACCGGTCTCTGCAACCGGTTGCACGACGCTCAGCGGCCGGCCCGGGGGACACTTTCCGGGTCCGCCCCGTCCTCCTCCGAGGTGTTCATGCCCCGTACCGACGCACGCGCCGCCGACCCGACGGCCCCGGCACCACCGGATGCCCCGGCGCCCGCACTCCTGGAGCGGCTCTTCCGGGTACGGGAGCGCGGCAGCACCCCACGGACCGAGGCGCTCGCGGGGCTGTCGATGTTCGTGGCGGCCGCCTACGCGGTCGTCGTCGTGCCCAGCCAGCTCGCCAAGGCCGGCATCCCGCACGGCGCCGCCACCACCGCCGTCCTCATCGCGATCGTCCTGGCGACGCTGGCCATGGGCCTCGTCGCCAACCTCCCCTTCGTCGTCGCCCCGGGGCTCGGCGGCGTCGCCCTGCTCGCCGTCACCATCGTCGGGCAGGACAAGGTCCCCTGGGACGCCGCGCTCGGCATGGTCCTCTGGTCCGGCGTCGCCTTCCTGCTGCTCACCGCGCTCGGCATCCGCGACCTCGTCACCCGCATGATGCCGCTCCACCTCAAGTACGCCATCAGCGGCGGCCTCGGCCTCTACATCGCCCTGATCGGCTTCCGTGACGGCGGCCTCGTCAAGGCCCGGCCGGACAGCGCCGCGCTCACCGTCGGCGACCTCGCCTCCCCGACCGGACTGCTGGCCCTCGCCGGGCTCGTGCTGCTCACCGCGCTCGCCACCCGCAAGGTCCCCGGCGCGTTCCTGATCACCATCGCCGCGGTCACCCTCGCCGGCATCCCGCTCGGCGTGACCCACCTGCCCGACCAGCTGCTGGCCCTGCCGGAAAGCCCCGGCCCGGCCGTCTTCCACATCGACGTCCTCGGCGCCCTCAAGCCCGAGTACTTCCCGTACATCTTCGCCTTCTTCGTCTCCGAGTTCTTCTCGATGACCGGCACCCTGCTCGCCGTCGCGGGCCGCGCCGGGCTCACCGACGCGGACGGCAACCTCCCCGGTGTACGCAAACCCTTCTACGTCGACTCCGGCGCCGTCATCGGCGGGGCGGCCCTCGGCGCGCCCAGCATGACCGCCTACCTGGAGTCCTCGGCGGGCGCCGACAGCGGGGCCCGCACCGGCCTCGCCTCGGTCTGGGCGGCGCTCGGCTTCGCCGCGCTGCTGCTCGTCACGCCGTTCGCCACACTGATCCCGTCGGCGGCGACCGCACCGGTGCTGATGTACGTCGGCCTGACCATGCTCGGCACCCTGCGCAAGATCGACTTCACCGATCCGACCGACGCCGTCCCGGCCGCCCTCACCGTCGCCACCACCCTCTTCTTCGGCAACTTCGGTACCGGTATCGCCGTCGGCCTGACCGCCCACGTCCTGGTCAAGGCGGTCGCCGGACGCTTCCGCGAGATCCCGTGGGGCCTGTGGATCGTCCTGATCCCGCTCGGTTACTACTTCTACACGCTCACCGGCTGACCCACCCGTACGAGGAGAAATACCCATGACCTCCCCCCGCCCGCACGACCTCAGGATCAGTGGCGGCCAGGTGGTGTCCAGCTTCACCGGTGAGCGGTTCGCCGCCGACGTCCTGGTGCGCGACGACCTGATCAGCGGCGTCCTGCCGCCCGGCACCCCGGCCGACGCCCACGCCCGGCTGGACGCCACCGGTCTGCTGATCGCGCCCGGCTTCGTCGACGCGCACATGCACATCGAGAGCTCGTTCCTCACCCCGCAGACCTTCGCCGCCCTCACCCTGGCCCGCGGCACCACCACCGTCCTCGCCGACCCGCACGAGATCGTCAACGTCGCCGGCGCCGCCGCGATGCGCTGGATGATCGACGCGGGCGCCACCACCGCCCAGACCCAGCTGTGGGGCGTCCCCTCCTGCGTCCCCGCGCTGGAGGGCCTGGAGCACGCCGGGGCGAGCCTTACCGCCGACGACATCGACGAGATGCTCGGCTGGCCCGGCGTCATCGCCCTCGGCGAGGTCATGGACTACCGCGCCGTCGTCGGCGACGACCCCCGGATGCGCGACGTGGTCGGCGTCGCCCGCCGCCGCGGCATGATCCTCGACGGCCACTGCCCCAACCTCAGCGGCGCCGACCTCAGCGCCTACCTCGCCACCGGCGTCGACTCCGACCACACCAAGAACCGCACCGAGGTGGTCCTGGAGAAGGCCCGCCTGGGCATGCTGATGATGCTCCAGGAGAAATGCCTGCTCCCCGAGGTCGCCCAGGCGCTCCTCGCACTCCCGCAGCTCCCGCCGTTCTGCCTGGTCACCGACGACCTCGCGGCCGACCACATCCTGACCCACGGCCACCTCGACCACATCGCCCGCACAGCCGTCCGCGCCGGACTCCCCGCCGAGGCGGTACTGCGCGCCCTGACCTGGAACCCGGCCCAGCGGCTGCGCCTGTACGACAGGGGAGTGGTCGCCCCGGGCAAGCGCGCCGACCTCGTCCTCCTCCGCGGCGAGCTGGCGGCCTTCGACCCGGCGGTGGTGCTGGCCGGCGGCCGCGTCGTGGCCCGCGACGCCGTCGCCGTACCGGAGACGGCCGTCCCCGCCACCTCCGCCGCCGGGCCGGACGCCCTCACCGGCACCGTCCACGTCGAACCGCAGGACGCCGACGGCTTCCGCTGGCACACCGACCTCCCCGACGGCACCCACCGCTTCCGCGCGCTGCGCCTCAACCCCCGCGACACCTACACCGAGGAGGACGCGCTCGACCTGCCGGTCCGCGACGGCGAGGTGCAGTGGGAGGGCCGCGCCACCGTCGTCCGCGTCCGCAACCGCTACGGGCGCGCCGGACGCGTCTTCGCCCCGCTGCTGGGCCGCACCCTCACCGACGGCGCGCTGGCCACCACGTACGCCCACGACAGCCACAACCTCGTCACCATCGGCACCTCACGCGCCGCGATGGCCGCCGCCGCGCAGGACGTCGTCGCCGCCGGCGGCGGGGTGGCCGTCGCGCACGGCGCCACGGTGGCGGCGAGCCTGCCGCTGCCGGTCGGCGGCGTGATGTCGCCCGCGCCCGCCGAGGAGACGGTCCGCCGCTCCCGGGAGGTCCGCGCCGCCCTCGATGCCTGGGGCTGGGACCACCTCAACCCCTTCATGAGCGTCTCCACCCTCACGCTCGCCGTCTCCCCGAGCCTGAAGATCACCGACCGGTCGCTGGTGGACGTGGTCCGCCGGACGCCCGTCGGCCCGCTCGCCGACGGCGCCTGACGGGCCGCCCGCACCCGGGCGCCGTCCGGGCGACCGCACGGCGAGCCCGCTTGCCGCCCGGCCCGGCGCGCGGTGCGCTGAGGCGGGTACCGGCGCGTCCGCCCGGCCACCCCGGCCGGCCGGACGCGCCCGGTGCCGACCACCCCCACCAGCGCCCAGGAGACACCCATGCCCGTCAGCCGACGCCGCCGCGCGGCCCGCGCCACCGCGGTCACCGCCGCCGCCCTCGTCACCGCGGTGGCCGTGGCCCCCGCCACCCCCGCCGACGCCGCCACCCCCCAGGAGGACCGCGGCGTCTTCCTCACCGTCTCGGACACCGCGCACACCTGGATCCGCGGCGTCCTGCTGCGCTGCCCCGACGGCCGCGACCACCATCCGCACCACGACGCCGCCTGCGCCGCGCTGACCTGGGCCCGCGGCGACCTCGACGCCCTGCGCGGCACACCGCACGCCTGCACCAAGGAGTACGACCCGGTGACCGTCACCGCCGAGGGCGTCTGGCGGGGCGCGCACCTCGACTGGGAGCGCACCTTCGCCAACGCCTGCACCATGGACGCCGCCACCGGGCCCTTGTACCGCTTCTGAACGGCCGGCGCACCGCGCCTCACCCGCGGGTGGTCACCACCATCGCCGCCGTCACCAGCGCCACCACCACCCAGGTGAGCCAGACCCATGGATCGCCGCCCAGCGCCACGCTGTACGCGGTCGCCACCACCAGCCCGCCGACGGTGAGCCCGGTCATCGTCCTCGTGGATCCGCTCATCGGCGTCCCTCCTCACGAAGGCCGCGGCACAAAGGCGGCGGGCCGCGGCCTGGGACCCATCGTCCCCGGCCGCGGCCCGCACCGCCATCCGTCCGCCGCGTCAGCGCCCGCGCGCGTGCAGCGACGCCAGATACGCGTTGTAGTCCGCCAGATCCTGATCGCCGTTGCGGTCCGCCGCCCGGTCCGCCCGCTGCGACTGCCGCTCCTCGGACCGGTACCACTGGTAGACCAGCGCGATCAGCACCACCACCGACGGGATCTCACTGAACGCCCAGGCGATGCCACCCGCCGCCGACTGATCGGACAGCGCGTCGATGCCCAGCGAGGCCGGCGGGTGGAGATACGTGTCCACCATCGGTTCGGTGCCCATCATCAGCGCGATGCCGAAGAACGCGTGGAATGGCATGCCCGCGAACAGCTCCAGCATCCGCATCACGTAGCCGGGCCGGTGCGGCCCCGGGTCCACGCCCATGATCGGCCAGAAGAAGGCCAGGCCCACCGCCAGGAAGTGCACCATCATCGCGATGTGCCCCACCCGCGACTCCATCAGGAAGTCGAAGAGCGGCGAGAAGTACAGCGCGTAGAGGCTCGCGATGAACAGCGGGATGGTGAACGCGGGGTGCGAGATGATCCGGACATACCGGCTGTGCAGGAATGCCACCAGCAGCTCCCGCGGCCCCTTGCGGCCCCGCCCGGCGGCCGGCAGCGCGCGCAGCGCCAGCGTCACCGGCGCCCCGAGCAGCAGCAGGATCGGCGACAGCATGGAGATCACCATGTGCTGCACCATGTGCACGCTGAACATGACCATGCCGTAGTCGTTGAGCTTGGTGCACATCACCAGCGCGACGGTCAGGACGCCGATGACCCAGGCGACCGTCCGCCCCACCGGCCAGGCGTCCCCGCGCCGCCGCAGCCGCGCCACCGCCCAGCCGTACAGCACCAGCGCCAGCAGACAACCCACGAGAAAGACCGGATCACCGCCGAACTCCATCCCCCGCCCCAGCGTGAACGGCGGCAGATCCATCGTCATGCCGTGCCCGCTGTGATCCATCCGCTCGCTCCTGGTTCGTACCGATACTCCGGCGACCAGACTAGAACCGCCCCCGGCACCTTTCTCGGCCGGGGGCGGTTCACACGGCGCGCTCAGCGGGCGCGACCGCCGGTCACAGCACGCACTCGGCCTCGGCGTAGCGGTCGCCGGGCACCGTCTTCAGCGTCTCGACGGCCTCGGCCAGCGGCACCAGCGTGATGTCCGTCCCGCGCAGCGCCGTCATCATCCCGAACTCCCCGCGGTGCGCCGCCTCCACCGCGTGCCAGCCGAAGCGGGTCGCCAGCACCCGGTCGTAGGCGGTCGGCGTGCCGCCGCGCTGCACATGGCCGAGGATCACCGGGCGGGCCTCCTTGCCGAGCCGGTGCTCCAGCTCCCGGGCCAGCTGCCGCGCCACCCCGGCGAACCGCTCGTGTCCGTACATGTCGGTGTCGCCGACCTCGAACCGCATCGACCCCTCGCGCGGCTTCGCGCCCTCGGCCGCCACCACGATCGCGAACTTCTTACCCGCCGCGAACCGCTCGCCGACCCGCTCGGTCAGCTCCTCGATGTCGAACGGCCGCTCCGGCACCACGATCGCGTGCGCGCCCGCGGCCATCCCGGAGTGCAGTGCGATCCAGCCGGTGTGCCGCCCCATCACCTCGACGATCAGCACCCGCTGATGCGATTCGGCGGTTGTCTTGAGCCGGTCCAGCGCCTCCGTCGCCACGCCCACCGCGGTGTCGAAGCCGAACGTCACGTCGGTGACCGCGATGTCGTTGTCGATGGTCTTCGGTACGCCGACGATCGGCAGCCCGGCGTCCGACAGCAGCCGCGCCGCCTTCAGCGTGCCCTCGCCGCCGATCGGGATGATCGCGTCCAGCCCCAGGTCGGCGACGTGCCCGCGGGCCCGCTCGACGCCGTCGCGCAGCTGCGCCGGCTGCACCCGGGACGAGCCGAGGATGGTGCCGCCCAGCGCCAGGATGCCGCCGACGGCGTCCAGATCGAGCTTGCGGTAATCGCACTCCAGCAGGCCCTTCCAGCCGTCGTGGAAGCCGATGACCTCGTCGCCGTGGTCGGCTGTGGCGCGATGGACGACGGAGCGGATGACGGCGTTCAGACCGGGGCAGTCGCCGCCGGAGGTGAGTACACCAATGCGCATGCCAGAAACCCTCTGCAACTCGAACCGGGGGCCCGGACCCCGTCGTCCGGTGGGATGGCGCTCACCCTACAAGCGCGGCGCCCCCGCGCACACGTACGCCCGCAGTGCGGGACTGCGGGCGTACGGGAGGGGGCGTGGCCGCGCGGGAGGCGCCCCGCGCGGTGGCCGTCAGGTGGTCGCGGTCGCGGCGGCGATCCGCTCCTGACGCAGCGCCTCGTACCACCGGTCGTCGGCCGGCGGCAGGGCGTTGACGTCCAGGGCCAGCTTCAGCAGCAGGTCCGCGATGTGCGGGTTGCGCGCCATCACCGGGCCGTGCATGTAGGTGCCGAAGACGGTGTCCTGCCAGGCGCCCTCGAAGCCGTCGCCGACGCCGTTGCCGTTGCCGAAGCGGACCTTCGCGAACGGGCGGGCCGTCGGCCCCAGGTGCGTGACGCCCTGGTGGTTCTCGAAGCCGGTCAGCGGCGGGAGGTTGAGCTGCGGGTCGATGTCGGCGAGGACGTCACCGACGCACCGCTCCGCCTCGCCGCGGGTACTCACCACGTCGAGGAGGCCCAGGCCCTGCTGCTGCTGGTCCTGGTCGTTGATGAACTCGTGGCCGAGGATCTGGTACCCGGCGCAGACCGAGAAGACGATCGCGCCGTTGGAGACGGCGCGGTTCAGCCCGCCGTCGCGCAGCAGCCGCTCGGCCGCCAGCCGCTGCGGCCGGTCCTCGCCGCCACCGATCAGGTAGATGTCACCGGAGGTGGGGATCGGCTGGTCGGACCGTACGTCGAGGCGCTGCACGTCCAGGCCGCGCTGCCGGGCCCGGCGCTCCACGACCAGCGCGTTGCCCTGGTCGCCGTAGGTGCTCAGCAGGTCCGGGTAGACCCACACCAGCCGCAGGCTGTTGTCGCTCATTCTCGCTCGTCCTTGTCTTTCCATCGCCGTCAGTTGCCCACGCGCCGACGCAGGTCCTGGAAGGCCGTGTAGTTGGCGATGACCTCGATACGGCCGGGCGGCGCCATCTGAACCGCCTGGTCGAGGCTTTCGCAGACCTCGAAGTCGAGCCCCGCGACCTCCAGGCGGACCGCGAGGTCCAGCTTCCGGTCACCCAGCACGAACAGCGGGTGCCCGGCGAGGCGGGTGTAGTCGACGTCCCACAGCCACGAGGTGTCGGTGCCGTCCGCGCCGCGGGCGTTGACGGACATGATCACCGGGGTCGGCGGCGGGTCGATCAGCGAGAACGTCTCCAGCCAGCCGGCCGGGTTCTTCGCCAGCAGCAGCCGCAGCTCCCGCTCCATGAACGACACCACGTCGTACCGGCCCGCGACCGCCTGCACGCTGTACATCCGCTCCAGCGCCACCTGCGGGGGCACGCCGAAGGCGGCGGCCACGGCGGCGGATGTCGTCGCGTTCGCCTTGTTGGCGCGGCCGGGCAGCTGCAGCTTGATCGGCCAGGCGCTGCCGTGCGGGTCGAGGACGTAGTCGCCCGACAGGGCCCAGCTGGGCGTCGGACGGCGGAAGCCGCACTCGCCGCAGAACCAGTCGTCGTCGGGGCGCTGCATCACACCGCCGCACGACGGGCACGACCAGGCGTCGTCCTTCCACTCCTGACCGGCCGCGACCCACACCACGTTCGCCGACGAGGACGCAGCCCACACGATGAGCGGGTCGTCGGCGTTGGCGATGATCAGCGCCTTGGAGCCGGAGAGGCCCTCGCGCCAGTGCTCGGCCAGCATGCGGGTCTCCGCCGCGCGGTCGAGCTGGTCACGCGAGAGGTTCAGCAGCGCTATGGCCTTGGGCGTCACGTCCCGCGCCACCCCGGCGAGGTACTTCTCGTCGACCTCGATCACACCGAACTTGGCGTCCGAGCCGCCCGCCAGCGCCGAGGTGATCCCCGCCGGCATGTTGGCGCCCAGTGCGTTCGAGACCACCGGGCCGCCGGCCCGCAGCGCCTCGGCGATCAGCCGGGTCGTGGTCGTCTTGCCGTTCGTCGCGGACACGAGCACGACGTCCAGATGACGTGCCAGTCGGGCCAGCAGGTCGGGGTCGAGCTTGAGTGCCACCCGGCCGCCGATCACCGATCCGCTGCCGCGGCCCGCCGCGCGCGATACCGCCGCCGCGGCTCTGCCCGCCGTCACGGCCAGCTTGGCCCGCGGCGACAGCGGCTCCGTGTTGCCTGCCATCGTCCTTGATCCTCCTTGCATCCGGCGCCCGCCTGCCCTCCGGGCTGCCGGTGGAACGCCTCCTCCGCGGCCGAGGGCCCGTCCGGAGGCTTCGGTCGGGGATCAGCCTATCGAGATCCGGGCCCGTGCCCGAACCCCGCCACCCCCGCGACGTCATCCGGCGCCTCGCGAACCGTACGCTGGTGCGCATGTCGTCCCGCACCATTCCCGGCCGCACCGGGCAGCCGCGTCCCCTCCGGCTGTTCGGAGACCCGGTCCTTTCGGCCCCCTGCCGGGAGGTCACGTCGTTCGACGGCGAGCTGTCCCGGCTGATCGAGGACATGTTCGCGACGATGTACGCGGCCGGCGGCGTGGGCCTCGCCGCCAATCAGATCGGCGTCCCGCTGCGGGTGTTCGTCTACGACTGCCCCGACGACGAGGACCGCCGCCACCTCGGCCACCTCGTCAACCCGCACCTCGCCGGGGTGGACGGGCCGGTCGTCCGCGGTCCCGAGGGCTGTCTCTCGCTGCCCGGCATCGAGGCCGGCACCCCGCGCCACGACGAGGCCGTGGTGGAGGGCGCCGACCGGACCGGTGCGCCGGTGCGCGTCGAGGGCACCGGGTTCTTCGCCCGCTGTCTCCAGCACGAGTGCGACCACCTGGCGGGCGGTCTCTACGTGGACCGGCTCACCGGGCTGCGGCGCCGCCGCGCGCTGCGTTCCGCGGCCCGCGCCCCATGGGCGAAGGAGGCGGCGGGCGCCCGCTGACCCGGGCGCCGGTCCCCGTGCCGGGGCTCAGAAGCCGGGGCCGTCCGGCCGGTCCTCGATCGCGGCGAGCTGGCCCCACAGCAGATCCGTCAGGTGGGTCACCAACTGCTGCCGGGAGCAGGGGCGTTCGCGCAGCCACCAGTCGCCGGCGGCGTGCATCATGCCGACGATGCCGTGGCCCCAGACGCGGGCCTTCTCCTCGCCCGCCGGGCCGAGGGCGAGGCGTTCGCTGATCACCTCCGCCAGCTCCTCGCCGAGACGGCGCAGCAGCGGGGCGGAGTGCCGTCCGACGTCGAATCCGGACTCGGCGGGGGCCGCCTCGTCGGCCGGGTGCATCAGGAAGCGGTAGACCTGCGGCCGGGTCTCGATGGCGAGGAGATAGGTGTCGAGAGTGGCCTCGACCCGCTCGCGGCGCGGCACCGGGGAGGCCAGCGCCGCCCGGAGCCCGGCGAGCAGTCCGTCGGTGTGGCGTACCGCGAGGGCGCGGTAGAGGCCGCCCTTGTCACCGAAGTGGCGGTAGAGGATGGGTTTGGTGATCCCGGCCTCGGCGGCGATGGCGTTCATCGACGCCTCCGGGCCGTCGCGCAGGACGATCCGCTCGGCCGCCTCCAGCAACTCCCGCCGCCGGTCCGCGGTCGTCTGCCGCCTGCCGTCCCGCTCGGTGCTCTCCATCGTCCAGCTCCCCGCCCTTGTGAATCCGTGGTGCTCGCGCAACGTAACACCCGTGCCGCGCGGTGCCGGCCGTCAGCGGAGGAGTTGACACGCCTACTCGTGAGTAACAGACTCCTGTTACCGTAAGTAACGCCTGATGTGGCGCGTACCGCTGGAGGGGACATGGCCGAGTTCATCATGGAGCTGAACGACGAGCAGAAGGAGGTCCGGGACTGGATCCACGGCTTCGCCGCGGAGGTCATGCGTCCCGCGGCCGCCGAGTGGGACGAGCGCGAGGAGACGCCCTGGCCGGTCATCCAGGAGGCCGCCAAGATCGGCATCTACTCGCTCGACTTCTACGCCCAGCAGTACTTCGACCCCACCGGCCTCGGCATCCCCATGGCGATGGAGGAGCTGTTCTGGGGGGACGCGGGCATCGCCCTGTCGATCGTCGGCACCGGACTCGCCGCCGTCGGCGTCCTCGCCAACGGCACCGAGGAGCAGATCGGCACCTGGATACCCCAGATGTACGGCACTCCCGACGACGTCAAGGTCGCCGCCTTCTGCTCCTCCGAGCCGGACGCCGGGTCGGATGTCGCCTCGATGCGCACCCGCGCCGTCTACGACGAGGCCAAGGACGAGTGGGTCCTCAACGGGACCAAGACCTGGGCGACCAACGGCGGTATCGCCAACGTCCATGTCGTCGTCGCCTCCGTCGACCCGGCGCTCGGTTCCAAGGGGCACGCCTCCTTCATCGTGCCGCCGCACACCCCCGGCCTCTCCCAGGGGCAGAAGTTCCAGAAGCACGGCATCCGCGCCTCGCACACCGCCGAGGTCGTCCTGGAGGACGTCCGTATCCCCGGCAGCTGCCTGCTGGGCGGCAAGGAGAAGCTGGACGAGCGCCTGGCCCGCGCCCGTGAGCGCGCGAAGAGCGGCGGTGAGCGCGTGAAGAACGCCGCGATGGCCACCTTCGAGGCGTCCCGCCCGGCGGTCGGCGCGATGGCCGTCGGCACCGCCCGCGCCGCGTACGAGGAGGCCCTGGAGTACGCGAAGACCCGTGAGCAGTTCGGCCGTCCGATCATCGACAACCAGGGCGTCGCCTTCCAGCTCGCCGACATGCGGACCTCGATCGACGCGGCGCGGCTGCTGGTGTGGCGGGCCTCCTGGATGGCGGTCAACGGCAAGCCGTTCACGGCGGCCGAGGGGTCGCAGTCGAAGCTGTTCGCCAGCGAGACCGCCAAGAAGGTCACCGCCCAGGCCATCCAGATCCTCGGCGGCAACGGCTTCACCCGGGAGTACCCGGTCGAGCGGATGCACCGCGACGCCGCGATCTACACCATCTTCGAGGGCACCAGCGAGATCCAGCGCCTGGTGATCGCCCGGACCCTCTCCGGGATGCCGATCCGCTGACCTCGTCAGGGGCGCGCCGCCGCGGCCGCGCGCCCCTGACGGGATGCGACCGCCGGTGCCCCCGGACCCCGGGGCACCGGCGGTTTCCCGTGTGCCCGGGCGGGCTACGCCAGCGCCGCGGCCGTCGCCCGGGCGAACTCCTCCGGGGCGTCCAGCATCATGTTGTGCCCGCAGCCGGGCAGGCCCACCACCGCGACGCCCGCCGCGGTCAGCCCGCCCGCACCGGGGAAGGGACCGTCGTCGGCCGGGTACAGGAACGTCCGGGGGACCGGCAGACCGCACAGCACCTCCCGGACCGACGGCGTGGCCCCGCGGACCAGGTCGACCGCGCTGCGGTGCACCGCCTCCCGCCCGGCCAGCCGCATCGTGGCCCACCACTCGCTGCCCGTCGCGGCGGCGGTCTCCGCGTCGCCGGCCCGGAACTCCTCGGCCGTCCGCGCCGCGATCCCGCGGCTGCCGCCCGCGCCCCGCTCCGGCTCCAGCGCGTCGAGATTGGCGTCGACCAGTACCAGCCGCGACACCAGATGCGGATGGCGCGCCGCGAGCAGCACCGCGACCGTGCCGCCCATGCTGTGCGCCACCACCTCCGCGCCCGTCACCCCCGCCGCCTCCAGCGCCGCCGCCACCGCGTCGGCGTGCGCCTCCATCGTGTACGGGAACCCCGCGGGCCGGTCACTGATGCCGAAGCCGAGCAGGTCCAGCAGGAGCGCGCGGGGGCCGGTGAGCAGGGGGTGGGCCGCGGTGGCGCTCCAGTAGACGGGCGAGGAGGCGCCGAGCCCGTGCAGATAGAGGCGGGCGGGCCGCCCGGCCCCGTCACCCGGGTGCTCGATCCAGCGGATGCGGTCGCCTGCGGGGGTCACGGCGGCATGGCGCACGGGCGGTACTCCTGGTCTCGGCGGGTCCCGGGCGCGGCGCCCGGCGGCCGTCCTGCGGCCGGAGGTGACGGTACCGGCCGCCGGGGGCGGGGCCGCGACGGGGGAGTCGTATCCCTGAACTCCGTTGCCGGAACCGGGAGTTGAGCCGTCCGCTGCGCCCCGGCCGGGCGTCGTCGTCCGTCCACCGGCAGCGGATCTCTTGACGGGCCCCGTACCGCGCTCTACTTTCCTTCCATAAAGCAAAACATGAATTCCATGATGCGGAATTAGCCGGGTCCGGTTGTCGCCGGACCATGCCCCTGACAGGCCGACGCAGGAGTACGCGATGCCTCGAATGACAGCCGCCCGCGCCGCGGTGGAGATCCTCAAGCGGGAGGGCATCTCCCACGCCTTCGGAGTCCCGGGCGCGGCGATCAACCCCTTCTACGCGGCGCTCAAGGCCGCGGGCGGGATCGATCACACGCTCGCCCGCCACGTCGAGGGCGCCTCCCACATGGCCGAGGGGTACACCCGCACCCACCCCGGCAACATCGGCGTCTGCATCGGCACCTCGGGCCCGGCCGGCACCGACATGATCACCGGCCTGTACTCCGCGACCGGCGACTCCATCCCGATCCTCTGCATCACCGGGCAGGCCCCGGTCGCGGTGATGCAGAAGGAGGACTTCCAGGCCGTCGACATCGCCGCCATCGCCGGGCCCGTCACCAAGGCCGCGACCACCGTCACCGAGGCCGCGCAGGTCCCCGGCGTCTTCCAGCAGGCCTTCCACCTGATGCGCTCCGGACGCCCCGGGCCCGTCCTCGTCGACCTGCCGATCGACGTCCAGCTCACCGAGATCGAGTTCGACCCCGAGACGTACGAACCGCTGCCCGCCTTCAAGCCCGCCGCCACCCGCGCCCAGATCGAGAAGGCCCTCGCCCTGCTCAACGAGGCCGAGCGCCCGCTGATCGTCGCCGGCGGCGGTGTCATCAACGCCGACGCCTGCGAGCTGCTGGTCGAGTTCGCCGAGCTGACCGGCGTCCCGGTCGTCCCCACCCTGATGGGCTGGGGCATCCTCCCCGACGACCACGAGCTGAACGCCGGCATGGTGGGCCTGCAGACCTCCCACCGCTACGGCAACGCCACCCTCCTCGCCTCCGACTTCGTCCTCGGCATCGGCAACCGCTGGGCCAACCGCCACACCGGCAAGCTCGACGTCTACACCGCGGGCCGCACCTTCGTGCACGTCGACATCGAACCCACCCAGATCGGCAAGATCTTCGCCCCGGACTACGGCATCGCCTCCGACGCGAAGGCGGCGCTGGAGCTGTTCGTCGAGGTCGCCCGGGAGCAGCGGGCCGCGGGCGTGCTGCCGGACCGCGGCGAGTGGGCCGCCGCCACCCAGGAACGCCGCGCCCGGCTCCAGCGGCGCACCCACTTCGACAACGTCCCGATCAAGCCGCAGCGCGTCTACCAGGAGATGAACAAGGCGTTCGGACCCGACACCCGCTACGTCACCACCATCGGCCTCTCGCAGATCGCCGGCGCCCAGATGCTGCACGTCTACAAGCCGCGCCACTGGATCAACTGCGGCCAGGCCGGACCGCTCGGCTGGACCATCCCCGCCGCCCTGGGCGTGGCCACCGCCGACCCGGACACCCCGGTGGTCGCGCTCTCCGGCGACTACGACTTCCAGTTCATGATCGAGGAGCTGGCGGTCGGCGCCCAGCACCGCATCCCGTACGTCCACGTCCTGGTGAACAACGCCTACCTGGGCCTGATCCGCCAGGCGCAGCGCAACTTCGACATCGACTTCCAGGTCAACCTGGAGTTCGAGAACATCAACACCCCGGAGCTGGGCGTCTACGGCGTCGACCACGTCAAGGTCGCCGAGGGGCTGGGCTGCAAGGCGATCCGGGTGACCGAGCCCGAGCAGCTGCTGCCCGCGTTCGAGGAGGCGAAGAAGCTCGCCGCCGAGCACCGCGTCCCGGTGGTCGTCGAGGCGATCCTGGAACGGATCACCAACATCTCGATGGCCGGTGCCGAGATCGACAAGGTCAACGAGTGGGAGGAGCTGGCGACCGAGCCCGGCCACGCGCCCACGGCGATCAAGCCGCTGAAGGTCTGACCTGCGCGTTCGCCCCGGCGGAGACGGGCCCGGAGGAGCTCCGGAAGGAGGCTCCGGAAGGGCGTCCCACCGGGGCGGACGCGTGGCCGCCGTCACCGGGGCCGGCCGGAACACCGCTCCCCGGTTCGCTGTTCTCCTGAGTGCGGGCACCGGAGGAACAGTGTCCCCGGGCCTAACCCTCCGCCTGTGGGGATGATCGTTCGGCTGAAGCCCCGCAGTGCCTTTCGCCGAGGGGCGACCGCCTTCGGGCCCGCACCCCAGCCGCCCCGGCCGGCTCACCCCCCCGTCCGGCCGGGGCTTCCCTACGGGCCTGCGGGCCGCCGCGGGCCGGGCCGACATGCGAGGCCGCGGGCCCCGTCGCAGTCTGGAGGCATGACCGAGCACCCGCCCGTCATCGTGCATCCGCCGTCGGCCTCCGGAGGGCGCCGGGTCACCGTGCACGGCCAGATCGTGGGTCTGGCCCACGGCCGTGGCGATGTCGCCGAGTTCCTGCGCCGGGCCGGCCTCTGCGAACCGGCCGAGGACATCACGCTCGACGACCCCCGCCTCGTCGAATGGCGCGGTGGCGGCCTGGACGACTGGCCGATGCCACCGGCCTGACCGGCGCCCGCGCGCCGGTGACGGCCGCGCGCCCACGAGGGGTACGCCGCCCGGCCCCGTCCGTGGCCACCGAGCGCCGTGTCCGATTTCCGCCAGCGAGAGCCCCGGCCGTACCGCACAGTGGAGCGTGTACGGCCGAGAATCTCAGGAACGGACAGCCCCATGACCCACTACGCCACGTACGACAGCCCCCTGGGTGAACTCCTCCTCGTGGGCGAGGTCTCGGCGACGGCCGTCGGCGGTACCGCGCTGACCGCGCTGTCCCTGCCCGGCCAGAAGGGCGGCGCCACCGTCCAGGACGGCTGGACCCACGATCCGGCGGCGTTCACCGAGGTCATCCGCCAGCTCCGGGCCTACTTCGACGGCGAACTCACCCACTTCACCCTCGAAATCTCCACCCCGGGCACGGAGTTCCGCACACGCGTCTGGAAGGCCCTCGAAGCCATCCCGTACGCCACCACCACCAGCTACGGCAAGCTGACGGCCGAGATCGGCGCCGCCCCCGGAGCCGTCCGCGCCCTGGGGTCTGCCATCGGCGCCAACCCGGTGCTCATCGTCCGGCCCTGCCACCGGGTGATCGGTGCCGACGGCTCCCTCTCCGGCTACGCGGCCGGCCCCGAGTGCAAGGAGCGGCTGCTCCGCCTGGAGAGGGCCCTGCCCCGCACCGCGTGACCACCGGCTGACCACGGACGCGCTCCGCCACGACCGGGGCGCGCCGCAGATCCCGCCCCGCCCCGCACCGGAGCCTGCGCATGTCCACGACCACCGTCCGTCAATCCGCCCGCTCCGGCCTCGCGGCACGCGTCGCCACCACGGATCCGCAGGCCCTGGCCGCGGATCTCGAAGCGCTGGGCTGTGCAATGACGCCGCCGCTGCTCACCCCCGCACAGTGCCGCGACCTCATCGCCCTGTACGACCGGCCCGAACTCTTCCGCTCCACGGTGGACATGGCCCGCCACCGCTTCGGCTCCGGCAGCTACCGCTACTTCGCGGACCCGCTGCCCGGACCGGTCCGTGAACTGCGCGCCGCGCTCTACCCGTTGCTGCTGCCCGTCGCCCGCGACTGGGCCGACCGGCTCGGCCGCCCCGCACCCTGGCCCGACACCCTCGACGCATGGCTGGAACGGTGCCACTCCGCAGGCCAGGACCGGTCCTCCCAGATCCTGCTGCGCTACGGCCCCGGCGACTGGAACGCCCTCCACCGCGACCTCTTCGGCGATCTGGTCTTCCCGCTCCAGGTCGTCATCGGTCTCGACGTCCCCGGCGACGACTACACCGGCGGCGAATTCCTCCTCGTCGAGCAGCGCCCGCGCGCCCAGTCCCGCGGCACGACGACCGTCCTTGAGCAGGGCCGCGGCCTCGTCTTCACCACCCGCGACCGCCCGGTGCGCACCACCCGCGGCTGGTCGGCGGGGCAGATCCGCCACGGCGTCAGCACCGTACGGTCCGGCCGTCGCCACTCCCTCGGGATCGTGTTCCACGAGGCGTGAGCGACGGGAGGCGGCGGACCGGTCCGGCGAACCCGGGCGGGATCGCGGTAGGCGCGTCCGCGTGCGTGTGAGCATGGGCCCATGCGTTCACCACTGCCCTTCGGGGATGAGCTGCGGTCCGAGCTGGGCCCGCCCCGGCGGGCCCGCCGGCTGGAGAGCAGCCCGCGGTCCCGGGTGTGGCGCGCCGAGCTGTCCGGCACACCCGTGGTGGTCAAGCAACTCGTCGACGCTCCGGAGGCGGCCGAGAGGTACGCCCGTGAGGTGGCGGCGCTGAAGCTCGCCTCCCGGGTCGACCCGCCCGTGGTGCCGGCGCTCCTCGGCACCGACCCGGACACACGTGTCCTGGTCCTTGAGTACGTGGACGGTCAACCGCCCCGCGAGGACTGGGTGGTGGACCACGCCACGGCACTGGCCCGCCTCCATGCGGCCACCGGCGCGGACGACACCGGCGCGCTCCCTGCCTGGTCCGGACCGACCGACGGCGACATCGACTCCTTCCTCGGCCTCGCCGGGGCGCTCGGCGTCCCTCTCCCGGCCGGCGTCCGGGCCGAGCTGGACGCCCTGATGGACCGCCTGTCCGGCGCGGAGGGCCACGCCCTGCTGCACGGTGACCCGTGTCCCGGCAACGACCTGCACACGGACGGCGGGGTCCGATTCATCGACTTCGAGCAGGCCGCGCGGGGTGACGGAATCGTGGAACTCGCCTACCTCCGCATCGGTTTCCCGACCTGCTGGTGCGCCACGGCCCCGCCTCCTTCCCTGCTGCACGCGGCGGAGTCCGCCTACCGCGCGACCTGGCGCGACGCCACGGGCACCGATGCCCCCTCCGATCTCACCGATGCCTGCGCCGCCTGGCTGCTGCGGGGCGACGCGTTGGTCCAGCGGGCCGAACGCGGCACCGTCGACCACTTGGCCGCGATCCCGGAGCGGGACTGGACATGGGGTACGGCGACGGCCCGGCAGCGACTCGTCCACCGTCTCGGAACCGTCAACCGGATGACCGCTGACGGCGGTGACCTCAACGGCCTGGGACAACTCGCCGCGGGTGTCCGGGCGGCCATGCTCACCCGGTGGCCCGCGCTTCAACCACTGCCCAGGCAGAGGCCGTAAGAGCACCGGGCCGCACGCGGCACGGCCGGGCCGCCCCCGGGACCGGTTCACCGCCGTGACCGGACCGCGGCCGATCCGGCCTTCACGAGGGCGCCGACCGGGACGTCCCGCCGCGGCCGGACGGGGAATCCGTCCTTTCCGTCGCACCCTGAACGCCTCGGCTTCGCCCGCGCGTCAGCCCGTTGTCAGTGGTGTGCTGTTGACTGGTATCCGTGGCCGGACGGACCGCGGGCGCCGCGGCCCGGATGGGGTCCGGCTGCCGGTGAGCCGGGTCCGCGTCCGGTCTCACCGCCGGCCGTCCGGCCGGATCAGCGGGGAAAACGGCACCGGGGGGGCGTCGATGACGGAGAGACACCTGACGGCGGGCAGGGGAGTGACCCAGATCACCGGCATCTCGCGGGATGGACGAGATCTCGCCGGAATACGGCCACGGCATACAACGTTCGGTATGCACGTACCTGGCCCGTCGCGCGGCACCCCGCCACCCTGACCTCGCCCCACCGAAAGCACCGCCGCATCAACTCCCTTTCTCCATCCACCTCTTGACCGCTCCGCGCGGCCACCGTCCGCCACCGTGATCCCGGTGCGCACAGCCATGACCGGGCCGCCCGGCCCGGGGCCCCGGCGCGCGCCGGAGGTCGTGCCGGCAGCGCATCGCCCACCGGGCACGGCCGCGTACCGGACGACCGCTGCCCCGCGGCGCCACCGCCGCACCGAGACCGCACCGCACCGTCCGCCCGCAGCGATGCCGGCCGGACCGCATCCGTACCCCTGTCCGCCCCACTCTCCGCCCGGAGGCCGTAGGCATGACCCAGACGACGACGGAACAGCCACCCCGGAGCGCGCCGCCCACCGCCGCGCTCCCGGTCTCCGACCCCGGTAAGGAACGGAGATCCGGCGGCATCGTCCCCGTCCTCGCCTTCTGCGGCATCGTCGTCGCCGTGATGCAGACGCTGCTCGTGCCGGTCATCAAGGACCTGCCGGCGCTGCTGGGCACGGCACCGAGCAACGCCACCTGGGTCATGACCGCCACCCTGCTCTCCGGCGCCGTCGCCACGCCCATCATGGGGCGCCTCGGCGACCTCTCCGGCAAGCGGAAGATGCTCCTCGCCAGCCTCACCGTCATGGTCGTCGGCTCGCTGATCTGCGGCTTCACCGACAACCTCATCGTCATGATCGTCGGCCGGGCGCTCCAGGGCTTCGCCATGGGCGCGATACCGCTCGGCATCGGCATCATGCGCGACGAACTCCCCAGGGAACGCCTCGGTTCGGCGATGGCGCTGATGAGTTCGTCCATCGGCGTCGGCGGCGGCCTCGCCCTGCCCGTCGCCGCCCTCGTCGCCCAGCACGCCGACTGGCACGCCCTGTTCTTCCTCGCCGCCGGGCTCGGCGTCCTGTCGATGGTGCTGACCCTGCTCGTCGTCCCGGAGACCACCGTCCGGGCGCCCGGACGCTTCGACCTGCTCGGCGCCCTCGGTCTCTCCGCCGGGCTGATCGCACTGCTCCTGCCGATCACCAAGGGCAGCGACTGGGGCTGGGGTTCACCCACCACCCTCGGACTGTTCGGCCTCGCCGTGCTCCTCCTGGTGCTCTGGGGCGTGATGGAACTCCGCCTCGCCGACCCGCTCGTCGACCTGCGCACCAGCGCCCGCCGCGAAGTCCTCCTCACCAACCTGGCGTCCATCACCGTCGGCGTCGCGTTCTACGCCATCTCCCTGGTGCTGCCCCAGGTGCTCCAACTGCCGAAGGCGACCGGCTACGGCCTCGGCCAGCCGATGGTGATCGCCGGGCTGTGCGTGGCGCCGCTCGGCCTGACGATGATGCTGACCGCCCCGGTCTACGCCCGTCTGGCCGCCCGCCGCGGCCCGAAGACCACCCTGCTCCTGGGCATGCTGATCATCGGCGTCGGCTACGGCGCCGGCATCGGCCTGATGAACGCCCCCTGGCAGACCGTCATCATCGCGGTGGTCGTGGGTGCCGGCATCGGCCTGGCGTACTCCTCGCTGCCCGCCCTGATCACCGGCGCCGTCGATCCGTCCGAGACCGGCGCGGCCAACGGCCTGAACACCCTGATGCGGTCGATCGGGACCTCCGTGTCCAGCGCCGTCATCGGCATGGTCCTGGCCCATATGTCCACCACCAGGGGGCCGGTCACCTACCCGACGATGGCCGGATTCCGGACCTCCTTCGCCATCGCCACCGGCGCGGTGCTCCTCGGTGTCGTCTTCGCCGCGTTCCTGCCCTCCCAGCGCCGTACCGCCCGCCCCACCCTCGTCGCCGGGAACACCAACGGGGAGGCGGAGACCAGCGGTGCGGGCGCTGCCGGGCCCGCCGAAGTCCGGGCCGACACGGTCGGCCGGACCGGCGTGCGGGGCGGCCTGCGGACCGCGGCCGGTGCGCCCGTGGCGGGGGCGAGCGTCACCCTCATCGACCGGCGGGGCCGCCAGGCCGGTGTCACCACCACCGACGCCGGGGGACGCTTCGTCCTCCCGGACCCGGGCGCGGGCAGCTACGTCCTCACCGGCGCCGCCCCCGGCCACACCCCGCACGCCCTCGCCCTCACCTGCGGCGACGGCCCCGTGGACGTCCTGCTGACGCTGACCGGCGCCGCGCGGCTGGCCGGCACACTGTCCGGCGGGGAGCGGGGCGCCGCGCTCGCCGGGGCCGGTGTCGTCGTCACCGATGCCGAGGGCGCGGTGGTGGGCCGGGCGACCACCGGCGCCGACGGCCGCTGGGAGATCCGCGAACTGCCCTGCACCGTCTGCACGGTGGCCTTCAGCGCCCCCGGCCACCGGCCCGAGGCCCGCACCGTCGATCTGGCGGACGCCTCCGGGGCCACCGGCTGCGAGGAGATACGGCTGGTGCAGGTGGCCTCGGTGCGGGGCACGGTCCGGGGCCCCGGCGGTGCGCCGCTCGCCGACGCCGCCGTGACCGTGCTGACGGACGGCACGGTGGCCGGCCACACCGTCACCGGCCCGGACGGCACCTTCGCCTTCGACGGCCTGACCGGCAGCCACCTGACGCTCACCGCGTCCGGCTACCCGCCGCGGGCCACCCCGATATCCCTCACCGCGGGCAGCCGCCGGACACTCGACGTGGACCTCGTCCAGCCGCCGTCCGACGAGACCGGCTGAGCCGGGCCGCGCTTGCCCGCGGGGGAGCGCCGCACTCCCGGGGCCGGGCACTCACGTCCCGGCCCCGGGAGCGGGGCCCCACCGTGTTCACTTCAGATCGATCCGGAACACCTTGTCCGAACCGGCGCCGCCGTCACCGTTGTTGTCGGCGTTGGTCGTCGTCAGCCACAGCGCCTTCTTGCCGGGGACGGTCTCGACGGTGCGCAGCCGGCCGTAGTCCTTGGTGTAGTAGGCCTTGGGGGTACCGGCGGTGGTGCCGTCGACGGGGATGCGCCAGAGCCGCTGGCCGCGCAGCGCCGCCATGTAGATCGCGCCGTCCGCGTAGGCGACGGCGCTGGGGGAGGCGTCCTTCACCGGCCACTGGCGCTTCGGGTTGGTCATCCCGCTGTCCGAGCAGGTGCCCTCGCAGACCGGCCAGCCGTAGTTCTTGCCCGGCTCGATGAGGTTCAGCTCGTCATACTTGGCGTTGCCGAACTCCGCCTCCCACAGGCGCCCTTGGGCGTCCCAGGTCAGACCCTGCGGATTGCGGTGGCCCAGGGAGTAGACGAGGCTGCCGAACGGATTGCCCGGCGCCGGTTTGCCGTCGGGCGTCATCCGCAGGATCTTGCCGTTGAGGGACTTCTTGTCCTGTGCCAGATCGGGGGTCTGGGCCTCGCCCGTGGTGGCGTAGAGCAGTCCGTCGGGGCCGAACTTGATGCGCCCGCCGTTGTGGTACGTGTTCTTCTTGATCCCCTTGACCAGCACGGTGTAGTCGCTGAGCTTGCCGTCCTGGTAGGTGAGGCGGGCGATGCGGTTGCCCTCCTTGGCGGTGTGCATCACGAAGACATGGTGGTCGCTCTTCCACTGCGGCGACACCGCGATGCTCAGCAGGCCGCCCTCACCGCCGGTGGTCACCACCTCGGGGACCTTGCCGACCTGCTTCTTCTTGCCGTCCTGGGTGAGGGTGAAGACCTTGAAGGTGTCCCGTTCGGTCAGCAGCGCGGACCCGTCGGGGAGCCAGCTCAGCCCCCAGGGGATGGACCACCCCTCCGAAACGGTCACCGGCTTGCCGGGCGCGGAATCGGCCACGGCGGCCGGGCCCTTGGCGCTCGCCGGGTGCGCGGGGCCCGCCGTGGCCGGTCCGGCCGTACCGGCGGCGAGCAGCAGCCCGGCGGCCACGGCGGACGCGCCGAGGCTGGGGAGCGAGAGGCGGTGGGTGTCGAAGGGGCTGCGCTTGCGCATGGGGGGCCTCCGGTCAGGAAGGTGCGGCAGGACAGAGCCGGGGGAGCGGTGGCGCGGGGCGGTGCGTGGCGGCATACCGGTCCTCGTCCACCGGCGATCGGGCGCGGAACGCCCTCACTCCTCCGGGCACGGGGCCGACGGGCGGACCACCAAAAGCTGATAGGAAAGTTTCCTGTTTGTTGACTGGCCGGGAACCTACTGCGGGCCCCGCACACCGTCAAGAGAGCCGACGGGGGCGCGAGAGGCGCAGGGGCGGGCGTGGTACCGGCTGCCACCCCGCCGGGCGCGCTGCCCGCCGCGCCGTGTGAAGGGCCTGCGCCGAACCCTCCGGCTCTGGTGCAGCTCCGTACGAGACCGGTATCTGCCTGCGGAAACGCCGGGGTGGGACCGGGTGGGGGAGGCGGGATCCGGTCCGGCGCCACGGCGGAGTCCGGTGCCGGGGCCGGCTCGCCCGGCGCGCCCTCTGCGCACCGGCGCCCCTCGCGCCCGCCCGGCGCCCTCCTGGTCGCCCTCTGCCTTCGCCCGTGACCCCGACGTGGCACCGCAACCCCGAAAGCCACAAAGCGCCCCGAAACCCGCCGGGTTGCGGCATTCTGCCGCCATCCCGGGGGAAGCCCTCACCCGTTCACCATCCGGAAACCCGCACCCATCGATGTCGCCACCACGCAGGAATCGGCTCAGTTCCGGAAGTGTCGCCGAACATGCCGTCCGACCAGGTGCGTTGCCCGTAAGAGGAAGGGCGGGAGCAGGACCCTGCGGGGAAATGGACCGGACCAATGCGGGCCCGCCCCATTGACTCCGGCGCTCGTGGGCGGTGATTCTGCGATGCGGTACGGAGCGTCACGGCACGGCGGGTGCACCGGGCATGCCCGGTCGGCCGGGACGGTGCCGTGCCGCATGCCGTCCCGCTTCAATTCCCGTGCTGAAAAAGGGAGTTGTCGGTCTATCGGTACATCGGCGCCGTGGCCGGTGCGGTCGGCGCCCCGGGGACACGACGGCCGTGTCCGAAACTCTCCGTTCCCACCACCTGTCATCAGCGAAGGGCGGAACCCCCATGACCAGCCTGCAGACCGTACACACCCCGCACACCACGGATGCCCCGACCGCCGGGGCCCCGGCCCCCGCGCCCCGTCCGCACGGCGTCGCCACCCGGCCCGCGACCACCTGGGCCACCCCCGGCTACACCGTGATCGACACGGCGCTCGAAGTCACCGCGTACCGCCTCGCCGACCGCTGACCCACCGACCGCACCAGCCGCCGACCCGCCCGAACGCCGCGCACCGCCGGCAGACGCGCCGGTAACCGGGCCGACGGCCGCGTCCACCGGTACCGCGGCGCGTGCCCACCAGGAACGGCGGGCACGCGCCCCTCCGGAACGCCACCCCCACACCTCTCCCCCCCCCACACCTCTCACCCCCCACCAACCCCGCGTACCGCCGCCCGCGAACCTCTCCGTGCGGCGCCCATCCGGGCGTCCGCCGCAGGGGAGCGCGGTGCCGCGGAAGGGATGGAGATCGCGCCATGAACGGCCTGCAGGGAGACCCGCACCCCGACCACTGCGTCCCTCCGGCGGCCCGGGCCTCCTTCGAGGAGCGCCTGCGCACCGTCGCACGCGAGCACTACCACGACCGTCATCCCTTCAACGTCCGGATGCACGAGGGCGAGTTGACGCCGGACGAGCTGCGCCGCTGGATCCGTAACCGGTTCCACTACCAGCGCCACATCCCCGTCAAGGACGCCCTGATCACCGCCAAACTCGGCACGCCCGAGCTGCGCCGTATGTGGCTGCGGCGGATCCGCGACCACGACGGCGACCGCGCGGGCGAGGGCGGCATCGAGCGCTGGCTGCGGCTCGGCGAGGCCGCCGGGATCGACCGCGCCGTCCTGCTGGACGAGTCCGGGGTGCTGCCCGGTGTCCGCCTCGCCGTCGAGGGCTATGTGAACTTCTGCCGGCTGCGCTCCCCGCTGGAGGCGGTCGCCGCCTCCCTCACCGAACTGTCCGCCCCGGACATCATGCGCACCCGCATCGGTGCCTTCGAGCGCCACTACCCGTGGATCGAGCGGGACGGCCTGACCTACTTCCACGACCGGCAGGACCAGGGCAGCAGGGACAGCAAGGAAGCTCTCGCCCTCGTCCTCGACGGCGCCCGGACCGAGGCGGACCAGGACCGCGCCGTCGCCGCCCTCACCTTCAAGTGCGAGGTCCTCTGGTCGCTCCTGGACGCGGTCGAACGCGGTGGCCGTCCGCCCGCCACCGACCTGCCCGGAGCGCGGACATGACCACCTGGCGCCCGGGCCCCGCCCCCGGCGTCCTCCTCCGCGCCGACCAGGTCCGCGGCGTCGACCTGCTGCTCCTGCCCGAACGCGTCGTGGTGCTGGAGGGTTCGGCGGGCGAGGTGCTGCGGCTCTGCGACGGCACCCGCGACGTCCCGCAGATCGTGCGGGAGCTGACCGCCCGCCACCCCGGGGCACCGATCGCCGACGAGGTCCCCGCCTTCCTCGACCGCGTACGGAAGGAGGGCTGGCTGCGATGACCACCCACCGCGCTCACGACGACGGGTCCGCGCCCGGCGCCGCGCTGCCCGCCTCCGGTGACAGGTCCGCTCCCGGCGCCGGTCCGCGGACGGCGGCCCCCGTGCCCCCGCCGCCCTGGGCGCTGCTCGCCGAGCTGACCCACGCCTGTCCGCTGCACTGCACCTACTGCTCCAACCCGCTCGAACTCGCCGGCCGCAGCGCCGAGCTGACGCTCGCGGAGTGGCAGGACACCTTCCGGCAGGCCGCCGGTCTCGGCGTCGTCAGCGCCCATCTCTCCGGCGGTGAACCGCTGCTCCGCGCCGACCTCACCGAGATCATCGCCGCGGCCGACGGCGCGGGCATCCACACCCAGCTCATCACCAGTGGCGTCGGGCTGACCCGCGAGCGGCTGGCCGAGCTCACCGGCGCGGGGCTGCGCAGCGTCCAGCTCTCCGTCCAGCACGCCGACGCGGCGGCGGGCGACCGGATCGCCGGGCGCCGCCGCGCCCATGTCGAGAAGGAGCGGGCTGCCGCCCTCGTCACCGACGCCGGACTGCCGCTCGGCCTCAACGTCGTCCTGCACCGCCACAACCTCGCCGCCCTCGACGCGCTGATCGACCTCGCCCCCGCCTGGGGCGCCGGACGCATCGAGCTGGCCAACACGCAGTTCTACGGCTGGGCCCTCCTCAACAAGGCCGAACTGCTGCCCACCCGCGCACAGCTGGCCGGTGCCGAGGAGACCGTACGGCGCCGGCGGCGGGAGCTCGACGGCCGGGTCGAGGTGATCTGGGTCGTCCCCGACCACTTCGACGGCACCGCCAAACCCTGCATGGGCGGCTGGGGTGCCGTCTCCCTCACCGTCACCCCCGACGGCACGGTCCTGCCCTGCCCGGCGGCCGCCGCCCTCCCCGGGCTCGACCCGCCCGGCGTCCGCGACCGGCCGCTGCGCTGGATCTGGGAGCGCTCCCCGGCCTTCGCCCGCTACCGCGGCACCGACTGGATGCGCGAGCCCTGCCGCAGCTGCGCGCTGCTCGAGCAGGACTTCGGCGGCTGCCGCTGCCAGGCGTACGCCCTCACCGGGGACGCCGCCGCCACCGACCCGGCGTGCCGCCACTCCCCGCACCACGCCGTCATCCGTGACCTGGTGGACGCACCCGCGCCACCCTCCAGCGCGCTGGGCCGCCCCCGCCGACCCGGCCGACCGTCCCCGTCCCGCGAAGTGGAGAACTCCTGATGGATCGCGCCACCTCCCCCACCCGCCGTCGCGCCCTGGTCGGCGCCGTGGCCGCGACACTCCTGGCCACCGCCGCCACGGCAGGCGCCGCCGGCCCCTCCGCCGCCTCCGCGCCGCCCGCACACACCCCGAAGGCCGCCCCGCCGATGGCCGCCGCGCCTTACGAGTACCTCGGCTGGGGCGACCCGCAGCCGCCCGCCGACGTGATGAAGGCGACCGGCATCAAGTGGTTCACCCTCGCCTTCATCCTCTCCGACGGCGGCTGCAACCCCGCCTGGGACGGCGAACGGCCGCTGACCGGCGGCAGCGACGCCAAGGCGATCGACGCGATCCGGGCCGGCGGCGGTGATGTCGTCATCTCCGCGGGCGGCTGGAGCGGCAACAAGCTCGGCGAGAAGTGCACCAGCGCCGACGCCCTGGCCGGCGCCTACCAGAAGGTCATCGACGCGTACCACCTCAAGGCCCTCGACATCGACATCGAGGACACCGAGATGAGCAACGCCACCGTCCGGCAGCGCGTCGTCGACGCCCTGAAGAAGGTCAAGGACGCCAACCCGGGTCTCGTCACCTACGTCACCATGGGCACCACGCCCGAGGGCCCGACCGACGAGGGCAAGGACCTCATCCGCCGGGGCGCCGAGGCGGGGCTGGACAACGACGGCTGGGTGGTCATGCCGTTCGACTTCGGCAGCCACACCGGCACGATGGGCGAGGCCACCGTCAGCGCCCTCGACGGTCTCGCCGCCGACGTCAAGGAGGCGTACGGCTACAGCGAGGACGACGCCTACCGGAAGATCGGTGTCTCCTCCATGAACGGCCACACCGACGAGGAGGACGAGAACGTCACCCTCGACGACTTCCGGAAGATCCTCGACTACGCCCGCGCCCACCACCTGGCCCGCTTCGCCTACTGGGCCGTCAACCGCGACCGCTCCTGCGGCTCCGGCAGCGACGGCGACAGCTGCAGCGGCGTCGACCAGGAGCCCTACGCGTACACCAAGATCGTGGCGCAGTACGAGGGCTGAGCACGGGGAATGACGGAGCGGCGGCCCCGGAGCACCGGGGCCGCCGTACCTCCGTGGTCCGGCGCGGGGATGACGCGGCGTCAGGTGAGGGGCCTCACGCGGCCTCGACGACCTCCGCGCGCACCGCCTGTGTCCAGTTCTCCAGCAGCGTCGCGTACTCCGTCATGTCCTGCGCCGTCCACGTCCAGCTGGGCCGGGCGCAGACGAAACGGCGGATCGCTTCGTTGGCCTCGGAGGCAGGGGCTGGCGCGCCCGAACGGTCGGAAGGAGTAGGGAACATGGCAGACATGCTAGGGGCAGTCGCTGACATCTCCTCACCTCGTGCACGGCCCTTCCCGGCCCCCGCCGCCGTATCCATCACCCCCGGCCCTCCGCCAACTCCCTGCTGACCAGCGCAAACGGCGGAACGTTCGCCAAAGGTTCGCTGGCTGCATGTGTCCCTTCCCACACGCTCAGCGACCGTCGCGGGGCCGGGGGCCTCATCCGGCGGACTCCGCCGTGTGCGGAGCGAGCACCCCGGCGCCCGTCTGTGCGGGCGAGCGAGGGCACGCGGCGGTGGAGCGGGAGTCGTACCTCCCGCGCTCGTGGAACTCGGACCCGGATCGATGCCGGGCGGCCGGGCTGAGCGAGGACACGGTGTTCACGACCAAGCCGGAGCCGGCCTGCACGGTGATCGAACGGTTCCTGGACGCAGGGCATCACATTGGCTGAGTGACCGGCGACGACGTCTACGGCTCGAATCCGAAGCTGAGGGCGGCCCTGGAAAAGCGCAGTCCTGGCTACGTCCTCGCGGTGGCCTGTTCTGCCGAAGTGCCCACCGGAACAGGAAAGTTCCGCGCCGACACGCTGGCAGGGAAGCTCCCGAAGCGGGCCTGGCAGAAACTATCCGGCGGGCCATGACCGCCGACAAGCCGTATGCCAGACATGAACATCACGTTCTACAGCTGGCGTACTCACTGATCATCCGCCTCGACAGCAGCGGACTCCTGCTCAGCCGCATACGTGTCGCGCAGCGGTGTGCGCAGCGGGCGAGTTGCGTGTGCCTGGCGGTATGACGCGCTGCCGGCCGGATTCCACGCCGAAGACGGCCGGCGGACGTCCGCCCGCCGGCAGGCGGACCGCCGTTGCCATGAGCGGGCGGGATACGGCCTGATTCCTTCTGGACCGAACACCGGCGACTTTGAAAACCTCGCCCGGACTTGATCAGTGAGGTTCGGGGGAATTGTGGTCGGTCATGTGCGTTTCCCTGTCCAGGGCAGAAGGCGGAGAAGAGGCGCTGGATCTCCGCGGCCTGTCGCGGCCGGTCCGGTGTCACGGGATGCGTGGCCGGGCCTGCTCGTGGCGCCGCCCGGTGCACGACTGGTCGTCGGCCTGCCGGTGCTCGTCGGCCGAGGGAGCGGGATCCATTGATGTCCCGCGCCCGTGGGCCATGGGACGAGACCGCGGTCGAACTCCTTCCCTCGAACGTACCGGTCGCGGAGCAGCTGGAACGGCTGCGGCGGTGGCGTGAGCTGACGTCCCGTGTCCGGGGGCCGGCCCGCGGCACCGGTCCATGCCCTGTCGACCACCGCGCTTCGATCATGATGATGGACCTGGGACAGGTGCGGGTGACCGCGCCGGAGTTCCCCTGGGCACGGTTCGTGCGCACACGGGGAATGATCCAGCGCTCCGATCCGCAGATGCTGGAGCTGGGGCTGGTCGTGAGTGGGTCGGTGGAGGTCCAGCAGGCGCGCGACACGGCGTCGCTGGGCCCCGGTGACCTGGGGCTGTGGGACAGTTCGCGACCGTTCGAGGCCATGGCGCTCGGCGCGAACGGCCCGGTGCGGATGGTGATCGCGGGGCTGCCGCGGAGCGTGGTCCCGGTATCGGAGCGGGCGCTGCGCGGCTTGGTGGCGCGGGGGTTGCCTTCGCACACCGGTGTGGGGGCGGTGCTGGGCGGGGTCCTGCACGGGCTCGTCGAGCAGGCGGCGACGCTCCCCGGGTCGCAGGTGGGCAGGCTGGGTGCGGCGGTCGTCGACCTCGCCTCGGCCTTTCTGGCGGGCCTGGCCGGCACCGAGGGCCTGTCGTCCGCCGCGACGCGGCAGACGGTGCTGCTCAGCGAGGTCAGGTCCTTCATCCAGCAGCGCCTCGGTGAGCCTCAGCTGTCGCCCACGGTGATCGCTGAGGCCCACCACATCTCGGTGCGTTCCCTGCACCTGCTGTTCCAGCGGGATCACGAGTCCGTCGGCGCGTTCATCCGCGAGCAGCGCCTGCAACGCTGCCGGGCCGATCTGGCCGACCCCCTGCTTGACGAGCTGAGCGCCGGTGAGATCGGAGCGCGCTGGGGCTTCACGGCCCCGGCCGTCTTCAGCCGGGCGTTCAAGGCGCGGTACGGGCTGCCCCCGGGTGAGTACCGTCGGCGCCGCCCGTCCCCGTAGCCCGGCACACCGCCGGCCCGCGCAGGTGCCGCACCGTCATCCCGCCTGACCGGACCCGGCCGGCGGCCCGCCGGCTGCGCGGATCGGTCGTGTGCGGGGCCGTGGAGCGTGCCCGGGCCGGTCTCGCGGTGACCGGCACCCGGGCGGGCCGTGTGCACTGATCGTCAAAGGAGTGTGCGCCGGCGGTCAAAGACGTGTCGGCGGCGGGTTGGCAGGGTGTGTACGCGTGATCCTCTGACAGACCCGGTACCGGGTCTGCGCATTGCGTTCTTGGATTCACGAGCACTGATCCGTCGTCCTCGTTCCTGCGTATCCGTGTGAAGGAAGCGGGGGAGTCGCTGACTGAAGGGAATTGCCGGTGAACAAGACCCAGGTGCTGGAGCACTTCAAGGTCACCGATGACGTTCTGGACCGGGCGCTGGTGCACCGTCTCGATGAGGACGGTTTTTTCGTTCTCCCTAAATTCTTCGATCCGCAGCAGGTACAGGCGTTCCGGGAGCGCTTCGTGGAATTGGCGAAGGAGGATCCCGAGCGGTGCGGTGAACACGAGCCGGGCTCGGTCATCGTTCCCGACCTGGTCAACTCCGGTGAGATGTTCGACGTGCTCTACACCCATCCCTTGTTGCTGGCAGCGGTGAGCCATGTCCTGCCGGGGGACATCACCCTGGGAATCCTGAGCGGTCGCGATCCCAGGCCCGGTCACGGGCACCAGGTCCTGCACGCGGACTGGCGGGAGGAGGTTCCCGAACCGGGGAACTGGCAGGGGCTCAATTCAATTTTCCTTCTGGACGACTTCACGGACGACAACGGCGCCACGCGCGTGGTCCCCGGTTCGCACCGGTGGGGAAAGGCACCGGCCGATGTGATGCGCGACCCAGCCGAATCTCATCCTCAGGAGCAGCTGATCGTGGCACCGGCCGGATCGCTGCTCGTCTTCAACGTGCATCTGTGGCACGGCGGCACAGTGAACCGCAGCGGCCGGCCCCGGCGTTCGCTGTTCGCTTTCTACACGACTCCGGCCAACGCGGAAAAGCGGAAGGTCACCCAGGCCGAGATGCTGCTCCCCCGGACACGGGCTCGGCTCGGCCCCGAGGCCCTCTACCTCCTCGGCGCCTGACTGCGCGACGCCGTCGGCGGCGGTCGCGTGCGTCAACCATTCGTCTGATGGCCGTCCTCGCCGTACCTCCGCATTCTCATCACCGCACTGGCCCGCCACGTGGCCACCGTGCCTCGTGTCACAGAAAGATGCTGCGCCCGTGACAAATATCGACCTGGGAAATCTTTCGGCGGCCCAGAAGCGCGCGCTGCTGGCCGAGCGACTACGAAACCGGAAGAAGAATCTGCGGAAGTTCCCCATGTCGTTCCCACAGCAGAGCCTGTGGTTCCTCGAACGGTTGGCACCAGGGAACGTTGCCTACAACATCCCGGGCGCCTTGCGCGTCAAGGGGCCACTGAACGTGGAGAACTGGCGACGTGCCTGCAACGAGGTGGTGCGCCGCCATGAGTCCTTGCGCACCACTTTCACGGAATCCGGCGGAGAGCCGGTGCAGATCGTCGCGGAATCCGGCGGGGTGGAGTTCGATGTCCTCGAATGCGGACGGCTGCACGGTCCGCAGGGCGAAGCCGAGTTGAGGGAGCTCGCCCGTGCCGAGTTCAGCCGCCCGTTCGACCTGGCCGACGGACCGTTGTGGCGGGTGAAGCTCCTCCGGCTGAGCCCGGACGAACACCTCCTCCTGATGACACTGCATCATCTCGTCGGAGATCTGTGGTCGGCTTCCGTCGCCTTCGAAGAACTCGTGACCCTGTACGGGGCGTACTGCGCCGGTGTGGAGCCGGAGCTGCCCGAACTGCCCGTCCAGTACGCGGACTACGCCGTGTGGCAGCGCCGGCAGCTCGACGGGGACGCCCTGGCGGCGGGCCTGGAGTACTGGAAGCAGGCGCTGGACGGCGCCCCGCCCGCCCTGGAACTGCCCACGGACCGGGTGCGCCCTGCCGTGCAGGGTATGCGGGGGGCGTCGTGCCCCTTCGAGCTGCCCGCCTCGGTGACGGACGGACTGCGGGCGTTGAGCAAGCAGGAGGGCGCGACCCCGTTCGTGACGATGCTCGCCGCCTTCCAGGTGCTGCTGCACCGGTACAGCCGCGCGGAGGACATCGTCGTCGGCGTTCCGGTCGCCAACCGGGGCCGGCCCGAGACCCAGCGGCTGATCGGCATGTTCACGAACACGCTGGCCCTGCGGACCGACCTGTCCGGCGCCCCGGCGTTCCGGGAGCTGCTGGCACGGGTGCGGGAGACGTCCCTGAGTGCGTTCGCCCATCAGGACGTGCCGTTCGAGCGGCTGGTGGAGGAGCTGCGACCGCAACGGGACCTGTCACGGTCGCCGGTCTTCCAGGTCTCCTTTCTCTACCAGAACATCGCGCTGCCCGGCTTCGACGGGGTGGGGCTGCACATGGAGCCCTTCGCCGTGGAGAGCACCACCTCCCGCTTCGATCTGTCACTGGAGGTCTTCGAGGGGCCCGACGGGCTGCGCGGCTCGCTGGAGTACAACAGTGACCTGTTCGACAGGGCCACCGTGGAACAGATGTCGCGGCATCTGCGGACCCTGGTGGAGAGGTTGGTCGCCGACCCGGACCGGCCCATCGCCTCGGTGCCGCTGCTCACGCCGCAGGAGGAGCGCCGGCTGCTGGCGGAGTGGAATCCCGCACCCCGGCGGTGGCGCGGGCCCGTCCTCGCCCACCGGCGCTTTGAACGGCAGGCCGCACGGTCTCCGGAGGCCGAGGCCCTGCGCTGTGCGGACGGTGCCCTCAGCTACCGCCAACTCGACGAGCGGGCGAACCAGTTGGCGCGGCGCCTCAAGCGTCTCGGGGTCGGCCGGGAGGTGCTGGTGGGCATCTTTCTGGAGCGCACCACGGAGATGGTGGTGGCGCTGCTGGCCGTGCTGAAGGCCGGCGGTGCTTACCTTCCGCTGGATCCGGGCCTGCCGCGGGAGCGTGTCACGCACATGCTGGCGGACTCCGGCCTGTCGGTGCTGCTGACCCGGCGCCCGGTCCTGGACGGTCTGCCGGTGCCCGACGCGCAGGTGCTCTGCCTGGACGAGATCGGCGGGGAGTTGGACGGCGAGCCGGCCGACGCCCTCGGCGAGCCCGTGGCAGAGGAAGATCTGGCCTACGTCATCTACACGTCGGGCTCGACCGGGCGTCCGAAGGGCGTGCAGATCTCGCACGGTGCCCTGGGAAACTTCCTGCTGTCCATGGAGGAGCGGCCCGGCATCGGTGCCGACGACACCCTGCTCGCCGTGACCACGCCGGCGTTCGACATCGCGGTCCTCGAACTGCTGCTGCCCCTGATGGCCGGGGCGCGCGTCGTTCTCGCCGACCGGGAGACCGCCGCCGACGGCCGGCGGCTGGCCCTTGCCCTGGCGGAGTCCGGCGCCACGGTCATGCAGGCGACGCCCTCCACCTGGCGCATGGTGCTCGACGCCGGCTGGGCGGGTGCGAGGGGCTTTTGCGCCCTGGCCGGGGGAGAGGCGCTGCCTGCGGAGCTGGCGCGGCAGCTGCTGAGCGTGGGCGTGCACCTGTGGAACATGTACGGCCCCACCGAGACCACCGTCTGGTCCTCGGTCAACGAGGTCACCGAGACCGACACCGCCGACGATGCCCCTCACGGCCCGGTCACGCTCGGCGAGCCCGTCGCCAATACCGAGCTGCACGTGCTTGACGCCGAAGGCCGCCTGGCTCCCCTCGGTGTACCCGGTGAGCTGTGCATCGGCGGTGCCGGTCTGGCCCGCGGTTATCTGGGCAACCGTGCGCTCACCGCGGAACGCTTCATCGCCCACCCGTTCGGATCCGTTCTCGGCGACCGGCTGTACCGGACGGGAGACCTGGTGCGTCGCCGGGCCGATGGCCGGCTGGAGTTCCTCGGCCGGCTGGACCACCAGGTGAAGCTGCGCGGCCACCGGATCGAGCTCGGTGAGATCGAGGCAGCCCTCACGAGGCAGCCCGGTGTCAAGGACACCGTGGTGACGGTGCGCGAGCACGCTCCGGGCGACCAGCGGCTGGTGGCCTATGTGGTGGCCGGGCAGGACAGCGTCCACGAGAGCGGCCAAACCCCGTCGGAGGGGCCCGACGAGTGGCGCGACGTCTGGGACGCCGCGTACGCGCAGGCCGCCGGGGACGTCGACCCGGCCCTCGACACCCGCGGCTGGAAGAGCAGTTACACCGGAGCGTCCCTCCCCGCGCAGGAGATGCGTGCATGGGCCGACCGGACCGCGGAGCTGGTCCTCGGCCCCCGGCCGCGGTCCGTGCTCGACATCGGTTGCGGAACGGGGATGCTGCTGCACCGCGTCACCCCGCACTGCGAGCGGTACTGGGGCACCGACATCTCGCCGGTCGCCCTGGACGGGCTGCGCCGGCGGACGGCCGGCCCCGGCGAGCTCCCCGGACGGGTCGAGCTCTTCGAATGCGCCGCCGACCGGCTCGAGCAGCTGCCGGACGGGCTGTTCGACGTCGTGGTCCTCAACTCGGTGGTGCAGTACTTCCCGGACGAGCGCTATCTGCTGCGCGTGCTGGAGAGCGCCGTGCGGCGGGTCGCGCCCGGCGGCACGCTGCTGGTGGGCGACGTGCGCAGCCTGCCGTTGCTCGAAGCCTTCCACGCCTCGGTGCAGATCCTGCGCGCCGAGGAGGAACTGTCCGCCGACCGGTTGCGCGAGCGCATCCGCCGCGGCGTCGACGACGAACGCGAACTGGTCGTCGACCCCGCGCTGTTCACCGCGCTCGCCACGCGGTCTACGGAGATCAGCGACGTCGTGGTCCTGCCCAAACGCGGCGGCTTCGTCAACGAGATGACCCGCTTCCGCTATGACGTCCTGCTGACCGTCGGGGGCGGCCAGGCCAGGGACCGGAGCGCGTACACCTGGCGGGAGTGGCGTGCGGAGAAGCTGACGGTCGGGTCGCTCCGCGCCCTGCTGGCCGGGAGCGGCCCCGACGTGCTGGCCCTGCGTGATGTGCCGAACAAGCGGCTGCGGCCGCTGACCGCACTGCTGCGGCGGCTGCGGGAGAGCGGGCCACCACCGGTGCGGGAGCTGCGGCGAGAGCTCGGTGACACCCCGGTCGCGGACGCCGCGGACCCGGAGGAGCTGTGGCTGCTGGCGAGGGAGAGCGGCTACCGGATCGACTTCGACTGGTCGCGGCACGGTCCCGACGGCTCCTTCGACGTGATCCTGCGCCGCCACGACGGCGACACCACGCCCGCGGCCGCGGCCCCGCGCACAGCCCCGCCGCGGCCCGATGCCGAGCCCCGGCCCTGGCAGACCTATGTGAACGGGGCGCAGCGCCGTCGTGAGCGGCGGCTGGCGGCCATGCTGCGCGAGGCACTCGGCCGGACCCTGCCCGGCTACATGGTTCCGTCCACGTACATCCTTCTCGACGCGTTGCCGCTGACGCCCAGCGGCAAGATCGACCGCAAGGCGTTGCCGGCACCGGGCACCGGCCCTGCCGAGCGGAGTTCGGCGTACCGCGCCCCGCGTGACGCGGTCGAGGAGACGCTGTGCGGGCTGTTCTCCCAGACCCTCGGGGTGCCCGAGGTGGGCGCCGACGACGACTTCTTCGACCTGGGCGGTCACTCGCTGCTGGCGACCCGGCTGGTTTCCCGGGTGCGGGCCGCGTTCGGCGTCGAGGTACAGGTCCGCGCCGTGTTCGAGGCCCCCACTCCCGCCGCTCTGGCCCACCGGGTGCGGCGGGTCGCGGCGGGCCGCCCCCCGCTGCGTCCGGCCGGTCGCCCCGCGGTGCTGCCGCTGTCCTTCGCCCAGCGCCGCCTGTGGTTCCTGCACCGCGCCGAGGGCCCGTCCGCCACCTACAACATTCCCGTGGCGCTGCGCCTGAACGGCGAACTGGACACCGCCGCTCTGCGGAACGCCCTGGACGACCTGGTCGCCCGCCACGAGTCCCTGCGGACCCTCTTCCCCGACGCCGCAGGAGTACCGCGCCAGCACATCCTGGCGCCGGAGGACGCCCGCCCGGACCTGACCGTGACCGCCCTGTCCGCGGACGGGCTCCGGCAGGCGACGGCGGACGCCGCCCGGTACGCGTTCGATCTGGCGCGGGAGATCCCCCTGCATGCCCGGTTGTTCACGCTGGGGCCGCAGGACCATGTGCTGATGCTGGTGGTGCACCACATCGCCGCGGACGGCTGGTCACTGGCGCTGCTGGGGAAGGACCTGGCCACCGCCTACACCGCGCGCCGCACGGGCCAGGCTCCCCGGTGGACGCCGCTGCCGGTGCAGTACGCCGACTACACCCTGTGGCAGCAGGGGCTGCTCGGTGAGCGGGATGCCCCGGACAGCCTGCTGTCCGGCCAGCTCGCGTACTGGAGCCGGGAGCTGGAGGGGCTGCCGGAGCACATCGCCCTGCCCGTCGACCGCCCGTACCCGCCCCAGGCGTCCCACAAGGGCGGGAACCTGTCCTTCGCCTGGGACACCGCGCTGCACCAGAGGCTGGTGCGGCTGGCCCACGCCTGCGGGGCCAGCCCGTTCATGGTGGTGCACGCGGCGCTGGCGACTCTGCTCTCCCGTCTCGGCGCCGGTGACGACATCCCCGTCGGTGTCACCGTCGCGGGCCGCACCGACCAGGCCACCGAGGACCTGGTCGGATTCTTCGTCAACACGTTGGTCCTGCGGGTGGACACCTCGGGGAACCCCACCTTCCGCGACGTGCTCTCCCGGGTGAAGGAACGGAGCCTGGACGCCTACGCCCACCAGGACGTCCCCTTCGAGTACCTCGTCGAGGCCCTCCGCCCCGCCCGTTCGCTCGCCCACCATCCGCTCTTCCAGGTTCTGCTCGCCTGGCAGCCCCCGCTGTCCGTGCCGGAGCTGCCCGGAGTGGGCAGCGAGGTGCTGCCCGTGGCCACCGGCACCGCCCGGCTGGACCTGTCCCTGTCGCTGACCGAGCGGCACGGCCCGGACGGGCTGCCGGCGGGCGTCGACGGCACGGCCGAGTACCGCACCGACCTCTTCGACCCGTGGTCCGTCGAGGCCCTGCTGCGGCGTCTGGAGCACCTGCTGCGGGCGGTGACGGCCGACCCCGACCGACCCGTCGGGGGCATCGACCTGCTCACCCCGGCCGAACGCCGTCATCTGCTGACCGGGGTCAACGACACCGGCCGGGAGATCCCGCGGGGCACCCTGCCGCAGCTGTTCGGGGCGCAGGCCGCACGTGTCCCGGACCGCACCGCCGTCAGCTGCGGCGATGAGCGGCTCACCTACGCCGAACTGGACGCGGCGGCCGACCGGCTGGCGTGGCGCCTGCGGGAGCTGGGGGTCACTCCGGGGGGAGCGGTGGCCCTGCTGCTGGAGCGGTCGGTGGACCTCGTGGTGGCGATCCTGGCCGTGGTCAAGACGGGCGGCGTGTACGTTCCGCTGGACGCCAGGTCCCCGGTCTCCCGGATGCGTCTGGTCCTCAGCCAGACGCGGGCGTCGGTCCTGCTGGTGGACCGGTCGGCGCCGCCGCACCCCCGCGGTGAAGGGCTGCGGGTCATCGGTGTGGAGGCCGCGTCCGCCGGAGCGGAGGACCGCGGCGCCCCGCCCCTGGCCCTCTCCGCCGACCAGCCGGCCTATGTGATGTACACCTCCGGCTCCGCCGGGACGCCGAAGGGGGTCGAGGTCACTCACCGCAATGTGGTGAGTCTGGCCTTTGACCGGTGCTGGCGGGAGGGCGACCACTCCAGGGTGCTGCTGCACTCCCCGGCGGCGTTCGACGCCTCCACCTACGAGTTGTGGGTGCCGCTGCTGTCCGGCGGTCAGGTGGTCGTGGTCCCACCCGGCGATCCGGATCCGAACCTGCTGGAGCGGACCATCACCGAACACGGCGCCACGGCGGCGTGGTTCACCACCGCGCTGTTCAACCTGATCGTCGAGCAGCGACCCGGCGCGCTGGCCGGGCTGCGGGAGGTGTGGACCGGCGGTGAAGCGGTCTCCCCCGCCGCCTTCGACCGCTTCCTGGCCGCCTGTCCCGGCACGCGGCTGACCAACGGCTACGGCCCGACGGAGAACACGACCTTCGCCACGTACCACCACGTCACCGGGCCGGTCCGCGGCGCGGTGCCGATCGGCCGGCCGATGGACAACACCCAGGTCCACGTTCTCGACGGTGCGGGTGCGCTCGTGCCGCCCGGTGTTCCCGGCGAACTGCACCTCGCCGGGGCGGGTCTGGCCCGCGGCTACCTGGGGCGGCCGGACCTGACCGAGGAGCGGTTCGTCCCCAACCCCTTCGGGCCCGCGGGCACACGGATGTACCGCACCGGCGACCTGGTGCGCCAACGGCCGGACGGGACACTGGAGTTCCTCGGACGCACCGACAGCCAGATCAAGATCCGCGGATTTCGTATCGAGCCCGGTGAGATCGAGGCCACGCTGCTGGCCCATCCCCGGATCGCCCAGGCCGCGGTGGTGCTGCGCGAGGACCGCCCCGGCGACAGACGTCTGGTCGGCTATGTCGCCCCGGCCGGTCCGGCCGGAATCGACCCTGGCGAGGCACGGGCGTTCACGGCCGAACGGCTGCCCTCGTACATGGTGCCCGCCACGATCGTGGTCCTGCCGGAGCTGCCGCTCACCGCGAACGGCAAGATCGGCCGGGCCCGGCTCCCCGCCCCCGCGGTTCCGGACGCCGCTGCCGCGCGCGGACCGCGCGACGAGCGGGACAAGACCGTGTGTGCCGTGTTCGCCGACGTACTGGGGCTGCCCGCGGTCGGCATCGACGACGACTTCTTCGCGTTGGGCGGGCATTCGCTGCTGGCCGTCAGACTCACCGAGCGGCTCCGCGCCGCACTGGGCGTCGAGTTGTCGGTACGGGAGGTGTTCACGGCCCGGTCGGTCGCCGCGCTGGTCGACGCCGTCGCGGGCCGGGGCGTCGACCGCGGGGTGGACCTCGTCGCGGAGGCGCGGCTGGACCCCGCGATCCGGGCTTCCGTGCCGTCCCGTGGCCGGCCGGCCACGGAGCCCGAGTGCATCCTGCTCACGGGGGCGACCGGTTTCCTGGGGGCGTTCCTCGCCGCGGAGATCGTACGGGCCTTCCCGCGGGCCCAGTTGGTGTGCCCGGTGCGGGCGGCGGACGCGGCCGAGGCCCTCTTCCGCGTCGAACGGAACCTGCGTCGCTACCGGATCGGACACGAGCCCCTCCGGGAGCGGATCGTCGCGGTCCCCGGCGATCTGCGGCTCCCTCGGCTCGGCCTGGCGGACGGCTCCTTCGCCGACCTTGCCGCACGGGTCGATCTGATCTTCCACAACGGTGCCCGCGTCGACCTCGTCGACCCGTACGCGCGGCTGCGGGACGCCAATGTGCTCGGTACCCAGGAGGTGCTGCGGCTGGCGGCGGGCCGGGCGGTCCCGGTGCACTTCGTCTCGACCAACAGCGTCCTGCTCGCTTCCCGGGGCAACCCGGAGGTCCTGCGGGAGGACCGGCGGGTGCCGGCGGAGAGCGTGCTGCCCAACGGGTACGTCCGGACCAAGTGGGTGGGAGAGGAACTGGTACGCGAGGCGTGGCGGCGCGGTGTGCCGGCGGCGATCCACCGGCCGGGCCGCATCAGCGGGGACACGCGCAGCGGGGCGGGCTCGGCGGACGACGCGTTGTGGATTCTGCTGCGGGCCTGCGTCGAGCTGGGGGCGGCTCCGGACGGCGCGGGGCCGCTCGGGGAGGAGGACCTGGTCCCGGTCGATTACGTCGCCCGGGCGATGGTGCACCTGGCGCGCCACGCCGAACCGGACGGCTCCGCCTACAGCTTGAGCGCCCCGGAACCGACTCCGGTGGCCGCGATCTTGGAGCGCATCCGGGCGGCGGGCCATCCGCTGGAGCGTCTGCCGGCCCAGGAGTGGACCGAGCGGGCGGCCGACCGGGCGCGTACGGCGGCCGAGGGCAGCGTCCTGCCGTCCGCGGCGGTCCTGCTCGCGCACCGCAAGGACGCAGCCTCCGGGGTCCGCTACGACCGCGCCAACGTGGCGCGCGGCCTGGCCGGTTCGGGAATCGAATGCCCCCCGATGGGGGCGGACGTGCTGGACGGCTATGTGCGGTTCTTCACCGAGACAGGTTTGTGGAAAACGACGACGGAAGAGGGCTGCCGTGAAGGTGATCGACCTGCAGCACATTGATTCATCCATGACGAACCTCGTCGGCGGGAAGGCGGCCGCGCTCGGGGAGATGCTCAAGGCCGGGGAACTGGTGCCCGACGGATTCTGCCTGACCACCGCCGCGTTCGACGGTCTGTCCTCAGCGGCGGACGAACTCCCGGACGGGCTGCGTGCACAGATCGTCACCGCCTACGAGCGCCTGGAAGCGGGCGCGGTGGCCGTACGGTCGAGTGCCACCGCCGAGGACCTGCCCTTCGCCAGCTTCGCCGGCCAGCAGGACACCTACCTCGACGTCGTGGGAGCGGACGCGGTCGTGAAGGCCGTACAGGACTGCTGGGCCTCGCTGTGGAACGCGCGCGCCGTGCAGTACCGAGAAGCCAACGGCATCGGCCACGACACGGCGAGGATGGCCGTCATCGTGCAGCGGATGGTCGACCCGGAAGTCGCCGGAGTCCTCTTCACCGCCAATCCGGTCACCGGCACCCGCACCGAGTCCGTCGTGGACGCCGCCCCCGGCCTGGGCACCGCCGTCGTCGACGGCCACGGCCGCCCCGACCACTACGTCCTGACCGGCCACCGGATGCCCACGACGCGGACCGGATGCCTGGACGGGCCGCAGTTGGACGAGCTGCGGACCACCGGCCTGCGGCTCCAGAACCTGTTCGACTCGCCCCAGGACGTCGAGTGGGCGATCGACAAGAACGGTGTGCTGTGGCTGTTGCAGAGCCGGCCGGTCACCACGCTCTTCCCGCTGCCGCCCAGGACCGACCGGCCGCAGCCGCGTGTCTACCTCACCAACGGCCCCGTGCAGGGCATGCTCCGTCCCTTCACCAGGATGGGCTTCTCCGGGCAGAAGATCGCCTTCGGGATCATCCTCCGGGAGTTCGGCCTGCGGGCCGACCCGCTCGACGGCCCCGCCGGCATCGTCGATATCGGCGGACGGATGTACTTCGACGCCACCTCGGCCCTGGCCGACAAGGGGTTGCGCAGCTACCTGGGCGACGGATGGCTCGGCGGACCGCAGGGCACAGCGGTCCTGGAGCGGGTGATGAAGGACCTGTCGATCTCACCGGCGAACGGGCGGGCCGCCCGGCGGCGCTTCAAGAGCAGGCTGGCACTGCAACTGGCCCCCTCCGTCGTGGTCGCCGCGGCCCGCGCCCTCCTGCGCCCCGCCGCCGCGCCCGCACGGGCCCTGCGGGTGCTGGAGGAAACCGAGCGCAGGACGACGGCGCCCGCGCACATGACGGCGGCGCAGCGGCTGCACTTCGTCGAGAACGTCCAGAAGTCGGTCTTCCACAAGAGGACGCTCGCGGACCTGTACTGGCCTGTGGCGGTCGGCCTCCTCGCGGCGCGCGTCCCGGTGGCCCTGCTGAGGGGCGCCGCCACCGCCGGTGAGGTCGAGACGGTGTTGCGCGGCATGCCGAACAACACCACCACGGAGATGGATCTGGAGCTGTGGCACCTGGCGCGCCGTGCCCGGCAGCACAGCGGTGTGCTCCTGGACACGCCGCCGGCCGAGCTCGCCGCCCGCTACTTCGCGGGGGAGCTGCCGGAGTTCGGGCTCGGCGCGTTCCTGGCACGGTACGGCCGGCGCAGCGCCGCCGAGATCGACCTCGGTGTGCCGCGCTGGGCGGAGGATCCCGCACCGGTCTTCTCGATGATCGCCAACTATCTTCTGGTCACCGACCCGGAACAGGCCCCCGACCGGCGGTTCGCGAAGGCGGCGGCGGACGCCGAGGCCATGCTCGGGGAGCTGGTGGAGCGCGCCCGCGGCCTGGGGCGGGTACGGGCGGGTGCCGTCGGGTTCTTCCTGCGCCGGGCCCGCGAGCTCGGCGGGCTGCGGGAGCTGCCGAAGTTCGCCTGGCTGTACGCGATTGCCCAGATGCGCGAGCAAATGCTGCTGGTCGGTGGGGAATTGGCCGACCGTGGCCTGCTGGAGTGCTGCCACGACGTGATGTTCCTCGACCTCCGTGAGGCCCGGCAGGCCGTGGACGGGGCGGACTTCAGGGAGCTGATCGCCGAACGCCGGGAGACCTACGACCGGGAGAAGCGACGCCGGTACATACCCCGGGTCCTTCTGTCCGACGGGACCGACCCGGAGGCGGCCGTTCCCCCCACCGCACCGCGCGAGGGGCTGCTGGCCGGGGTGGCCGGAGCGCCGGGAACGGTCACCGCGGTCGCACGGGTCGTTCTCGATCCGGCGGACGCACGCCTGGAGCCGGGGGAGATCCTCGTCGCGCCCACCACCGACCCGGGCTGGACACCGCTGTTCCTGACCGCGGGCGGGCTGGTCGCCGAAACCGGCTCGCCGATGGCGCACGGGCCCACGGTGGCCCGCGAGTACGGGATTCCCGCAGTGGTGAGCGTCACCGGCGCGACACAGCTGATCCGCTCCGGCCAGAGGATCACCGTGGACGGCGCGACCGGAACGGTCGATCTCGCCCCCCGGTGAACCACCACCCGGCCCGGGCCGGTGCCGGCACCGTGCCGGCACGGCCCGGGCCGGCTTGCCGAGGTGCCCGAGGCGAGGACGCTCCAGGGAGGTGGCGGACAGGAGGATGACGCAGGAGCCCGCTTCGGCCAGCCGTTCGACGGCGTCGGAGAGCAGGTCCTGCTGGAGCATCTCGTGGGCGTGGACCTCGTATGTCCGGGTCCGGTATGCGCACGTGCCGGACCCGGTGCGCCGTCCCACCGCCCCGGCGCTGCCGGGGACACCGTGACCAGCGCCTGTGTGAACGGCTCGCGGCCTGATCAACCGACGGCGTGTGGCGCCCGGCCCGTGGACTCCGCCGGTACACCCCGTTGACGGTCCTCGCGCTCCGCATGCGCTTCCCGCGGTGCCGAGTCGACGAGGGCTCGTCGCATCCGGGCGGACTCCACCATCTGCCCGGCTGCTGTGCCCGCCGGGCCGAAATCGGTACGGCCCGGTCCTGGCCACCAGGCCCGCCCGCCCGTGCCCGACGCCGGGACGGCCGAGGGCTTTCCGGCGCGGTGTAGGCGGCTGAGATCTCGTCCCGCAACTTCCGTGGGTCGCTCGGTACGCGACGAAGCTCTTGACGAACGGCGGGTGCGTCTCAGCTCGCATTCGGCGGGCAGTTGCTCGAACCCGAGGCGCCATCGCTTCACAGGTGCGGAAGTTGTTCGCCGTGGCGCCCTCCGGGGCGGGCGAGGGCCGCCGTGCGGTCCCGGCGCTGGACAGTAATCACTGTCGAACTCACGGTCACTTCGCGCGGTCCGATACGTCCCGATTTGGCGTGGGAGTGTGAGGGCAGGCACGGGACGCCCGTCACACCGGAAGCCCGGTAGTAGCAGACACCGGCATCACGAGCGCCCCTCTCGGTCCTGCCCGCCGCCGCCTGCTACCTGTGGTCGTAGGTCACATGTTTGCGCCGGGCGGCAGGCCTCTCGCAACGTGGTGGACGTACCGGGGAGCCGAGCGCCGGACCGGACGGACGACCACTCCGCCTGTGCCTGACCCGGCCCCACGACGCGACAGCCGCGTCGAGCACGCACCCAGCGTGCGTGCCGCCGACCTCCTGTCGGCCTCCCCACGAGATGTCCCCGAATGGAGAGGTTCACCATGACTGCCACCACCGCCACCCGCTTCCGCACGTACACGATCGCCGGCCTCGCCACCGTCGGCGCCGCCGCGGCCGCCGTCACACTGGCCCCGACCCCGGCCCACGCCGCCCCGGCCCCCGCCCGCACCCCCGCCGTCGTCTCCGCCGCCACCGTGGCGCACCAGGCCGACAAGGCCGACGCGAAGGACGCGGGGGCCCAGCAGGTCACCAAGCTGGTCGAGCAGGGCAAGAAGGAGCACGGCGACAACCTCGACGGCTGGATCCGCACCGCGCTCGACGTCATGGACGCCAAGAACATCCCCGGTTCCTACGACGGCCTCAAGAAGAACATCATCCGCGAATCCGGCGGCAACCCCCAGGCCCAGAACAACTGGGACGTCAACGCCCAGAACGGCATCCCCTCCAAGGGCCTGCTCCAGGTGATCCAGCCGACCTTCGACACCTACCACGTCGACGGCACCAAGGACTCGCTCACCGACCCGGTGGCCAACATCGTCGCAGCCTCCAACTACGCCGCCGACCGCTACGGCTCCATGGACAACGTCAACTCCGCCTACTGATCCACCCAGCCATCCCGGCGGAACACAGCCCGCCTGGGCCCCCGGGGACAACCGCTCCCCACCGGAGCGGCGGGGCTCAGGACACCGGTGAGGCCGGGCAGGACACACCTCCTGCCCGGCCTCACCGCTCCCCACCCGACGCCGGCTGAGTCCTGGGGTGAGCGCAGGTGAGTGAGGGACGGGGCCCGGCGCCTTCCCGGAGCTACGGCCCTGGAACAGGCCCGGTCCGCAGGCAAGCTCACCCCGGTCCACGACGCCTGGTGGGCCCGGCCCGCAAGGTCCATGGCGAGCGGGACGGCACCCGGTCCCGGAAGGCCGCACAGCGAGGCGTCATGCGCCGCTGTGCGGCGTCAGCCCCGTCGAGCGTTCCTCGGGGCACCGGCGGTACCGGCGCGAGGTGGCCGCTGGGAGCGGAGTACGAGCAGGGTGATCTCGCTGGGGGCGAAGACGCGGAAGGGCGGGCCCCAGAAGCCCGTGCCGCGGCTGGTGTAGAGAAGGGTGCGGGTGCCGTGGCGGCTGAGGCCGGCGAGGGCGGGCTGGTCGATGCGGACGAGATGGTGGAAGGGCCAGATCTGGCCGCCGTGGGTGTGGCCGGAGAGTTGGAGGTCGACGCCGCTTGCCGCGGCCCGGTCGACGAACTTGGGCTGGTGGGCCAGGAGCAGGACGGGCAGGTCGGGGTCGGCGCCGTGCAGGGCTCCGGCGAGGTGGGCCCGGTGGCCGGCCAGGCCGGAAGACCCGGCGGTGACGTCGTCGACGCCGGCGACCACAAGGGTGTCGCCGCCGCGTTCGAGCAGCAGATGACGGTTGCGCAGCGGCTCCCAGCCCAGCTCGTCCATCAGGTCGACCCACCCCTGGGCCTCGCTGTAGTACTCGTGGTTGCCGGTGACGTAGACCCGGGCCCGGGTGGCCCGCACGGTGCCGAGCGGAGTGGCCTGGGCGCGGCGGCGTTCCGCCGTGCCGTCCGCGATGTCTCCGGTGTGGCAGACCAGATCGGCCTCCAGGGCGTTCACCGTGTCGCAGACCCGGGCCGACCAGCGGGCGCGGTCGAGCGGGCCGTAGTGGGTGTCGGTGATGAGGACGACCCGCGTTCCGTCCAGCTCGGCTCCCAGGCGCGGAAGCGGTACGTCGAGGCGGCGTACCCGTGGTACCCGGCGGGCCTCGACGTACCCCCAGGCGAGCAATGCGGCGGCGGTGGCGAGGGTCGCCGCGGTGACGGTCCGGGCCCGGTCCTGTCCGTCGCCGACGCCGGTCACGGTCAGGGCGAGGCGCAGCAGGACGCTGAGCAGAACGGACCAGGTGAACAAGGTCCAGATGATGCCCAGCAGAGTGTCCCCGGTGATCGCCGCGCGGTCCTGCTGCCGCCGGCCGTGGCCGCGCACCATCGCGAGCGGCATGACGATCAGGCCGAGGGCGAACAGGGTGGTGCCGGCCAGGGTGACGGCGAGCGGCCAGTGCTGACCGGCGTACAACAGTAGCCAGCAGGGCACGGTCCACAGCAGAACGGGGGCGATCAGGGGGAGGTGGCGCATCAGGCGCTGTAGTCGGCTCCGTTGAGCCTCGTGCGCTGCGCTGTCGACGGATCGCGCCTCGCTGGTCTCGGTCACGCGTCCCCTCCTTGGGCACCGGGCTGCCGTCGCGCGCACTGTATCCGGCCGGCCTCGGACCGGCCGGTCGGGGTGTGCATGGCGGGCGACCCACGCGTCGGGCTTCTCCCCTGGAGCCGGACATCCGCGCCGCCCGGCCGCCGCGGTCTTGGCTGCGGCCCGGCGGGTGGTCTCGCGCAGGGCCGCGGGGCGCATCACCACGCCTTTTCTGCGGGGCGTGTGCCGGCGCGGTCGCTGGGTGGGGTGGGCCGCGCCGGGCGTGGGTCAGGAGCCCCGGTACTGCGGTGTGCCGCTCATCGTGAAGCGCGGCTTGCCGCCCTTCAGGAGGTCGGCGTGGCTCAGCACGGGCTGATTGACGCTCTTGCCGTTCAGGGACAGCGACCTGATGCAGGGGTTGTCCGCCGCCCCTTGGCGGAAATCACCAACGGGCGGTAGGCGCCGGGCAGATGAACGTCGGCCCGGTCGGAGAACGGGCTGCCGACCGCGTACTTCGCCGATGCCGGGTTGACCGGATAGATGCCCAACGAGGACAGCACGGACCAGGCGGACCTCTGCCCGCAGTCGTCATCGAGCCGACATCGTTGTCAGACTTCCGTGCGGGGGTGACGCGGTCATCGCGAGAAGTCCCCTCGTGCGATCCGGGCGAGTTCGGTGGGCGGCTCAACCGCGCTGAGCACGGATGAGGTCGCGGTACCACGCAAAGGACGCCTTCGGGGTGCGGACCTGGGTGTCGTGGTCGACGTGTACGAGACCGAAGCGCTGGTGGAAGCCCTCGGCCCATTCGAAGTTGTCGATCAGGGTCCAGGTGAAGTAGCCCCGCACCTCCACTCCTTGGGCCACGGCGTCATCGACGGCCTGCAGATGGGTGTCCAGGTAGTCGATGCGGTCGAGGTCTTGGACGCTGCCGTCCGCGTCGACGACGTCCTCGGTCGAGCAGCCGTTCTCGGTGATGTGGACCGGCGGAAGTGCCGGGTAGCGCTCCTTGAGGCCGACGAGCAGTTCCCGTAGGCCGTCAGGAACGACGGGCCAGCCGAAAGCGGTGCGGCGGAAGCCCTCGATGGGGGCCTCCTCGAAGGGCAGCCCTTCGGACGTCGGCGCCTGGATCCGGGTCGGGTTGTAGTAGTTGATGCCGAGCGCGTCCAAGGGGGCCGAGATCAGATCGAGATCACCGTCCTGGACGGAGCCGCCCAGGGTGGCGTCCGCGCCGAAGGCCGACAGGTCGGGGTAGGCGCCCGTGAGGATCGGGTCGTTGAACAGGCGGTTGTGCAGAGCGTCGTAGGCGCGCGCGGCGGCGCGGTCGGCGGCCGCGTCCGAGGCGGGCCGGACCGGGGTGCAGTTGTTGGCGATCATCACCTGGAGGCCGCGCGCCCGCAGCTCCCGCAACGCCAGGCCGTGGCCGAGCAGCTGGTGATGGGCGACGGGGAGACAGTCCAGGAAGAGGGTGCGGCCCGGCGCATGGATGCCGAGACCGTAGCCCCAGACCATGTGGATGAACGGCTCGTTGAGCGTGATCCACTTCTGGACGCGGTCGCCGAGCCGGTCGGCCATGAGGGCGGCGTACTCGGCGAAGCGGTACGCGGTGTCGCGGTTCAGCCAGCCGCCGCCGTCCTCCAGGGCCTGTGGGAGGTCCCAGTGGTAGAGGGTCGGGACGGGTTCGATGCCGCGTGCGAGCAGGCCGTCGACCAGCCGGTCGTAGAAGTCCAGGCCCTGCGGGTTGACCTCGCCCGCGCCGGTGGGCCGGATCCGGGGCCAGGCGACGGAGAAGCGGTAGCCGGTGAGGCCCGCCTCGGCCATCAGTGCGAGGTCCTCCTCGTACCGATGGTAATGGTCGCAGGCCACGTCACCGGTGTGCCCGTCGCGGACCGTGCCCGGCCGCGCGGTGAAGGTGTCCCATACCGACGGCCCGCGGCCGTCCTCTTCAGTGGCGCCCTCGATCTGATACGACGCCGTCGAGGCGCCCCAGATGAAGTCGGCGGGGAGATGATTGAGTGTCACGTCTGCCTCCTGAAACATGAGCACGACTCACGTTAACTTCTCGGGTGGGATGATGGAAGCGTGAACCAAGACCGCAATGCCGGGACGCTGCGCAGGATGCCGGTCCAGAAGCGCAGCGCCGAACGCTTCGAACGCCTGCTGGACGCCTGCGCCCACGTCCTGGACGAGGTCGGTTATGCCGGGCTGACCACCAAGGAAGTGGCCCGCAGGGCCGACGTGCCCATCGGCACCCTTTACCAGTTCTTCTCCGACAGGGAGGGACTGATCGGCGCGCTCGCCGTCCGCAACCTGGAGTCCTTCATGGCGAGGGTGGCGGGCCGCCTTGAGCGCGAGGAGCCCGGAGGCATCGCGGGCATCGTGGAGGTGACCGTCGACGAGTTCGTCACCATGCGTCGGACGATCGCCGGGTTCGGCGTGGTCGACTTCGGCGCGGTGGGGCAGGACCACCTCTTGGAGCCGACCCTGGACAACAACACCGCAGTCGCCGGCAGACTGCGCTCACTCACCGCCACCCTGACCGGGGGACAGGACGACGCCGAACTCGACATCGCCCTGCGGGTGGCACTCGAATGCGCGGACACCGTGCTGAAACTCGCGTTCGCCACCGATCCGCAGGGCGACGCCCGGCTGATCGCCGAATGCAAACGCGTCCTCAACAGCTATTTGAACGACCGGCTCCGATGACACCCGCCGGCCGGCTCAGCGGACGCTCCTGACCTTCCAGGCCATGGCCGCGCCCAGGACGGACATGCCCGCGGAGCAGAGGAACGGCGAGCGGTAGCCCCCAGACTGCCGAGCACGACCGAGGCAAGGGGCGGAACCAGCACATAGGGCAGCGATGTCATCAGATCGGCCAGGGCCGAGACCGGCGTCACGGCCCACGTGGGCCGCAGTGCGAGGGGGACCGCCGCTACGGCCATCGTGGCGCCGCCGAGGAAGACGAGCACGCGCCGCTTGCCGATGATCATGAATGAGGCGGAGAGCACGAGGGAGCCGATCGCGACACCCGACCCTGACGGCCTGCCCCAGGGCCAGCGGCCGGCCCCAGGCACCGCCTGGTGGGCGGCTCAGTCGGCGTAGATGCCGACCTCGCGCAGCGAGTAGCCCCACCGGGTGCCGCGCTCCAGCCCCTTGACGCGTACGTAGCGCGCCTGGGCTTCGGCGAACCGCGCCGTGTCGAGGCCGCCGTCACCGGAGTCCGTGGACCATGCCGTCCTCCAGTCCGTGCCGTCATCCGACAGCTCAAGGCGGTACGACTTCGCATACGCCGCCTGCCAGTCGAGGGTGACGCGCTTGACCGGCTTCACGGATCCGAGGTCGATCCGCAGCCACTGGCCGTTGTTCCACTCGCTGGCCCAGCGAGTGCCCGTGTCGCCGTCCACGGCCTTGCCGGGCGCGAAGCTTTCGAACGGATTCCACCACTCCGAAGAGGACGCCGAGGCGGCCGCGCCCGAGGCCAGGTTCTTCCCGGACGTGTACTTCTCGGCGTTGCCCCAGGTGCGGAGGTAGGACTCGGCGCCCGAGAGCAGGTCCTGGACGACCTCCTCGCCGCCGACGTTGCGGATGTCCTGGATCCAGTCCGGGACCATGCCGTAGTGCGCGCCGCCGACGGTATTGAAGTCCCAGGTGCGCTCGCCGGTGGTCTGCTTGTCGAGCACCGAGCCGCCATCCACGCTGCGGAAGGGGTATGTCACCGGGTCAGGGGCGTCCGCGCCGCGCGGGGCGGGCCAGCCGCCGACGCCGTTCATGTCGGTGCCGTAGCCGTAGCCGACGTGGTACTTCTCGCGCAGGTCCTTGGTGCGCGCGGCCTCGCCGACGAAGCCCTGGGACTGGCTCATGTACTGGGCGGTGAACCCGCCGAGCTGGTAAAGGCGTTCGGTCCAGCCGAGGTCCATCCAGCTGTGCGAGGAGATGACGCCGGGGTACGACTCCGACTCCAGGATGTCGAGTGCCTGGCCGGCGCTCTTGACGCTCATGTGGTCGAGTTCGAGCATCATGTGGCGCTTCATCATGCCGCGCACCGCGTACGCGCCGAGGTCCGTGAGGCCGCGGGTGTTGCACTGCGCGCCCGACGCGTAGGTCGGGACCTTCTCGCCCTCGGGCAGCCGCCTCTCCGCCTCCGGCGCCGGCGCGTTGCCGATCGGGTTGTCGTGCTGCGGACCGCGGCAGTCCTCGGTCTTCCAGTACGTGCCGGTCGACAGGAACTGGCCCACGTTGATGGCCGTACCGAGGGCGCCGGAGTCGTAGCGCACCCCGCACAGGGCGTTGTCGAACTTGTGGCACAGGAACATGCTGCTGACGCCCAGTTCCTTCAGTTCGTCCAGGCCCCGGTCGATGTCCGCCTTGCTGCACTGTGCGATGTCCAGGATCTGCTTGCAGCCGAACGGCTCCGAGGTCTCGACTCCCAGGACGACGGCCAGCTTGCCCTGCTCTACGACCTCTCGAGCCTGCGTGCTGTCCGTGACGATCCGGAACCAGCCCTTGCCCGGGCCGCCGTACATCTTGTCGACGAATGCCTGCATGTCGTACGACTTCTTCGCCTCCAGGCGGATGGCGGTCATCTCGTCGCAGCTGCGGTCCTTGAAGAAGTACACCGAGCAGATCACGCCGTTGGTGACCAGGTCGTTGACCAGTACCCGCTGGCCGCCGCGCCAGGCCCGCTCGATCCCGGCGTAGTAGTTCTGCTGGTGGGTCAGCGAGTCGTGGGCGGGCCAGTCCTTGAAGGTGGGCCACCCGTTGGGGTCGTGCTTGCCGTCGCCCTTGGTGATCATGTCGAAGATGGCGAGCGAGCCGTCGGGGTAGTGCTCGGGGCAGTCCTTGAGCGCGTCGGCGACGCCCTGCTCCGAGAACGGCTTGCCGCAGATCAGCCGGCCGCCGAAGCCCTCGTTGGACATGATGTGGTCGTGGGCGTCGACGAAGCCCCGCACGTTTCCCCGGGAGTCGGTGCCCTTGAAGGGCTCGCCCGTGACGTTGATCTGAGCGTCGGGCGTGGGCCGCGCGGTCGGATCCCACCAGTGGGGCTCCGCCGCGGAGCTGGGCACGGGGCCGAGCATCAGGGCCATCGCGGTGCAGAGCAGAAGGACCGCCGAGAGGGATCTGCGTCCGCGGTGCGGAGGGTGAGCGAGGGTCATCGTCACGATCCTTAAAAGTGAGAGGTACTCATGTTTTGCTCACACGGTAGGGATACGAGTCCGCAACGCCAACCCCCTGACGGGGGCTACCGCCGGGAAGGAGCAAGGGCGTACCCGCCGGGCAGGGAGGCGCGCGCACACCTGGGGAGCGGCTGCGGCCGGTGCGGAGACGGGCGATAGCCTCACCGCCATGAATGCTCACGAGTCTGATGCCCAGCTGGCCGGATCCGACATGGCGCCCGCATCGTTCGTCGTCAATATTTCCGGCATCCCGGATGCCGAACTGGAGCAGGAGCCGCTGGACCCCGCCCAGATCGTCTCCGGGGAGCCCGTGGTGACCGGGAAGGTGCTGTGGGAGTCGCCGGACGGCCGGCAGGTCCGGGGCATCTGGCAGATCACGCCGGGCGTGGTCACGGACACCGAGGCCAACGAGCTGTTCGTGGTCGTCAGCGGACGCGCCACGATCGAGGTCGAGGGCGGTGCGGTGCTCCAAGTGGGCCCGGGGGACGCCTGTGTGCTGCGCGAGGGCGACCGTACACGGTGGACCGTGCACGAGACATTGCGCAAGGCGTACCACATCAGTGCGTGAGGTCTGCTGGTGGTATGCCGCACCACCTGCTCCTGACCTGCAGCAACGGGTGGAATCGCCCGATGCGCAGCCAAGTTGGTCCGCACCTGGTCCGGATCTCGGACGGGGGCGCCAGTGGGGGAGCCCTCAGCGGTCCGCTTCACGAGCACGGGCTCGTCCTTGCGTACACGCACCGGAGCCAAGGGCCGAGGTTCGCCGAGGACACCCTGCTCCGGCCGGCCGGCCGCAAGGCGGCCACCGCCCTCGGCTGGACGCACCGCCTCGATCTGACGGCCGCCGCGGAGCCGGTGGGGGCCTGGTACCGGCGGGTGGCGGCCGGTCAGCTCAGCGGCCCGCAGACGCTGTTCAGCGCCTGCTGAATCTCCAGGGCGGGATACGGGGTCGTTTTGCTCTTCCTGAGCAGCCGGCGGTGGAACGCCTCCAGGGCCACGGCGCACCGGGCGTACCGGTCGAGGAGGGCACCGATCTCGGGCGGCACCTCGGGCCGGCGGCCCGCGATCCAGTCCTGCAAGAACGCCTCCCTGCCGTCGTCGTCGCACACCTCCTTGAGCGCGTGGTGGCGAAGCAGGTGGCTCACGGTGTAACCGCGGTCGTACCCGGCATGGAGCGTCAGAAAGGCGGATTCCTCCGCCGAGAGCGCGAAACGGTTGCTGACGGCGAGACCGAAATCGGTGAAATACAGCTGCCGTCCGTCGGTCAGTACATTCCTGAAATGGGCATCGAAGTGGCTCAGACCGCGGGAACGCATGAATTCGATCCCGCGCTTCAGGGATTTCTCCACCCACGGATATGGCGACTCGATCGCGGCGCCCGCCGCACGCTCCTCCCGCTTCTCGTCGAGCCAGATGCTGAGCGTCCGCGGGACGTACTCCAGGAACAGGAAGAGGCTGAAGGACGACGCGCCGATCTCCTCCAGCCGGCGCCGTACGGCCGGTGAGCCCTCCCAATGTGCGACGGTCGCTTCAAGTCCGCCGAAGAGGTCCATGAATCCGGTGGGCGGCTGGTCGGGCAGAATCCGCCAGTGATACATCAGCGGAAAATCCGTGCAGGCATTCTCCAGAACCCACCCGGTGGTCATGACATGTGCGGCCAGTTCACGCCAGGCTCCGAATCCGGCCGACCCGATTCCGTACTGGTAGAACAGCGGCAGATCGAACAGATTGGCCGTCGACCGCAGGTTCTCCGGCCGCATTTCCCGGTCCGTCAGCGGGATCCGCTTGACGAAGACGGGCACCCCTTCGACCTGCAGCTGCGCCGACCGCCCGCCGACCCCGGAGCCCAGCTCCGACGAGGTGGCCAGCGCATCGCCGAGACGGCTGTCACTGAGCAGCGCAAGACGTGTGCTCACGTCCGCGTACGCGGACACGCGGGGAGCCGTCAACTCTCGGTCCTCCACGACAAACCTCCGCACGGGAACCGGGCCTGGGGCAGCGGTGTGCACTGCCTCATCCCGCCGAAGCGCCCGTGTCCGGAGTCAGAAAACCCGTTCCTACCAGGGCGAACAGCACGAGGCCCAGGACGATGCGGTAGACGACGAACGGCAGGAAGCTCTTCGTGCTGATGAACTTCATGAACCACGCGATCACCGCGTACCCCACGGCGAACGCGACGGCCGTGGCGAGCAGCGTCGGTCCCCAGGCGACGTTGCCCTCGCCCGCGTCCTTCAACTCGTAGAGCCCGGAGGCGAGGACGGCGGGGACGGCGAGCAGGAAGGAGTAGCGGGCGGCGGACTCGCGGGTGTAGCCCATCAGCAGACCGCCGCTGATCGTGGCGCCGGAGCGGGAGACGCCCGGGATCAGCGCCATCGCCTGGCAGACGCCGTAGACCAGGCCGTCGCGGACGCTCAGGTCGCCGAGGTCCTTGCGGCGGGCGGCGGCGCGGTGGCGTCCGCCGTGCTCGGCACGCGCCGCCCGCCGGTCGGCGAAGCCCAGGACGAGGCCCAGCACGATCAACGTGGTGGCGATCAGCCGCAGATCGCGGAACGGCCCCTCGATCGCGTCCTTCAGCGTCAGCCCCAGCACCCCGATCGGCACCGACCCCACGATCACCAGCCAGCCCGTCCGCGCGTCGTGATCGCTCCGCATCCGGCGGTCGAACAGCGACCGTGCCCACGCCGAGACGATCCGCGCGATGTCGGCGCGGAAATACAGCAGCACCGCGGCTTCGGTGCCTATCTGGGTGATGGCGGTGAACGCCGCGCCCGGATCGTGCCAGCCCGCGAACGCGGCGGTCAGCCGCAGATGGGCGCTGGAGGAGATGGGCAGGAACTCGGTCAGCCCTTGGACGAGTCCGAGGACGAAGGAAGCGAACCAGCTCATGGGGCGGCAATCCCGGGATGAGGCCGCCCGCCCCCGCCCGCCCCCGCGCGCCGCCGGGCGTCGGGGAAGCGGCACGGCACGGCGGACGGCGAAGGCGATCATGTGGCGGCCCGGGCACCGTAACGACGGAAGGTGTACGGCGGGCCACGCCCGGACGGCCACCCGGTGACCGCCGGTCAGCCGCCGCGCAGCGCCGCCCGCTTGCGCCAGGCGAGGCCCGCCGCCACCAGCCCGCTCACCGCGATGAACGCCATCGCGAGCAGGAACGCCGGTGAGGTGGGGGCGGCCGCCCGCGCCCCCGCGACCGCGTACGCCACGGTGTTGGGGACGCTGCCCACCGCGGTGGCCAGCAGAAACGGTGACCAGCGCATCCGGGAGACCGCGGCGCAGTAGTTGGTCCCCCAGAACGGCAGCCCCGGCAGCAGCCGGACCACCAGCATGGAACGGAAACCGTGCTCGCTCAGCTGCCGGTCGGCGGCGGTCAGCCACCGCGCCCGCAGCAACCGCCGCAGGGCGTCCTGCCCCAGCCACCGGCCCAGCCCGAACGCGAACCCGGCGCCCAGCACCGTCCCGGCCAGCGCGGTGCCGCTCCCCGCGCCGCTGCCGAACACCGCGCCCGCCGCGAGGTTGAGGAACGGCCGCGGCACGAACGCCGTGGTGCACACGCCGTACGCCAGGGCGTAGACGACCAGCGCGCCGGGCCCCGTCATCCGCTCCGGCAGATCCCCGGTCAGCAGCCGCTGCGGCTGCCACCACAGCATCCCCGCCGCCGCGCAGGCCAGCAGCGCCGCGAGCAGCGCCAGCCGGCACCAGGGGGAGAGGAGCACGCGCACGGCGCGCGCGGCGGGACCGTCGGAGGGCGCGGCGGGTTCGAACACGTCGGGAGCGTAACCGACGGGCCCCCGCCCACCAGGGGTCCATGGGGCGCGCCGCTCAGGGCGGGCGCCGCGGGCGTACCCGGCCGCCCCCGCGCCCGTCGCCGTTCCGCCTCCGCCCGCCCGGCACAATGGGGGAGTGGACGCACCCTCCGAGCCGATACCGGTCATCCGTGCCGTGGACGGCGGCACCGCCCGACTCCTGCCCGACGTCGACCGGCCCCGGGCCCGGCTGCTGACCGTCGACGGCGCCCCGCAGTCCTACGTGGACCTCGACGCCCCTGAACACCTGGAGTTCGAGTACGTACGCCGCCTCGCCCACGTCCTGGACGAGACCGCGCCGCCCGGGGAGCCGCTCGACGTCCTCCACCTCGGCGGCGGCGCGATGACCCTGCCCCGCTACACCGCGGCCACCCGCCCCGGCTCCCGCCAGCGCGTCGTCGAGGCCGACCGGGGCCTGCTCGCCCTCGTCGCCGAGGAGTTGCCGCTGCCCGCGGAGAGCGGTATCAGCGTCCACGCGGGCGACGCCCGGCAGGCGCTGGAGGCGGCGCCCGCGGGCTCCGCCGACCTCGTCATCGGCGATGTCTTCGGCGGCTCCCGGGTCCCCGCGCATCTGACCACCGTCAGCTACGCCCGCGCCGTGGCCCGCGTCCTGCGCCCCCGCGGGGTCTACGCGGCGAACCTCGCCGACGGCGCCCCCTTCACGTTCCTGCGCGGCCAGCTCGCGGGCGCCGCCGCGGTCTGGCCCGAGGTGGCGCTGATCGCCGAACCGGCGGTGCTCCGCGGCCGCCGCTTCGGCAACACCGTCCTCGTCGCCTCCGCGGCCCCGCTGCCGCTCGCCGCGCTGACCCGCCGCGCGGCCGGCGACGCCTTCCCGGCCCGGGTGACATACGGCGCCGCCCTGCGCCGGCTGACCGGTGACGCCGTCCCGGTCCGGGACGCCGACGCGGTCGCCTCGCCCGAGCCGCCGCGGGGCGCGTTCAGCCTCGGCTGACCGGCCGGCGGCCCGCCGCCTCAGCCGGCCACCGGATCCTCCGCCACCGGCGCCGCCGGCGGCGTGACGCCCGCCGCCGTGCCCGTGGCCCGCCGGGTCAGCCGCCGCACGTCCGGGACGCACAGCACCGCCGCGGTCAGCAGCACGACCACCCCGGCACACCCCCACAGCGCGGCGTGCAGGCCGACGGCTTCCTGTACGGGGCCGGCGAGCGCGGTGGCGAGCGGGATCCCGGCGAGCGAGCCCAGCCAGTCGTACGAGGAGACCCGGGAGAACTTCTCCTCCGGGATCTCCTGGTGCAGCGCCGTCATCCACGTCACCGAGAAGATCTCGACGGACACGCCCGTCAGCCCCATCACCACGGTCAGCCAGCCGGCCGGGAGCGGGACCGCCAGCGCCGCCGACGGCAGGGCGAGCGGGAAGATGCAGAGCGAACCGGTGAGCAGCAGCCGCCGGGGCCGGTAGTGGGTCATCAGCAGCGCCCCGGCCAGGGTGCCCGCGCCGAACGCCCCGAGCGCCACGCCCCAGGGGCCCGGACCGCCCAGGTGCGCATCGGCCACCAGCGGGCCGTAGACCGCCTCCGCCGCCGCGATCACCGCGTTGACCACGGCGAACTGCACCACCACCGACCACAGCCAGGGCCGCGAGATCACTTCGCGCCAGCCCTCGCGCAGGGACCGCACCAGGCCGCCGTCGCCGGTGCGCGGCGGCACCTCGCCCACCCGGAGGAAGGCGCGCAGCGCCCCGGCACCGGCGAAGGCGGCGGCGTCGGCGGCGAGCACCCAGCCCGGTCCGACGGCCGCGATCAGCGCGCCGCCGAGCGCGGCGCCGCCGATGTTGGCGCCGTTCATGCCCATCCGGTACACCGCGAACGCCCGTGACGTGTGCTCCCCGGAGACGCTGGCGAGCACCATGCCCTCCGAGGCGGGCGCGAAGAACGCCTGTCCGGTGCCGCCCAGCGCCGCGAGCAGCGCCATCTGCCACAGCCGCGGTTCGCCGGTCAGCACCAGCAGCGCGAAGCCGCCCTGGGAGACGCAGCTGAGGGCGTTGGCCGCGACCATCACCCGATGCCGCGGCAGCCGGTCGGCGAGCGCCCCGCCGACCAGCACCAGCGCGACGAGCGGCACGGTGCGGGCGGCGGCGACCAGTCCGACGTCGGTGGCGGAGCCGCCCGCCCCCAGCACCGCGAACGCGGCGGCGATCAGCGCACCGGAGTGGCCGAGCCCCGAGATGACCGTGGCGGCCGTGAGGATCGTGTAGTTCCGCCCCGCCCAGGCCGGCCGCGCCCTCACCGCCGCACCGCCGCCGCGGCGGCCGGGAGTACGGGGCGGGGGAGCGGGCCGGCGGTGCGCTGCGGGCCGGGTCTCCCGGGCGGCGGCGGTGCGGTTGTCGTCATGGGCGTCCACGATATGCGGCGGCCGGCGCCGTGCCTGCCGGAGCGGGCCGCTCCGCCGGAAGCCGCTCGCCGCGGCCCGCGGCGCGGGCCGGGCGGGCCGCCCGCCGGTTCCGGCGGAGCCGTGGAGGGCGCCCGCGACCAGGGCACTTACCCCGGGCCGGTGCCGGAAACGGGGATGGTGCCCGATGCTACCGGCGGGTAGCATCGGGCGCATGACAGCCGAAAACATGTCGATCGGCGAGATGCTCGCCGCCACGGTGCCGATGGTGCGCACCCTGAACCTGGAGTTCCTGGACGTGACGTCGGAACGCGCGGTGCTCCGCCTCCCCGACCAGGCGGACTACCACAACCACATCGCCGGCCCGCACGCGGGAGCCATGTTCACGCTGGCGGAGTCGGCCAGCGGGGCCATCGTCCTCTCCGCGTTCGGGGACCAGCTCTCGCGGGCCGTCCCGCTCGCCGTGCGGGCCGAGATCGGCTACAAGAAGGTCGCCAAGGGGCCGGTGACGGCCACCGCCACGCTCGGGCGCCCGAGGGCCGAGGTCGTCGCGGAGCTCGACGCGGGGGAGCGGCCGGAGTTCCCGGTGGACATCGTCATCCAGCGCGAGGACGAGGCGGTCACAGGGGAGATGACTGTCGTGTGGACCCTCCGTCCCCACAGCTGAGCGCGGAGACCGGGCGCGAGGGCCGCGGGACTCTCCGGTCTCTCCGGCGGGCGAAGGCACCGGGGGCTCTTCCCGGGCGGATGGACGGCGCGGAGCGCGGCGGAGGGCCCGATCGCGGCGGGGCCCCGGCATCCGGCGCCGGGACGGCGGAGCCGTCCTCCCCGGAGCCCCGGAGCGTCCGGGCGTCCGGCCCGGCGGCGCGGTGCAGGGGCCGGCCCCCCGCGTCGGTGAGGGCCCGTGGGACACGCCTTCCGGTGCCGACGACCGGGGCCGGCGGATACCCGGTGCCGACGACCGGGGCCGGCGGATACCCGGCGCCGTCGGCCCGCCCGAGTCCGAACCCGAACCCGAGCCTGACCGGGAGCGAGCGCGGAATCGTCCGGCCTCTCCGCGCCCCGTGCCCGCGGCTGCTCCCGGACGTACCCCGCCTCCGGACGCTCCCCGGCGCGTGCGCGGCCCCGCCTCCGTACCGGGGTGTCGAGTACGCTTCCCAGGCGCGCCCATCCGGGCGCGCCGGGGGAATCGGATGCACCGGCTTCGGTGACACCGGGCAGCGGCCCACGGGGGCCCGACACCATGCGGAGGAAGCGGCTTTGCACATCCAGGAGTGGCTGGCGACGGTACCGGCCATCAGCGTGTATCTCCTGGTCGGGGTGGTCATCGGCGTGGAGAGCCTGGGCATTCCGCTGCCGGGTGAGATCGTCCTCGTCAGCGCGGCGATCCTGGCCGCCACCCAGGACCACATCGACCCGTTCGTACTGGGCGCCTGTGCGTCGGCCGGTGCGATCATCGGCGACTCGATCGGCTACCTGATCGGCCGCAAGGGTGGCCAGCCGCTGCTGGACTGGGCGGGCCGGAAGTTCCCCAAGCACTTCGGGCCCGACCATGTCGCGATGGCCGAGGAGAAGTTCCACAAGTGGGGCATGTGGGCGGTCTTCATCGGCCGTTTCATCGCCCTGCTGCGGATCTTCGCCGGTCCGCTGTCGGGCGTCCTGAAGATGCCGTACTGGAAGTTCCTGATCGCCAACATCCTCGGCGGCATCGTCTGGGCCGGTGGCACCACCGCCCTCATCTACAGCGTCGGCGTGGTCGCCGAGGCGTGGCTCCGGCGCTTCTCCTGGCTGGGCCTGGTCGCCGCCCTGCTCTTCGGCGTCGGCTCCTTCCTCGTCATGAAGCAGCGGGCGAAGAAGGCGGCCGCCGCACGCGAGGCGGCGAAGGAGAAGCCGGTCGCGGCCCCGACCGACTGACCCCTTTGCCTCATCTCTCCCGGCCCGGTGGCTTCTGCCGCCGGGCCGGTGGCGTTTCAGCGGGTGAACCAGATGTCCGGCCCGCCCTCCCGCCACTCGCAGATCCCCGCGTCGTCCCAGATCAGATCCGCCGCCGGGAACCCGGCGCGGCGCAGGAACGCGGCGATGTCGCCCGGCCGCCGGGCCCGCCCGATGTCCTGCCCGTGGAGCGTGACGCGCCGCCCGCCCGAGCAGGGCGGGTGCACGACGACGGGTGCGCGCTGCATGGCCTCAGCCTGCCCGCCACCGGCCGTGATCGCATGCCGGGCGTGCGGGGCGCGTGACCGTACGTGAGGGCGGCCTGCCCCCTCACCGCTGTTCTCCGGCGGGGTCGGAGGCGTGTCGGCGGTGGAGTCGAGCTGTCGGCGGTGTGTCGGCGGCGGCTGCGATCTTGTGTGGGCCGGTGCTCCCCGTGAGCACACCGCCCCGAGCAAAGGAACCCGCCATCGTGTCCACCGCATCCCCGAGCCGACCGTGGAACGCGCACCGGCCGCCCTCGGCCGAGGGCCGAACCTTCCTGGTCACCGGGGGGAACGCCGGCATCGGCTACTTCGTCGCGGAGCAGCTCGCCGCCACCGGCGCCGTCGTCGTCCTCGGCAGCCGGGACACCGCGAAGGCCGACGCCGCCGCGGCATCGATCCGCTCCCGGGTCCCCGGCGCGCGGGTACGCCACCTGCCACTGGACCTCGCCGACCTGTCCTCCCTGAAAACCGCCGTGGACCGCCTTGAGGTGGACCGTCTCGACGCGGTGGTCCACAACGCGGGGGTCGCGCTCGACGACCCGCCACGCCGGGAGACCGCCGACGGCCACGAGCTGATGTTCGGCACCAACCACCTCGGCCACTTCGCGCTCACCCGCTGGCTGGCCCCCCTGCTGTCCGCGGCGGAGGCCGGCCGCATCGTGACGGTGGGAAGCTTCGCCGCCCGCTCCGAACGGCTGGACCTGGACGATCCGCAGTCGACCCGGGACTACCGGCCCAAGCGCACCTACGGCCGCTCGAAGCTGGCGCAGATGTCCTTCGGCTTCGCCCTCGACCGGCGGCTGCGCGCCATCGGCAGCCCGGTACGCAGTGTCGTGGCCCACCCCGGCGGCGCTCTGGACGGGCTCACCCCGTCCCGCCCGCAGATCCGGGTGACGACCCGGGGCGAACGGCTGCGCGCCCTGCCCGCCGGACTCCTGGTGCAGGGCAAGGAGGCCGGGGCACGGCCCGTGGTCCGTGCCGTCCTCGACCCGGAGGTGGCGGGCGGGGACCTCTGGGGGCCGAGGGTCTTCGGGCTGCGGGGCGCACCCCGGCGTGAGCCCGTCCCCTCGCACATGGCCGACCCGGACACCGCCGCCCGCCTCTGGACGGTCAGCAGCGAACTGACCGGCACCGAACCGGACCTCGGCTTCCGGTAGCCGCGCAGCGGCGCCCGGGCAGCCGTCCGGAGGGCTCGTCCGCCCGGCGGGTACGGGAGCCGCCGCGGCCGCCCCGGGGCCCGTGGTGATCGAGGCCGCCTGACGCGCCGTCCGCCACGTCGCCTACTGTGCTCCCGGCGCGATTCGAACGGACGAAGGAGAACGGCAATGGCGCAGGGCGCACTCATCGCGGGCGTGGGCAACACCGCACCGGTCGTCGACCCGGAGGCGTTCACCGCCCCGACCTCGGTCGTGCTGGGCGAGGTGACGCTCGGCGCCCGGGCGAGCATCTGGTACCAGACGGTGCTGCGCGCCGACTGCGGCCCGATCACCGTCGGCGCCGGCAGCAACATCCAGGACAACTGCACCGTCCACGTCGACCCCGGCTTCCCGGTGACCGTCGGCGCCGGGGTCTCGGTCGGTCACAACGCCGTGCTGCACGGCTGCACCGTCGAGGACGACGTCCTGATCGGCATGGGCGCCACCGTCCTCAACGGCGCGCACATCGGCGCCGGTTCGCTGATCGCCGCGCAGGCGCTGGTGCCCCAGGGCATGGTCGTCCCGCCCGGTTCGCTGGTGGCCGGGGTCCCCGCCAAGGTCAAGCGGGAGCTGACCGACGAGGAGCGCGAGGGCATCAAGCTGAACGCCGCCGTCTACCGGGACCTCGCGGAGACCCACGCCGCCGCGTTCACCGGCTGAGCCGCGGCCCCGGCCCGCGCCGCCGGGCTGGGGTGAAGATCACAGGGGCGGGCGCGACCGGGCGCCCGGCGCGCTGAGTACGGTGTGCGAGTGGTGTCGAACAAGAACGTGTTCTCCTCCCTCGCCGCCTGGCGGCGCCGGGCCGCTTCGCGCGCCGTGCACCGCGGGACGCGGTGGATGAGCCGGGCCGGCGCGGTCACCGCCGAGCGCCCCGGACCGTACCGCTTCCGCGCCATCGGCCCCGGCACCCGCCTCGCCTTCCCGCAGGGCACGGTCTTCGGCGACCCCTGGATATCCCTGGGCGACCACTGCATCATCGCCCAGGACGTCACCCTGACCGCCGGGATGATGCCCGACCTCGACCTGGGCCCCGACCCGATCCTCACCCTCGGCAACGGCGTCGTCCTCGGGCGCGGCAGCCATGTGATCGCCGACGTCCCGCTCACCATCGGCGACGACTGCTTCTTCGGCCCGGGTGTCTACCTCACCACCACCAACCACAGTTACGACGACCCCGAGGTGCCCGTCGGCAAACAGTGGCCGCGCAGCGCACCGGTCAGCATCGGCCCGGGCAGCTGGATCGGCACCGGCGCGGTCATCCTGCCCGGTGCCCGGCTCGGCCGGAACGCGGTCGTCGCGGCGGGTGCGGTGGTCCGCGGTGAGGTCCCCGACCACGCCGTCGTCGCCGGGGCCCCCGCCCGTGTCGTCCGGCGCTGGGAGGCGGCCTCCGGCTGGCAGCCGCCGCTGCGCACCCCGGCACCCGTCCCCGTCCCGGAGGGCGTCACCCCCGAACAACTGGTGGCCCTCTCCGCCCTGGAGACCCCGCCCGAGCCCGAAGGCACCACGCCGGCCGGTGGGTGAACGGCGCCCGCGACGTGTTGACGGAGCCGGCCGGTTCCCGGTCTCCGGCGGCCGGCCGGACGGCGCACCCGACGGCACGGGCTCCCGCGCCCGGACCGCCCCCGGCTCCGGCCGTCACGAACACCGGCGGCCCCGCCTCCCGCCGACCGGCGCCCGCCGTTGCCGCCCCGCCCACGCCCTGGGACGCGGAACCGAACCCCCGCTTCCGGCTGTTAACTTGGCGCCATGCCCGTGCCCATGGATGCCTTCTCCGATGTCCGGCCCGCCGTCGACCGCCTGGACCTGCTCGCCGCACCCGTCGCCGCCGCCCTGCGTGCCTGGAGCGGTTCGGTGCCCGTGGAGGAGATCCGCTACGTCGACACCGACCCCGGCATCGCCGACACCGCCGTCCTCGTCGCCCACCACGGCGAGTGGCTGCTGGAGCAGTCGGCGAACTGCGTGGTCGTCGCCGGGAAGCGCGGCGGGGAGACCACCCTCGCCGCCTGCCTGGTGCTCTCCCACACCCGCGTCGACGTCAACGGCGCCGTCCGCCGTCAACTGGGCGCCCGTAAGGCGTCGTTCGCCCCCATGGACACCGCCGTCGGCGACAGCGGGATGGAATACGGCGGCATCACCCCCATCGGGCTGCCCGCCCACTGGCCGCTGCTGGTCGACGCCGCCGTCGCCGACACGCCCTACGCGCTGATCGGCAGCGGCAGCCGCCGCGGCAAGCTCATCGTCCCCGGCAAGGCGCTCGCCGAACTCCCGCACGCCACCGTCCTCGACGGCCTGGCGACCGCCTGACCCGGCTCAGCCGCCCGCCCGCCACGACCGCGGATCCACCGAGAGCGCGGTGGAGTGCGGCGCGAACCCCATGCTGCGGTAGAGGGGTTCGGCGGCGTCCGTGGCATGCAGATCGACCCGGCCGACCCCCAGCTCCGCGAACCGGTCGAGCGTCGCCTCCGTCACCGCCCGGGCGTACCCGCGGCCGCGGTAGCGCTCGTCCGTGCAGACGCTGAAGAGGAAGCCGAACCGGCCCGTGGGATGCCCGGGCGCCGGAAGCCGTTCCTCGACCGTGCCGACCGCGCACGCCGCCAGATGGGCCGCCCCCGGCCCCGGCGGGCCGTCGATCACATACGCCACGAACGAGTCCGGGGAGTCCGTCAGCCGGCGCCGGGCCACCGCCTCCGAGGCGCGCTCCCAGGGGCCGGGCTCGTCCCGGCCGGTCATCGCGGCGAACATCGCACGACGCAGCCGGACCAGCTCGGCGGCGTCCCCGGAAACGGCAACACGTGGCGTGATCATGCCCGGACGCTACCGCCCTCCCCCGGCGACGTCACCACCGGCCCCGCGCCGCTCAGCCCAGACGCGGTATCTCGATCGCCGGGCAGCGGTCCATCACCATCGCCACACCCCGGCCGCGCACCCGCTCCCACGCCGCTTCGTCCACGACGCCGAGCTGGAACCACACGCCCTTCGCCCCGATGGCGACCGCCTCGTCCGCCACCGCGCCCGCCCGCTCGGCGGCGACGAAGACGTCCACCACATCGACCGGGAACGGAATCGCCGACAGCGACGGATAACCCGGCTCGCCGTGGACCGTCTCGGCCCGCGGATGCACCGGCACGATCCGCTTGCCGAACCGCTGCAGCGCCGCGGCGACGCCGTACGCCGCTCGTGACGTGTTGTTCGACAGGCCGACCACCGCCCAGGTGTCGCCCATCTCCGTCAGCATGCCGCGGATCACCGCTGGATCGCCGTACACGTGCGCCTCCCCGTCCCTTCCTGCCGTCGGCCGTACCCGGACCGCTTCGATGCGCGAGGCCGACGGCCTGGCCCGTACCGGCAACGGCCGGGGGCCGCCCGGGATTCCCGTCCGCGCGGAACCCGGACGACGAACGCCCCGCCCGAAGGGGAAGACGGGCGGGGCGGGTCCGTGGGGCGGGCCGTCAGGCGGCGCCGCCGCGGGCACCGCTGCTCGCCATGTCCGCCCGGACGGCGGCGGTCCGCGCCGGCTTCGGCAGGCCGCCGCGCTCACCCGCCTCACCGTCCCGTACCGGCTCCGCGCCGCCCGCGCCCGTACCGGGCCGGCCGATCGCCGCCTCCACCGCGATCCGGTCCGGCGCGCGCTCCGCGACCGCCGCCCGCACCGTGTCCGGCTCCACCAGCATGCTCACCGCGCCCGTCGGGTTGACGTACAGCGCGTGCCCGGCGGGCAGGCGCTCCAGCAGTTCCGCCACCGGGCGCCGGTCGACCAGCAGTCGCCCGACCGGCTCCAGATGGTCCTCCGAGGTGTAGACGGGCACCACCGGAGTGCCCTCCGGCGACGCCGCGGGCAGTGGTGCGCCCGCCGCCGTCACCAGGTACGACACCTCGGCGTCCGCCAGCGCCCGGGCCACCTCCGGCACCGGTCCGTACCCCGTCGCCGCCAGTTGGACGGCCTGGTCGACCGGGTCCGTCGGCTCGGCCCAGTCCAGCATCTGCGGGGACGGCCGGTACTCCGGGTTGTCCCGCCAGTCCTCGATCTCGCCGGTCGGCCCCGACCGCCACTGCCCGATCACCGACCAGAGGGGCGGCGGGCCCTCGCCCGTCCATGTCAGGTCGACCATGGCCAGCCAGTGGTCCGGCGCCTCGCGGGCCGCCTCGACCACCTCCGGCGGCGGTTCGGGCATCGCTTCGCCCGTCACGGGCACGCCCGCCGCCAGCGTCGTGTGTGTGTTGTCGTCCATGAAGCCCTCCGCCGACCCGTACGTTTCCTGGGTGCGCGAGCGGGCCCCGCGCACGAGGCCGTCGCCCCGGCCACAGTGCCCACGGGCGGCCGCCGCGTCCGTCCGACGCACCGCAACACCCGCCCGGATACGCCGCCTGGACGTGCCGTGGGCCCCCGGACGGCGGACACCGCCCCGCACCCCCGTACGACGGCCGGTGACCGGGCCCGCCGCGCCGCCGCATAGGCTGGTGCGATGCAGGAGCAGTACCGGACCCTCGCCCACGCCGGGGTGCATGAGATCGAGATCAACAAGTCCCGCTTCCTCTGCGCCCTCGCGCCCGTCGCGACCGAGGCCGAGGCACAGGACTTCATCGCGGCCGTCCGCAAGGAGCACCCCACCGCCCGCCACCACTGCTACGCGTACGTCCTCGGCGCCGACGGCGGCGTCCAGAAGGCCAGTGACGACGGCGAACCGGGCGGCACCGCCGGGGTGCCGATGCTCCAGATGCTGCTGCGCCGCGAGATGCGGTACGTCGTCGCCGTCGTCACCCGCTACTTCGGCGGCATCAAACTCGGCGCAGGCGGGCTGATCCGCGCCTACGGCGGCGCCGTGGGCGAGGCCCTGGACACCCTCGGCACGGTCGTCCGCCGCCGCTACCGCCTGGCGACCGTCACCGTCGACCACCAGCGGGCCGGAAAACTGGAGAACGATCTGCGGGCCACCGGGCGCACGGTGCGCGAGGTCACCTACGGCGCCGACGTCCGGATCGAGGTCGGTCTGCCCGAGGCGGACGTCGCGGCGTTCGGCGCCTGGCTGGCGGACACCACCGCCGGGAGCGCCGTCCTGGAGCTGGGCGGCGAGGCGTACGGCGAGGCGTGAAACGGACCGCACCCGACCGGGCGGCCGGGTGCGCCCCGGGAGCCTGGGAGGATGTCCGGGTGACCGCGGACCGGCGTGGCCGCCCGGGGGCGGCCGGTGAGGGAGTGACGATGCGGACAGGAGCGGCGTGGTGAGGCTGCTGCACACCTCCGACTGGCACCTGGGGCGCTCCTTCCACCGCGTGAGCCTGCTCACCGCGCAGCGCGCCTACCTCGACCATCTCGTCGAGACCGTCACCGCCCGGGACGTCGACGCCGTCCTCGTCGCCGGTGACGTGTACGACCGGGCGGTGCCGCCGCTCGCCGCCGTCGAGCTGTTCGACTCCGCGCTGCACCGCCTCGCCGCGCTCGGCGTCCCCACGATCATGATCTCCGGCAACCACGACTCCGCCCGCCGCCTCGGCGTCGGCGCCGGGCTGATGGAGCGCGGCGGTGTCCATCTGCGCACCGACCCGGAGCGCTGCGGCGAACCGGTCCTGATCGACGACGCCGACGGCCCGGTCGCCTTCTACGGCCTGCCCTACCTCGAACCGGCCCTCGTCCGCGACCGCCTCGGCGCCGGGCGCGCGGCCCACACCGAGGTGCTGGGCGCCGCGATGGACCGGGTCCGCGCCGACCTCGCCGCCCGGCCCGCCGGTACCCGCTCCGTGGTCCTGGCGCACGCCTTCGTCACCGGCGGCGAGGTGAGCGACAGCGAGCGGGACCTGACGGTCGGCGGCGTCGCGTCGGTGCCCGCCGCGGTCTTCGACGGCGTCGACTACGTGGCGCTGGGCCATCTGCACGGCTGCCAGGCGCTGACCGAGCGGATCCGGTACTCCGGCTCCCCGCTCGCGTACTCCTTCTCCGAGGCGGCGCACCGCAAATCGTCCTGGCTGATCGACCTCGGCGCGGACGGCGCGATCACGGCGGAGCGCGTCGACGCCCCCGTCCCGCGCCCGCTGGCCCGGCTGCGCGGCCGCCTGGAGACGCTGCTGGCGGACCCGGCGCTGGAGCGGCACGCGGAGCACTGGGTGGAGGCGACCCTCACCGACCCGGTGCGCCCGGCCGAGCCGATGGCGCGGCTGACGGAGCGCTTCCCGCACACCCTCGCCCTCGCCTTCGACCCGGACGAGGGCCCGGCCGCCACCTTCGCCTCGTACGCCCAGCGGGTGCGCGGGCGCGGGGACCAGGAGGTGGCCGAGGACTTCGTGGAGCATGTGCGCGAGGGGCGGGCGGCGGACGACGGGGAGCGGGCGGTGCTGCGCGCCGCGTTCGAGGAGGTCCGGTTGTACGAGGCGACGGAAGAGGTGGCGCCGTGAGGCTGCACCGGTTGTCGGTCACGGCGTTCGGGCCGTTCGGCGGCGCCCAGACCGTCGATTTCGACCGGCTCGCGCGGGGCGGCCTGTTCCTGCTGCACGGCCCCACCGGCGCGGGCAAGACCTCCGTCCTGGACGCGGTGTGCTTCGCGCTGTACGGCTCGGTGCCCGGCGTCCGCCAGTCCGGGCAGGCGCTGCGCAGCGATCTCGCCGACCCGTGGACGCCCACCGAGGTGGTCCTCGAACTGACCGTCGCCGGGCGCCGGCTGGAGATCACCCGGCTGCCCGAGCAGGCCCGCCCGAAGAAGCGCGGTACGGGCACGACGCGGGAGAAGGCACAGAGCCGGCTGCGGGAGTACGTGCCCGGGCCCGGCGACGGCGGCCGGTGGAAGGCGCTGAGCCGGTCGCACCAGGAGATCGGCGAGGAGATCGCCGGGCTGCTCGGCCTGAACAAGGAGCAGTTCTGCCAGGTCGTGCTGTTGCCGCAGGGCGACTTCGCGCGGTTCCTGCGGGCGGACGCGGAGTCCCGGGCGCGGCTGCTGGGCCGTCTCTTCGACACCCGCCGCTTCGCCGCCGTCGAGGAGCGGCTGGCGGCCCGGCGGAAGGCGGCCGCCGAGCAGGTCCGCGGCGGCGACGAACGGCTGCTGGCGCTCGCCCACCGCGCGGCCGAGGCGGCCGGGGCCTGCCCGGACCTCGCGGCGCTGCCCGCGCTGCCCGCCGGATCCGCGGCGGGCACCGTCCCGGCCGCGCGGCGGCCGGGCGCCGCGAGCCGCCGGCCGGCACCGGAGCCGGCCGCGGACGCCCCCGGCGTGGGGGAGCCCGGGTTCGCCGCGTCCGTCCTCGTACGGCTGGCGGTGGCGCGGGCCGCGGCGCGTGAGCGGCTGACCGTGGCCGGCTGCGCGGAGCGCTCGGCCGAGGAGGCGGAGCGGGCGGCCGCCCGGGTGTGGGAGGAGGCGCAGGAACGCGACCGGGTACGGCGGCGCCTGGCCGAGGCCCGGGCACGCGCCGGCCGCCTGACGGAGACGGCCGCGGCGGACGCCCGGGACCGGGAGCGACTGGCGGCCGCGGGCCGGGCCGCCGAGGTGGCGCCGGTGCTGGCGTGGTGCGCGACGGCCCGGCGGGAGGCGGAGGCCGCGGGCGACGCGGAGCGTACCCGCCGCGCCGAGCTGCCCGGCCCCCTCGCGGGTGAGGAGCCCGAACAGCTCGCCGCGCGGGAACACGAGGAGCGCGCACAGCTCGGCACCCTGGCGGCGGCCCGCCGCGCCGAGGAGCGTGTCGCCGCGCTGACCGCCGAACGCGCGGCGGCGGAGCGGGAGGGCGCCGCCGACGAGGACGTGGTGGCGGAGTGCGCGCAGTGGCTCGACGGCTGGGAGGCGCGGCGCGCCGCCCTCCAGGAGCGGGTGGAGCGCGCCCAGGAGGCCGTCGGGCGCGCGGAGGTGCTGGAGGCGGCGGTGGCCGCGGCGCGCGAGCACGCCGCGGCGGCCCGGCGCCGGGACGAGCTGACGGTCCGCCTGGAGCGGTTGCGCACCGCGTCGCTGGCCGCGCGGGAGCGGTCCGCCGAGGCGCACGAGCAGTGGCTGGAGCGGAAGGACCGCCGGCTGCGGGGCGTCGCCGCCGAGCTGGCCGCCGCGCTCCGCGACGGCGCACCGTGCGCGGTCTGCGGCGCGACGGAACACCCCCAGCCCGCGCAGCCGGGCGAGGGGCACGTCGGCCGCGCCGAGGAGGAGGCCGCGCTCGCCGCGTACCGCGAGCGCGAGGAGGCGTACCGCACCGCGGAGGGCCGGGTGCGCGAGGTCCACGGTGAGCTGTCCGCCGCGACCGCCGCGGCCGGGGACGCCCCGGCCGCCGAACGCGCCGCCCACGCCGAGGAGGTGGCCGCCGCGTACGCGGAGGTGCGCGGCGTGGCGGCCGGGGTGCGGCCCGCACGGGAGGCGCTGGCGGCCGCGGAGCGCGAGGCGGAGCGGCGCCGTGCGGAGCGGCAGGACGCCGAGCGCCGGATCGCGGCCCGGCTCTCCCGCCGCGAGGCGCTGGAGGCCGAACGGGACGCGCTTCACGACGAGGTGACGCGGGCACGCGGGGAGTGCGCGAGCGTCGCGGAGCGGGCCCGGCGCGGTGAGCGGCGGGCCGCGATGCTGGCCGCCGTGGTGGAGGCGGCCGGCGCCGCCCGCACCGCCGCCCGGCGGCTGCGGGAGGCCGAGGCGGCGCGCGCCGACGCCGTCGCCGCGGCCGGGTTCGCGGACGTCGCCGAGGCGGTGGCCGCGCAGCTGCCGGAGGCGGCACGGCGGGAGCTGGCCGAACGGGTCGCCCACCGGGAGGCGGAAGCCGCCGCGGCGGCCCGCGAACTGGCCGACGCCGAAGCGGCGGCCGCCACCGTGGCGACGGGGGCGGAGGCCGACCCGGCCGCCGCGCGCCGCGCCGTGGAGGACGCCGGACGGCGGCTGCGCGCGGCGGCCGCGGCCCGCACGGGAGCGCAGGAGCGCTGCGCCGCACTGGACCGCCTCTCGCACCGGGCGGCCACCGAGGCCCGCCGGCTCGCCCCGCTCCACGCCGAGTTCGGCGTCGTCGGCGGCGTCGCCGCACTCGTCGCCGGCACCTCCGGCGAGAACGTGCGCCGGATGCGGCTGGAGTCGTACGTCCTGGCCGCCCGTCTGGAACAGGTCGCGGTGGTGGCGGGGGAGCGGCTGCAGCGGATGTCGGGCGGCCGCTACACCCTGGTGCACACGGACGCGCGCAGTGCCGGGGCGCGCCGCTCCGGTCTGGGGCTGCGGGTGATCGACGCATGGACGGGGCGCGAGCGGGACACCTCCAGCCTGTCGGGCGGGGAGACGTTCTACGCCTCGCTCGCCCTCGCGCTGGGCCTCGCCGACGTGGTCACGGACGAGGCGGGCGGCACCCGTCTGGACACCCTCTTCATCGACGAGGGCTTCGGCAGCCTCGACGAACAGAGCCTGGACGAGGTGCTCGACGTCCTGGACGGGCTGCGGGAGCGCGACCGCAGCGTCGGCATCGTCAGCCATGTCGCGGACCTGAAGGGCCGTATCCCCGCCCAGCTGGAGGTCGTGAAGGACCGGTCGGGGTCGGCGGTGCGGCACCGGGGCGTGGGCGGGTAGGGGGCGCCTTGCCGGTCTTCGCGGGGGCGCACGATCGTGCGCTTCGCGGCGGCGACCGGTATCCCCGTCGTCCTGACCAGCAGCAGGGGCCCCTCCTGCCCGAACTCGAAACCCTCGTGCTCACCGCGTACGTCAACCGCGTGCGGCGGGCGGGCGTCATCGCCGCGTTCGCACCGCGGACGCAGACGCCGCACGCCGCGGCCTACAGCCGGTTCAACGCAGCCCGCGTGCGTGGAGCACGTCGAGGACATCGAGCACGTGCTGGGTGCCGCGGACGAGCCGGAACATCTCCGAGATGTGGACGGTGTCGCCGGTCCGGGCGTATTCCAGCAGCGCGGCGAACTTCGGGCGCTTGAGGGGATGAAGGCGACTGGAGGTGCCGACCTCCTCCACGAACTCCTTGGGGTCCCCGATCCCGGCCTCGGCGAGTACGAGGTTCTGCCGGCCTTCCTGCCCGCGTGCGGCACATGGAAGTCCACCGCCGGCCAGCGACGCCGGCAAGCCGGACCCGGGCGTGGGGCCGCCTGCAGTGGAGGGCGGCCCCTTGGTGTTTGTTGGAGCGTGGCGGGATGCGCCGACCCGGTCAGTGCTGTTCGCAGTTGTTCGCGCTCGCGGGGGCGGTGGTGCAGGTGTCGCTGCCGCCGTCACCGTGGACGAAGCCGCCGTTGGTGACGGTCACGGGGGTCGGGTTTCCCAGGATGTCGGGGAGTGAGCTCTTGACGAGGTCGTTTCCGCTGCCGCCGTGCAGCTGCGTCGCGTTGAGCTGACGGACGCGGATCGTGTCGTCGCCCGCCTCCCCGTTGACGGCTGAACTGATGCCTGCGGAGTCTCCCACGGTGTCGGCGGTGAGGGCGTCGTTGCCGTCACCACCCAGGAGGAAGCCGCCGCGGGTGACAACGCCTGCGGTCAGGGTGTCGTCACCGGCGTTGCCTTCCACGCGCGCCGCCCCGGAGATTGAGATTCCGTCGAGGTGGCCGATCACTGTGACGGTGTCGTCGCCGGGGCCGCCCCGGAGGACGCCGCTTGTGGCGCCGAGCGGGTTCCCGACGGTGATGGTGTCGTCTCCATCGCCACCGTCCACCGTGCCGTTGCTCAGCAATTCGAGGACGCGGATGGTGTCGTTGCCGCCGAGGCCGTTGACGGTGTAATCGAGCGGCAGGCCTGCACAGGTGATGACGTCGTTACCGGGGGTGCCGTTGATGACATTGCCGATGATGACGGGCGGGAGGCCGTTGACCAGGCACACGGCCTCGGCCCGGGCCGGGGCTGCCAGGGTGAGCGATGCGGCACACGTCCCGGTGAGGAGTGCCGCACTGAGCAGCGCGGTGCGGCGCCGGATGGGGCTGGTGGTCATGACGTCTTCCTCTCGTGAGGAGAGCTGACGCAACCACGCCAGGTAGGGGCGGCCCGGCCCTCCAGCCGGTAGTGGCTGGTGTGGTGAGGATATCCGGTGGTGCCGGTCACGGATCGGCCGGAGGTACGGCGGACGGCGCGGAAAGCGTGTGTGCCGCCTGTCGTCGCGTTGGTCGGGGTGACTGGCCGTCAACCGCGCAACGGGTATGCGGCTGACGCGATCACGAGGAGGGAGGGGGCTCTGTCTGGCTGGATGCCTAAGTCATTGCAGGGTGAACTATCAGAGCGGCGTATATCAGCTATCCGGCCGATAGTTCCCTCGATCGGATTAATCGGCCCCGGCTGGCGGGCGCGCTGCCCGTCTCCCGCGAACCGGCCTTCTCGGAACTGTCGGCACCCCTCTTCCCAGGGAACGGCTCAGGCCGCCTGGCCGTAGCCGTCGCTGGTGGGCGGGGCGTCGCCGCGCAGCGGGCTGAAGCCGACGTCCAAGTGCGGGTCGTACGGTCCAGGCTGGATGCCGAGTTCGTGGGTGGAGTACTCGCCGAAGCGGCGGATGTGTTCGGTCAGGTACGGCGAGATGTGGGCCAGGTCCTCGGGGTCGGTCTCCCATCCCTCCTCCTGGAGCTGGCGGACGGTCGCGGCGATGTCCAGGGCGTTGTGGAAGATGTCCGCGTTGGTGAGCAGGGCGTTGAACGTCGCGGTCTTCTCCTGTTCGTCGGGGTCGCTGTCGGTGATGACGCCGCCGTTGCCGAAGCCGATCCACTCGGAGAAGCCGTTGAACGCCTCGACCTTGTTCGTCGCTGCGGTCACCCGGCGGCGCAGCGGGGCGTCCGAGAGGTAGCGCAGAAGCCGCACGGTGCGGATGACGCGGCCGACCTCGCGGAAGGCGGTGTAGGTGGCGTTCTCGCGGGAGCCGGAGCGCAGGCGCCGTAGCAGCAGGGGGAGATGGCGCCCTCGTGCACCGAGATGGCCACCCGCATCAGGTGCCGGAACTGCGACTCGATCAGGTCGAAGCCGATGACGTTGCGGCCCGGTGCGCCGAACAGGGCGTCGATGCACACGTACTCGGCTTGCTTGGTGGGCCGGTAGAAGGTGAGGTCCTTCCAGTTCCTGACCCGAGGCATCAGCTCGAAGCCGAGCAAGTGGGCGAGCGCGAAGACAGGGAAACTCTGGCCCTGCGTATCGGCGTGCACGGTGATCGGCTTCTGCTCGCTGGTGTTCTTGAGCAGGCCCTCGATGATGTGGACGGCCCCCCGCACGCCGCGCGGGAGACGATCCCGATCAGCGAGCGCTCCGGAATCCTCGCCTTGATCTCCTGCTCCAGAGCCTGCGCCGAGGCCCGCTGGCCCTCGGCGCGGTGCGCCTTCAGGGAGGGGATGCCGGTCCCGGGGGCGATGACCTGGCCCTCGTTGCCCGGTACCCGGCATCCGCGCTCGCGGCGACCACGGTGAGTTTGTCCTCCAGCTGCCGGCGGAACGGCACGGCGTCGTACGGCACATCGTCGCCGGACTCGGCGAGTCCGACCTCCACCAGGTAGTCACCCAGCCTGGCCTCGACATCCTCCCAAGGGCAGCAGTTGCTCACTCCGGTCGGCGAACTCCTCGGAGCCGGTCACCGCGACGTCGCCGGTGCGCAGTTCCTCGGCGAGCGCGGCGAACACCATCGCCTCGAAGTGCTTGCGGACGAAGGCGCCGGGCCGGTTCTTGTCGCGGAACGCCTTCTGCCAGTTCAGCGTGGCGAACGAGATGTCGACCGGGCGGCCGTCCTCGTGCCGTTCGGGGAGGCAGTCGCGCAGGTGCAGCTCGTGCGCGGTGATCAGCCGCTTGAACCGCGGATACGCGGTCCTCTCGATCGAGGTCACAACCCACCCCGCCCCAGACGAAACCCCATATCACCACCAACGGCGCTGAATCGAACGGGTGACGGCGCGGGATGCTCATCACTTCAAGATCATCCCGTGGCGGGTTTCTGGTGTATCTGGGTCATGCCTCTGAAGGGCGGCGCACACCGTCAGGAACCATGGGTCGGGCCGGTGTGCGCGGGTGCCGGCCCTCGCCGGGTCACCGCCGGTCCGGTGCCTCCGCGGAGGCACCGTGGCCGCCGAGGTCGCGCCGGTACCAGGTGCCCGGCCTGCCGCTGAGGTTGGCCGGGTCCGCCGGGCCGACCGGCAGGAAACCGGCTTTGACCAGCACCTTCCGGGAGGCGATGTTCCCGTCGGAGACGGCCGCCCGGAGGGTGTGCAGCCCGTACCGCTCCGCCGCCAGAGCGCACAGCTCCCGGACGGTCGTGGTCGCCACGCCGTGGCCGGCGACATGGCGTGCGACCCGGTAGCCGAGGTCCGCCGTGCCTTCCTCGATGTCGACGAGGTTGAACCGGCCGAGCACCGAGCCGTCCTCGGCGACGAGTACATGGAAGGCGCAGACGCCCGCCGCCTGTTCGGCCAGCAGGGCGTGGAACCCTTCGGCGAAGTGGTCGAAGTAGGCGTCACCACGATCGAAGACCGCGGCGGCGAAGTAGGCGCGGTTCGCCCGCTCGAAGGCGAGCACCGCGGGCGCGTGGTCGGGATGCAGCGGCTTCAGCTGGGCCATCGCGTCACCGTACCCGGAGGTGGGTGACCTCGCCCGGTCCCGTGCTGGCGTCCCTGCCGACCGCGCGTGGCGGGAGGCGTGTTCACCCGCGCCGTTCCGGGGAGATTCCCCGACGATCACGGAAACCCGCCGCGCCCGCGGTGGGTTCCGCCGTTCCACGGCACGCGCACGCGCCGGCAACCGTGCACGGTCCGCGAGTTGGGGAGGCTGTCGATGAGGGTGAAGTTGCTCGGTACTGCCGCGGGGGGCGGGTTCCCGCAGTGGAACTGCGGGTGTGCGCTGTGTGCCCGGTGCCGCCGCGGAGAGTTGCCGTCCCGGTTCCAGGACTCCGTCGCCGTCAGCGGCAACGGCCGGGACTGGTGGCTGCTGAACGCCTCGCCGGACATCCGGGTCCAGGTGGAGGCGGCGTCCGCGCTGGCGGCGGGACCGGGGCCGCGCGACACCCCGGTGCGCGGCGTCCTGCTGACCGACGCGGAGGTCGACCACACCCTCGGTCTGGCGGTGCTGCGCGGCACGGCGGACCTGACGGTGCACGCCGCGCCGCCCGTCCACGAGGCGCTGGCCACCGCCCTCCCGCTGCGGGGCCTGCTGGACCGCTACGCGCCCTGGTGGTGGCGGGAGACCGGAGCCGCCGACCGGACGGCCGTCTCCGCCCCCCTCTCGCTGTCCGGCGGGCTCACCGCCACCCTGCACCCGGTCGGCGCGAAGGCCCCGAAGTACGTCGCGGCGCCCGCCGCCGGAGTGCCCTGGGTGAGCGCGGTACGGATCGAGGACCCGGCGACCGGCGGGGCGCTGCTCTACGCGCCGTGCCTGGCCGCCTGGCCCGACGGCTTCGACGCCCTCCTCGCGTCGGTGACCTGCGCCGTCGTCGACGGGACGTTCTTCAGCGCACAGGAGCTGGGGCAGGCGGTCCGGTCGCCGGACGCGGGACAGTCCCTGATGGGCCATCTGCCGGTGAGCGGCCCGGGCGGCACCCTCGCCCGCCTCGCCCGCCACCCGGACCTGCGCCGCCTCTACACCCATTTCAACAACACCAATCCGCTGCTGGACCCGGCGTCCGACGCCGCGGCCGAGGTGCGGGACGCCGGGGTGGAGGTGCCGGAGGACGGGGCGGAGCTGACGGTGTGAAGGGGCCGCCCCGGCGCCACGCGCGTCTCGGCGGACCACGAGCGAGCCCGCCGGACGTCCCGTCGCCGTGCCCAAAGCCCCGAGGGCCCGGACCCACACCCCCGTAGTGGTTCCGGACCCGGGCCGCAGGCTCCCGCGACCGGGCGGGGCCGGCCGGCGACCCCGGTGCGCATGCCGCCCCCTTCGCGGGACTGCGCCGAGGGCGTCAGGACGCCGATGCCGCACCGGTGTCCGTCGTCGGTGCGGCCCGGGCGGTCGCCGCCGTCGCCGGGGCCGCGAGGCCGACAACGGTGGCGCGGAGCAGATGCTTCGTCATGGGAGGGGCGTCCTCGCGAGTTCTGCCGGATTGCGGGCGTGCGCCGATCGGCGTCACGGCTCCACCCTGCCGCCCCGCCGACCGGCCGCGCTTCCCCCGTCCGTGGCACGCGCCTCCCTCGCGCGGGGGAGGCCGGGCGGCGTACGGCGATGCCAGGATGACGGCCATGCGCAGGCCGTTCCGCTCTCTGACCCTTGCCAATGTCTGCAGCCGCTGGCTGCACCTGGTGACCGGCAGCATGGTCGCCGTGGTCTGCATGTTCATCTGGCCGGAGCCGGGTGGGCACGGGCAGGGCGTGCTGCTGCGCGCCGCCCTGCTGTCGGTGCCGCTGCTCGTCCTGCTCGGGCTGGTGCCCGTGGTGCGCCTCGCCGAGGGGTTGCAGGCGCGGCTGATGCTCGTCCCCGGGCGGCCCTCGCCCCGCCGGGACGTCTGCCGCGCCGAGCTCACCGCGGCACCGTCGGCCTCGGTCGCCGACCTGGGCCGTACGGTGTGCTGGCTGGTGCTGCGGGTGCAGTTGGGCGCGCTCACCCTGAGCGCTTCGGGGTGGCTGCCCGTGCAGACGGTCCGCCTGGCGAGCCGCGGCGACGGGTACGCGTTGCTGGCGCCGCTGCCGCTGCTGGGGCTGGTGGCTTTCGTGGTGAGCGCCGGTGCCGTCATCGCCGCCGCGGCGCGGTGGCTGCTCGCGCCCTCGGCGGCCGAACGCATCGCCGCGCTGGAGGAACGCACCGAGCGGCTGATGGAACACAACCGTCTCGCCCGCGACCTTCACGACTCGATCGGCCACGCCCTCACCGCCGTGGTGGTGCAGGCGGGCGCGGCGCGGGCGGCGGGCTCGGCCGAGTTCACCGGGCGCGCGCTGGCCGCCATCGAGGAGACCGGGCGGCGCGCCCTGGAGGAGCTGGAGGGGGTGCTGGAGGTGCTGCGTGAGGACTCCCCGCAGCCCCGGGAACGCCCCGCGCTCACCGACGCGGCGCGGCTGCTGGACGCGGCCCGGGGCGCCGGGGCGGAGGTGACGGCCGAGGTGTCCGGCCCGCTGGACGCGGTTGCGGGCCCCGTGTCGCGGGAGGGGTACCGCATCCTCCAGGAAGCGCTGACCAACGTGGTGCGGCACGCCGGACCGGTCCCCGTCACCGTACGGATCGCCGTGCACGGCGACAGCGTCGAACTGGACATCCGCAACCAACTGGGCGACGCCGGGCCGGTGTCGGGCAGCGGCCGGGGGCTGCGCGGTATCCGCGAGCGGGCCCGGCTGCTCGGCGGGCACGCGGAAGCCGGCCCCGATGCGGGAAGGTGGCGGGTCCATGCCCGCCTGCCCGTCGCCGTAGGGTGACGCCATGCCGCTGACCGTGCTTCTCGTCGACGACGAGCCCCTGGTCCGGGCCGGGCTCCGGGCGATCCTCCAGGCGCAGCCGGACATCGAGGTGGTCGGTGAGGCGGCCGACGGCGCCGCCGTCATCCCGCTGATCCGCCAACGGGGCCCGGACGTGGTGATGATGGACGTGCGGATGCCGCTGCTCGACGGGATCGAGGCGACCCGCGCGGTGCTGGCCGGTGTCCCCGATCCGCCGAAGATCCTGGTGATCACCACCTTCGAGAACGACGACTACGTGTACGAGGCGCTGCGCGCGGGCGCGAGCGGCTTCCTGCTGAAGCGGGCACACCCCTCGGAGGTGGTCCACGCGATCCGGGTGGTCGCCGCCGGTTCCTCGCTGCTCTTTCCGGCCGCCCTGCGCCGGATGGCCGCCGACCACACCAACCCCCGTGCCCGCGCGCTGCTGGAGCGCGCCGCGCTGACCGGACGGGAGGCGGAGGTCCTGCGGCTGATGGCCCGGGGCCTGTCCAACGCGGAGATCGCCGCCGCGTTGGTGCTGGGCACGGAGACCGTCAAGACCCATGTGAGCGCGGTACTGGCCAAGGTGGGGGCGCGCGACCGTACCCAGGCGGTGATCGCCGCGTACGAGTCGGGGTTCGTCGTCCCCGGATAGGACGCGAGACGTCCGCAGGGCGCCGTCCCCGCGCGGGTTCCCCTGCGCGGGGGAGAAGGCTCCCGCGCGTGGGGGAAGCGGGGCCACGGCCCCGCCCGGCAGAGTGCGGAGCATGACAAGGCCACGACGCACCGGGAGAGACCGGGCGGACGGGCGGTCGCCGCGACCGGCCGCCGCCACCCCGCACACCACGACCCTGAGGCGATGCGCACTCGCCGTCGTCCTGGGGGTCCTCACCCTCGGCGCGGCACCCCTCGCTCCCGCCGCACCCCCGCCCGCAGACCGGCTCGCCTGGACGCCGTGCGCACAGCCCGGCGGCCCTGCCGACCAGCAGTGCGCCGACCTGTCCGTCCCGGTCGACCACCGTGAGCCGGGCGGCGCCCGCCTCACCCTGCGCGTCACCCGCCTGCTGAGCGACAGGCCGGCCGCCCGGCGCGGCGTCCTGTTCGTCGCCCCCGGCGGCCCGGGCGGCTCCGGCGTCGAGGCCCTCGCGCACCGGGGGCCCGCCCTGCGCACGGTGCTGCGGGGCACCTACGACCTGGTCAGCCTCGACCCGCGCGGCGTCGGCGGCTCCGGCGGCACCGGTTGCGGACTGCGCGCGGACGACCGGGACGTGCTCGCCTTCCGCGGCTGGCCGGGCCCCGACGGCGACCTCCGCGACGTCGCCACCCGCGCCCGCCGCACGGCCGACGCCTGCGCCCGCAACGGCGGCGCGGTGGTCCGGAGTTACTCCACCGCGAACGAGGTGCGCGACATCGAACGCCTCCGCCGGGCCCTCGGCACCCCGAAACTCTCCCTCTACGGCGTGTCGTACGGCACCTACGTCAGCGCCACCTACGCGCAGCGCCACCCCGAGCACACCGACCGCGCCGTCCTGGACAGCACCGACGACCCCGATCCGACGCGCGTGGGACGCGGCTGGAACGCCCGCACGGCAGCCGGCGCCGACGAGCGGTTCCCCGACTTCGCCCGGTGGGCCGCCGACCCGGCCCGGGACGCCGACGGGCTGCGCCTGGCCCGGCGCCCGGAGGGGGTACGGCCGCTCGTGCTGGCCCTCGCCGACCGGCTCGACCGCGCGCCCCGGGCCACCGACACCCCGCACAAGCTGCTCACCGGCAATCTCCTGCGTCAGGCCGTCCAGCAGGGGCTCACCGACGACGCCGCCTTCCCCTGGCTGGCCGGGCTGATCACCGCGGCCGAGGACCCGGACGCCACACCGGCCCTGCCGCCGGGCTACGGCACGCCGATGCCGGACCGGGACGCCACCGTGTTCCTGGCGACGGTCTGCAACGACGTGCGCTGGCCCCGTGACGTGCAGCGTTACGCCCGTGACGTGGCTGTCGACCGGGTGCGGCACCCGCTGACCGCGGGGCAGCCGGTCACCCTCACCCCGTGCGCCTTCTGGCCCGGTGAACCGGCCGACGCACCGGTGCACATCACCGCGGACGGCCCGCCCGTCCTGATGATCCAGAACCTCCGGGATCCGACCACGCCCTACGCCGGTGCCCTGCGGATGCGGACCGCTCTCGGCGCGCGCGCCCGGCTGGTCACCGTCGACCGCGGCGGCCACGGCGTCTACCTCGCCCACGGCAACGCCTGCGGTGACCGGGCGGTGACCACGTACCTGCGCACCGGCCACCGCCCGGCGGCCGATCTGCGCTGTACGGACCGGCCCGGGGCGTGAGGGAACGGGGGGCCCGGCCGGTCACCGGCCGCCCGCACCCCCCCGTGACGACCGGTGGCTACGCCGAGAACGGCGGCCGCTCACCCGCCCACGGTGCCGCCGCCTCCAGCTGGGCCGCCAGCCGGAGCAGCACGTCCTCCCGTCCGTAGGCCGCGACGAGTTGGACGCCGATCGGCAGGCCCTCGGCGTTGCGGTACAGGGGCAGCGAGACGGCGGGCTGGCCGGTGAGGTTGAAGGGCAGGGTGAAGGCGATGCCCTGGGCGACGCCCGCCACCAGCTCCATCGGCTCCTGCGCGGTCGGCGCGAGGTGGCCCAGCGGCAGCGGTGGGGTGGCGAGGGTCGGGGTGAGCAGCACGTCGACGTCGTTCTCCCAGAGCGCGGCCACCTCGCGGCCCCACCGCTGCCACATCTGTACGCCGGACAGCCACTGCGCGGCTGTCACCGAGCGGCCCGCCTCCGCGAGCGCCGCGTTCATCGGCTCCAGGTCACCGGGTTCCAGCGGGGCGCCGATCCGCTGCGACCAGTAGGCCACCTCCCAGGCCAGGATGGCGGCGAAGAGGGTGGGCAGCGCCTCGAAGAGGCCGGGGGAGTCCAGGGCGGGCGCCGCTTCCGGGGCGACCCGGTGGCCGAGCCCGTCGAGCAGCCGCGCGGTGTGCTCGACCGCCGCCACGCAGTCCGCGTGGACCGGGGCGGTCGCACCCGGCGGCGCCGTACGGAACCCGATGCGCAGGACGCCGGGGTCGGCGCCCACCTCCTCGCGGTAGGGCCGGGCCGGGGCGGGGGCGGTGTACGGGTCGCCGGTCGCCATCCCCGCGGTGGCGTCCAGCACCGCCGCGGTGTCGCGGACCGACCGGGTCAGGACGTGCTCATGCGTCCCCGGCCCCCAGTACTCGCCGAACTCCGGCCCCAACGACGTCCGGGCCCGGGTGGGTTTGAGGCCGACGAGACCGCAGGCGCTCGCCGGGATCCGGATCGAACCGGCCATGTCGTTGCCGTGCGCCACCGGCACCAGGCCCGCGGCGACCGCCGCCGCCGAGCCGCCGCTCGAACCTCCGGTGGAGCGGGTCAGATCCCACGGATTACGGGTCGGGCCGTACGCCAGCGGCTCCGTGGTCACGCTGGTGGCCAGCTCCGGGACGTTGGTCCGGCCGCAGATGACGAACCCGGCTGCCAGGAACCGCCTGGTCAGCGTCGCGTCCTCCGGGGCGCGCCAGCCGCGGTCGCGCAGGGCGCGCATACCGCTGTGGGCCGGGTCGCCCGCGGAGTGGCACAGCACGTCCTTCAGGAGCAGGGGCACCCCGCGGAACGGGCCGTCCGGCAGCGTCGCCGAGCCCGCCGCGGCGCGCGCCTTCTCGAACAGCGGCGTGATCACCGCGTTGAGCTTGCCGTCGAGCCGTTCGATCCGGGCGATGGCCGCCTCGACCAGCTCGGTCGGCGACACCACACCACGGCGGACCAGTTCCGCCTGGGCGGTCGCGTCCAGCCAGGCGAGCTCGTCGTCCGGGGGCTGCGCGCCGCTCGCTATCGGTCCGCCGCCGGGCGCCTGATGCTGTGTCATTTCTGCCTCTTCTCCTCGCGGTTGTGCCGCAGTCCACCGTAGGGAGGCGGAGGGGGTGTCCGCCGCGCCGGGCGCGCACGGAGGTGCGCCCGTGGTGTTCTTTCGCACCGGCGGATTTCCGGGGGCGTGGCGAAGCCCTTTCCGGGGCCCGGGAAAGGTGAGTGTATTCCGGTGTGTGTGGTGAATGGTGTGCCGAATGGTGCGGTCGGCGGAAATCCCCGGCGGAGAATATAGGAATATCCTCGGAGCGCTGCGGAGAGGCGTCCGCCGGATTGTGGCGGGCCATTACCGGAGCCAGGGTAATTCTTTATCCGGAGCGCGTGGCGCGTCGGTCGATTCGCGCCAACCGCAGGTGCCGTCGAAGTCCTGAAAGTGTGTCACCTTGCCCGTCGAATTGCCTCATTTGCCCTGATTTATACGGGAGGAAGTCGCCTGGTAAGTAGCATTTACATGCTTTATGTGTGGGTGTGATGAAGGTAGGGGCCCCCGGTTGCGCCGTCTCGTCGGCGAACGGGATATCCGCAGGTGGCGGATGCGCCACACGGAAATTCCCCGGACGTGGAGCCGGATGTTCCCCGGTGCGGCGACGATCTTCTCCCCGTGGTGCGGCCGATTGTTTTTGTGGCCTGCACGCGGCTGGTTCGAGGGAGAGGGCAGTTCTACGTTCTTCAACGATCCCTTCGGTGGGAACGGGAAATGGGGGAGCTGTGCGGAAGAAAAGCGAGCGTGGCGCGGCAGGAGCCGGAGGCGCCCTTCCGGATTCCCCGGGCGCCGGGGCACACCGGTGAACCCCCGGGCGCGCACCCCCTGATCCGCCACCGCCCCTCCGTACCGCACCACCACCGCATCCCGCCCTCGTACGGGCACGACGCGTCCAAGGAGTTCACGTGGGGAGAGAAGAACCGACCGGAACCCCGCCCGGCCGCCCCGCCGGTGCCGCACCGGCCACCACCCCGGACGGGACCGCACCACCGGCCACCGCCGACGGTGCCGCACCACCCGCCACCCCGGACGCCGCCGGCCCGGCGCCCTCCCTGGAGACCGCGCTCGCCGCCGTCCTCGCCGCGGTCCTGCACACCGAACACGTCCCCGCCGAAAGCAACTTCTTCGACGACCTCGGAGCCGACTCCCTGGTGATGGCGCACTTCTGCGCCCGCGTCAGGAAACGCCCGGAGCTGCCCCCGGTCTCGATGAAGGACATCTACCGGCACCCGACCGTCGCCGCCCTGGCGGCCGCCTGCGCCGACGCCGCCCCCGGCACCCCCGCGGAAGCCGAGCCCCCCGCCGCGGCCGGCGAACCCGCCCCGCCCCCGCCCGTCCACCGCACCGCCCGCTACGTCGCCTGCGGCGCCGCCCAACTCGCCTTCTTCCTCGGCTACTCCTGTCTCGTCGCGTTCGCCACCACCCGCGGCTACGCCTGGGTCTCCCGCGCCGCGTCACTCCCGGCGCTCTACGGCCGGGCGGTCCTCTTCGGCAGCGCCGAGTTCACCGGCCTCTGCGCCTTGCCTGTGCTGGTCAAATGGCTGCTCATCGGGGAGTGGACGGCCCGCGAGTTCCCCCTCTGGGGCACCACCTACCTGCGCCTGTGGATCGTGAAGGTGCTGGTGCACGCCAACCCCATGGTGCTCTTCATCGGCAGCCCGCTCTACCCGCTCTACCTGCGGGCGCTCGGCGCGAAGATCGGCCGGCACGTCACCATCCTGTCCCGCACCGTCCCCGTCTGCACCGACCTGCTCACCATCGGCGCCGGCTCCGTCATCCGCAAGGACGCCTTCTTCCTCTGCTACCGGGCCCACGCCGGGCGTATCCGCACCGGCCCCGTCACCCTCGGCCGGGACACCTTCGTCGGCGAACGCACCGTCCTGGACATCGACAGCTCCATGGGCGACGGCGCCCAACTCGGCCACACCTCCACCCTCCGCAGCGGCGACACCGTCCCCGCGGGCGAACGCTGGCACGGCTCCCCGGCCCGCCCCACCGACGTCCTCTACGCACGCGTCGCCCCCCGGCGCTGCGGAACGCTGCGGCGGGCCGTCTTCGGCGCGGCGGACCTCGCCAAGACCCTGCTCCTCACCATCCCGCTCACCCTCTCCCTGCTCTCCCTGGTCTGGGACGGCCTCCCGATGCCCGGCGGCCACGGCGACCTCGACGAGCAGCCCCTGACCTCGGCCGCCTTCCACCTCGACGCCCTGGTGCTGTCCCTGACGCTCTTCTTCGGCGCCGTCCTCCTCGGGCTGGGCGTGCTGCTCACCGTGCCCCGCCTGCTGCGCCGCACGATCGAGCCGGACACGGTCTACCCGCTGTACGGCCTGCGCTACAGCACCCACCGCACCATCGCCCGCCTGACCAACCTGAAGTTCTTCATCCAACTCTTCGGCGACAGCAGCTACATCGTCCCCTACCTGCAAGGAATCGGGTACGACCTCTCCCGCGTCGAACAGACCGGCTCCAACTTCGGCTGCTTCCTCCAGCACGACTCGCCGTTCCTCACCACCGTCGGCAGCGGCACGATGATCGCCGACGGACTCTCGCTCCTGAACGCCGAGTTCTCCGGCTCGTCCTTCCGTGTCAGCCGCACCACCATCGGCCGGCGCAACTTCCTCGGCAACCACATCGCCTACCCCGCCGGCGGCCGCACCGGCGACAACTGTCTCCTGGCGACGAAGGTGATGGTCCCGCTCGACGGCGAGGTCCGCACCGGCGTGGGCCTCCTGGGCTCGCCCAGCTTCGAGATCCCGCGCACCGTCGACCGCGACGCCCGCTTCGACCACCTGCGCACCGGCGACACCCTCCGCGACCGCCTCCGGAAGAAGAACCGCTACAACCTCCGCACCATCGCCCTCTTCCTGCTCATCCGCTGGGCGCACTTCCACGGCATCGTCCTGCTGAGCCTGATCACCACCGGCGACGACGACACCCTCGGCACCCTGCTGGAAGCCGGCTTCCTGGTCGGCGCCATGACGTACACCGCCGTCTACTACGCCTTCGTCGAACGCCTCCTGACCCGCTTCCGCCGCCTGCGGCCCCAGGTGTGCTCCATCTACGAACGGGACTTCTGGCACCAGGAACGCGTGTGGAAGGTGCCCGAGACCCACTTCAACGCCTTCAACGGCACGCCCTTCAAGAGCCTGCTGTGGCGGCTGCTCGGCGTCCGGATGGGCCGCCGGGTCTTCGACGACGGCTGCATCCTCACCGAACGCACCCTGACCGCCATCGGCGACGACTGCACCCTGAACGCCGGAAGCAAGATCCAGTGCCACTCCCAGGAGGACGGCACCTTCAAGTCCGCCCACAGCACCCTCGCCGCCGACTGCACCCTCGGTGTCGGCGCCCTCGTCCACTACGGCGTGACGATGGGCCGCGGTGCGGTACTCGGCGCCGACTCCTTCCTGATGAAGGGCGAGGAGGTCCCCGCACACGCCCACTGGGCCGGCAACCCGGCAGCCCCCGCGGAGCCCAGCCGCCGGCCGGTCCCTGTGCCGCCCCGGCCCCGCGAGCCCGGCGCCACCGCCGCGGAGCACGCACCGCGCTGACCCGGCGGCCGTACCCACCCCACCCGGCACCGCGGCCCCCGCGGCCCCGCCGTGCCCCGTCCCACCAGCAGGAAGGGTTCCTGATGACAGAGCCGACCGACCACGACCGGGAGTACTGGCGCACCGTCCTGACCGACGCGGGACACACCGCCGTCCCCCGCTGGGCCCCCACCCCCGTGCCCGGCATCGCCACCCATGAACTCGCGCTGCCCGCCGAGCTGATGGACCGGCTCGACCGCTGGGGCGGCGAGCACGGCGTCCCCCGGGAGTCGATCCTGCTCGCCGCGCACACCCGCGTGCTCGCCGCGCTCTCCGGGGAACGGCAGGTCACCACCGGCTGCACCACCGCCGCCACCGGCCCCGCCCTGCCCTGCCGTCTCGCCGCCACCCCCGTCACCTGGCGCGAACTGGCCCAGGAGGCCGCCCGCGTCCTCACCGATCTCGCCGCCCACCGCCACTGCGAGATCCCCCGCCTCGCCGCCGAACTCGGCCTCGACACCGTGCCCTTCGAGGCCGAAATCGACCCGTACGGCCACGGTGGCGACCCGCTCGGCACCAGCGTGCTGCGGCTGTCGGTGACCCGTCACGGCGTCGGTGCCCGGCTGCGGACCCGCCACCGCACCGACGCACTGGACGCGGAGAGCGCGGCCCGGATCGCCGGATACCACCGCACCGCCCTCACCCACTTCGCCGCCGACCCCGAAGCCCCCTACGGACGCCTCGGTCTCCTCTCCGACAGCGAACGCCGCTTCCAGCTCGACGGGTTGGCCGGGCCGCACCGCCCGCTGCCCGACCGCCGCTTCCACGAACTCTTCGAGGAACGCGTCCGCACCCACCCGGACGCCGTCGCCGCCGTCCGCGGCGACCGGTCCCTCACCTACCGGGAACTCAACGACCGCGCCAACCGCCTCGGCCACGCCCTCCTGGAGCAGGGCCTGACCCGGGAGGGCGTCGTCGCCGTCGTCAGCGAGCGCTCCCTCGACTGGATGGCCGCCGTCCTCGCCGTGTTCAAGGCGGGCGGCGTCTACCTGCCCGTCGAACCGCACTTCCCGCCCGACCGTATCGCCGCCATGCTCACCCGCGCCGGCTGCGCCCTCGCCCTGACCGAACCCGGCAGCGCCACCACCCTGGACCAGGCCCTCGCCGCCCTCCCCGCGGTCCGCACCCTCGGCATCGACACCGCCCTCGCCGCCGGCCACCCCACCGGCGACCTCGGCGTACGGGTCGCCGCCGACCAACTCGCGTACCTCTACTTCACCAGCGGCTCCACCGGCGAGCCCAAGGGCGCGATGTGCGAACACGCAGGGTTCCTGAACCATCTCCACGCAAAGATCGCCGACCTGGGCATCGCCGAGGGCCACACCGTCGCCCAGACCGCGCCCCAGTGCTTCGACATCTCCCTGTGGCAACTGGTCGCCGCCCTCCTGGTCGGCGGCCGTACCCACCTGGTCGAACAGCCGGTCGTCCTGGACGTGGCACGCTTCGTCGACACCCTCGCCACCGCCCGCATCACCGTCCTCCAGGTCGTCCCGTCCTACCTCGAAGCCGTCCTCACCCAGCTGGAACGCAGCCCCCGTCCGCTCCCGGACCTCCGATGTGTCTCGGTCACCGGGGAAGCGCTGAAGAAGCCCTTGGTCCAGCGCTGGTTCGCCGCCCGCCCCGGCGTCCGGCTCGTCAACGCCTACGGACTGACGGAGACCTCCGACGACACCAACCACGAGGTCATGGACCGTGCCCCCGACGGCGATCGGATCCCGCTCGGCCCGTGCGTCCCCAACGCCCGCGTCTACGTCACCGACGACCACCTGGAGCCGGTCCCGCTCGGCGCCCCCGGCCAGATCGTCTTCTCCGGCGTCTGCGTCGGCCGTGGCTACGTCAACGACCCCGAACGCACCCGGCAGGTCTTCGGCGACGACCCGCACCGCCCGGGCGAACGGCTCTACCAGGGCGGCGACATCGGCCGCTGGCTGCCGGGCGGCAAGCTGGAGTTCCTCGGCCGCCGCGACGCCCAGGTGAAGATCCGCGGCTTCCGGATCGAGATCGGCGAGATCGAGAACGCGCTGCTGCGCGTGGACGGCGTACGCGACGGCGCCGTCGTGGTGAGCGGCGAGGGCCACGGCAAGCACCTGGTGGCCTTCTACAGCGGCCCGGGCCCCCTGGAGACCGCCGTGCTGCGGGCGCGCCTGGGGGAGTCGCTCCCCGCCTACATGGTGCCGACCGCCTTCCACTGGCACGCCCGGCTGCCGCTCACCGGCAACGGCAAGATCGACAAGCGGACGCTCGCCGGGTTCGCCGCCCGCCCCGCGCCGCCGGAGGAGCGCCACCGTCCCCCGCGGACCCCGGCCGAACGGCGGCTGGCCCGGGCCTGGTCCGAGGTGCTCGGCGTCCCGGAGGCCACCGTCGGACGCCACGACCACTTCTTCGACCGCGGCGGCACCTCGCTGGCGGCGGTCAAACTCGTCATCGCCCTCGACCGGGCCGTCTCCCTCAAGGACCTCATCCGCCGCCCCGTCCTCACCGACCTCGCCGCCCTGCTCGACGACGGCCGGGCGCCGGAACCCGGCCTCCTCCAGACCCTCGCCGAACCGGCGGACCCGCCCCGCGGCCATCTGGTGGCCTTCCCCGGCGCGGGCGGCAACGCGCTCGGTTTCCTGCCGCTGGCCGAGGCGCTGCGGTCGGCCGGGTACGCCACCCACGCCGTCGAACTGCCCGGCCACGACCCGGCCGACCGCACCCCGCTCGCCCCGCTGGAGCGGGTCGCCGAGGCCACTGCCGACGAGATCGCCCGCCGCGGCCTGACCGGCGTCGTCCTGTGGGGCCACTCCGCCGGCGCTGCCCTCGCCGTCGCCACCGCCCGCCTCCTCCAGGACCGCGCCACCCCCGCCCGCCACGTCTTCATCGGCGCCCGCCTGCTGGCCGAGGCCGCCGAGGCGACGACGGCACCGGGCGATACGGCGGAAGGTCACACGGCCCCCGGCACCACCGAGGGGGCCGGCGCCACGGGGGACGGGCGTACGGCCCCCGGCGGCGCGGAGGAGAGACACGCGCTGTCCGGAAGCGGGGCCGCGGCCACCGGCCTCGCGGCCGACGGGGGGACGGGCCCGGCCGCCGTCCGGATCACCGGAGGCGGCACCCGCCTCGCCGCCGTCCGCACGGGTGCGGCGACAGCCCTCGCCGCCGGAAGCAGGACGGACACCGCCCCGCCGGTGCCCGGGGACGCGCCCGTCCCCGTCGCCCCCGAGGACGTACACGCCGCGCGCGCCGCGGCCCACCGGCACGACAGCGCGGCGGCGCACCGCTACCTCGCCGCCGCGCTGGACCAGGACGAACGGCCCGTCCCGCTCACCGCGCCGCTCACCCTGGTGCTCGCCGACGACGACCCGCTCACCTGCACCACCGGCCGGCCGCACCACGCCTGGCGCCGGTTCGCCGACGACGTCACCCTCCACCGGCTGCCCGACGGCGGTCACCACTTCCACCACACCCGCCCCGCCGAAACCGCCCGGGCCGTACTCGGCGCCGTCACCGCGCCACCGGCCTGACCTCGCACCCGCCGGCCGACCACCGACGGGCCCCACCCACCCGCCGGCCTACCAGGCCACCGACCCGCGGCCCGCCGCCCCGTCCACCCGCCGAGCGACCCGCCCCGAGCACTCCGTCACGGAAAGAGGCCCCATGGCATCGCCCCCTTCACCGCCCCTGCCCGTCCCCCTCCTCCGGGCCGGCCGACCACCGGTCCTTCCCGTGGAGCCGCGCGGCGACCCGGCGCGCTGGGCGGCCCGGCACCGGGACGCCCTGCGCGCCCTCGTCACCGAACACGGCGCCCTCCTCGTCCGCGGCCTCGGACTGCGCGACACCGCCGGGACCGCCGAGGTCTTCGCCGCCCTCTCCGACGACCTGATGGCCGAGACGGAGAGCTTCGCCCCCCGCCAGGCCCGCGCCACCGGCACGTACAGCACCACCCCGTGGCCCGCCAATCAGCAGATGTGCCCACACCACGAGCTGAGCTACGCCACGGAGTTCCCCGGTCTGATGCTCTTCGCCTGCCTCACGGAGCCCGACGGCGGCGGCGAGACGGTGGTGGCCGACGCGTCCGCCGTCCTCGACGCGCTGCCCCGGCGGCTGGTCCGCCGCTTCGCCCGGCAGGGCTGGCTGCTGACCCGCACCTACAACGACGAGATCGGCGCCTCCGTCGCCGAGGCCTTCGGCACCGACGACCGCGCCGCCGTCGAACAGCACTGCCGCACCCACGCCATCGCCTACCGCTGGCAGCCCGACGGCACCCTCCGCACCCGCCAGCGCCGCAGCGCCGTCGTGCGCCACCCGCTCACCGGCCGGCGCTGCTGGTTCAATCAGGTCGCCTTCCTGAACGAATGGACGCTCGCCCCCGACATCCGCGAGTACCTGGTGGACAGCTACGGCCCCGACGGCCTGCCGTTCAACACCCGCTACGGCAACGGCGACCCCCTCGAACCGGAGACCGTCGACCTGCTCAACGGCGTCTACCAGGCGCTCACCCGCCGCACACCGTGGCGCTCCGGGGATCTGCTGCTCGTCGACAACATCCGCACCGCGCACGGCCGGGAGCCGTTCCACGGCCGCCGCGAGATCCTGGTCGCCCTCGCCGACCGGGTGTCCCTGACCGACTGCTCGCCCACCATCGAGGTGACCGCCGCATGACCACCACCGAGTACCACACCGACACCCGGCCCACCGCCCCCGCGCCGTCGTTCGCGGTGATCCCCGGCCACCAGGTCCGGCGCGCCCTGACCGGCCGGGCCCACGAGATCGTCGACCTCGTCGAGGCCACGTACCGCCTGCACGGCGAAGGCAACTCCGTCAACCCGCCCTCGTACTTCCTGAAGTTCCCCGACCGGCCCACCTCCCGCATCATCGCGCTGCCCGCCTCGCTCGGCGGTGGTGCCCCGGTCGACGGCATGAAATGGATCTCCAGCTTCCCCGCCAACGTCGGCGCCGGTATCCCCCGCGCCTCCGCGGTGCTGATCCTCAACGACCACGACACCGGCTACCCGTTCGCCTGCCTGGAGAGCTCCATCATCAGCGCCACCAGGACCGCGGCGTCCGCGGCGCTCGCCGCCGACCGGCTCAGCCGCGGCCGCCCCCGCCCCCGCCGCGTCGGCTTCTTCGGCACCGGCCTGATCGCCCGCTACATCCACACCTTCCTGGCGGAGACCGGCTGGGAGTTCGACCACATCGGCGTGCACGACGTGTCCCCCGACAGCGCGGCCGGATTCCGCCTCTACCTGGAGCAGTCCGGCGCCGGACCGGTCACCGTCCACCCGGCCGCCGAGGACCTGATCCGCACCAGCGACCTCGTCGTCTTCGCCACCGTCGCCGGAAAGCCGCACGTCGACGACGCCGCGTGGTTCGACCACCATCCGCTGGTGCTGCACATCTCCCTGCGCGACCTCGCGCCCGGGATCATCCTCGACGCCGTCAACATCGTCGACGACGTCGAGCACTGCCTGAAGGCGGACACCTCCCCGCACCTGGCCGAACAGCTCACCGGCAGGCGCGACTTCCTCACCGGCACCCTCGACGACGTCACCGCGGGCCGCGTCACCGTCCCCGCCGACCGCACCGTGATCTTCTCCCCCTTCGGCCTGGGCGTCCTCGACCTCGCGGTCGGCCGGTACGTCTACGACGAGGTGGTCCGCGCCGGCGAACTCCACCGGGTCGACGACTTCTTCCACGAACTGCGCCGTCATGGCTGACCGGCCGGGAGCGCTGCCACCGAGGAGGGACGCAGTATGACGATCATCTCCGGGCCCGCGGAGTTCAACGCCGAAGACCTCTACGTCGACCTGCGGCCGATGGTGGACCACTCCCTCTTCCTGAAATGCGAGGGCTTCAACTTCGCCGGCTCCATCAAGCTCAAGGCGGCCGCCGCCATGGTGGAGGCCGCCGAACGCGACGGCATCCTCAAACCGGGCTCCGTCCTCGTCGAGTCCTCGTCCGGCAACCTCGGCGCGGCCCTCAGCATCATCGCGGCGAGCAAGGGCTACGGCTTCCTGTGCGTGACCGACGCCCGGTGCAACCTCTCGGCCCGCCGGTTCATCGAGGCGATGGGCGGCCGGGTGCACATCATCGCCGAACCGGCGGCCACCGGCGGTCTGCTCGGCGCACGGATATCCCACGTCAGGGCCTTGTGCGCGGCCGACGAACGGTACGTCTGGCTCAACCAGTACACCAACGCCGGCAACTGGCAGGCCCACTACCGCACCACCGCACCGGGCATCGCCCACCACTTCCCGCACCTGGACGTCCTGTTCATCGGCGCCGGCACCACGGGCACCCTCATGGGGTGCGCCCGCTACTTCCGCGAACACCGCCCGGCGGTGAAGGTCGTCGCGGTGGACAGCGTCGGCTCGGTGACCTTCGGCGGCGAACCGGGCCGCCGTATGATCCCCGGCCTGGGCGCCGGCGTCCGCCCGGCCCTGCTCGACGAGGACTTCGTGGACGAGGTGATCCATGTCGAGGAGGCCGACACCGTCCGCGCCTGCCACCGCCTGGCCCGCCGGGGTTTCCTCTTCGGCGGCTCCACCGGCACCGTCGTCAGCGGCGCCACCAACTGGCTCGCGCACCACCGCACCCCACGCCTCACGGCCGTGGCAATAGCCCCTGACCTCGGCGAACGCTATCTGGACACCATCTACCAGACCAACTGGCTGCACGCCCTCTACGGCGAGGACGTCCTGGGCCCCGACCCGGTCGCCCCGGACCTCGAATCGGCCTGAGACCCCGGACGGACGCCGCCCGGCCCAGGGAAGCCACCCCGGGCCCGGGCGGCGCGCCTGTCCTGATTCCGCTCACTCGTCCGGGTGGTGGTCGGGGAGAGCGGGGTGGGGTTCCGGGGAACGCCTGTCGGCTCCCTCCGGGGTCGCCAGGATGAACACATGAGTCATGGTGAGGTGAGCCCGGGCCGCAGCCGGCCGGTCGTGGTGAGGCCCCCGGACGGCCCCGTCGAGGCGGTCATGGAGGCCGATGCGCTCGACGCGATGTCGGACGTCGATGTGATGCTGGTACGGGGCCCGCTGTTCGGCGTCGCGGCGCAGAGCCCCGAGGACGCACCCCGGTGGCGGGTGGTCGTCCCGGTGACGGCGAGCAGCCCCCAGGAGGCCCGCGACAGCCTCAACTCCTGGCTGTGGTTCCGGGCGAAGGACGAGGCCCGCACCAGGGAGGAACGCCGCGCCCTGCTGGCCGGCGTCGCCGTTCTGGAGAAGGAGCCGGTCGACGAACTCACCGTCCAGGACACCCGCTACCGCGTCGTCCGCGCCGAGGAGTACGCGGGCAGCGGACGCGACGGCATCGAACAGCCCCGCGCCACCGACCCCGAACCCGCCGTCCCCGACTGGGAGCGCAGCGTCCGCGACCGCATCGACGACCAGCTGCTGCTGGACCCGCAGGAGCCGGTCACCCCCGCCCTGGCCGCCGAACGCCTGGCCCTGCGCGCGCTCGTCTACGCCGGATCCCGCTTCCCCGAGGAGGTCTGCCGCGACTCCCGGCTGATCCGCGAGAGCCACCCCGATGTCCTGCTGCTGCCGCCCGCCTTCCGGGTCGTGGAGAAGGACGGCATCGGCTGGAAGACGGGCAGCGCCCTGCACGCCAGCGCCCACGAGGCCCGCAAGACCCTGGACTTCTCCCTGACCTGGTTCGAGCCACGCCAGCAGGGCCTCATCCCCTGGGACCTGCCCGACCGGACCGTCGACGCCCGCGCGGTGGCCGCCGAGAGCGACGAGGCCACCGCCGCCGAACTCGCCGAGTACATCCGCGCCGCCGACCGCCTGCGGACCGAACGCGCCAACCAGATCGAGGTGCACGGCACCGTCCACCGCATCTGCCGCGCCCGCCGCCTGCTCCGCTGGGGACCGGACGGCCCCGAGGGCCCGCGCCCGTCCGACACCGACAGCCATCTCCCCGACAAGCTGCACCCGTTCCTCGACGAGGACGGCGTCGTCCACTTCGACCACGACGACGGCGACGGGGCCTGACGGCGATCCGCGGGGCGGCGCCCTTCTTGCGCCGCCCCGCCCCGTATCACGCCTTGCGTGCGAGCCCGCCGACGATGAGCTGTTCCCAGACGGTCAGTTCGGCCTCCGCCGCCGGTCGTAGACCCGGGCAATGCCCGGCTTCGACTGGTCCACGCCGGGACAGCCCTCGGTCATCACAACTGCCTTTCCGGCAGCGGAAGATGTCCGGTAGTCATGGCAAGAGGGCCCGAATCAGCCGGTGGAGGAGCGGCGGTGCAGGTCAGGGAAGGACCGGCGAACTCGTCGCCACGCCCCGACGACCGGTCCGCTCCCGGCGGACGGCGCAGCGGAAGGGTGCCGATATCCCGTTGATCACCGCGCCCCGGCTCCGTACGCTCGCCCGATGGCGTATGACGATGACCTCCCCACCCTGGAACTGGCCTTCCCCGGCCCGGAGCGCGACCGCGGTGTGGCCGCGATCCGCAACGGCGAAAAGACCGCACTCACCGGCCTGTTGGAGATCTACGCGCATGCCGGCGAGGACGTTCCGCGGGCCGGACAGCGCTTCGCGGTCCTCGATTCCGCGGCCCGCCCGGCCGTCACCATCGAGCTGACCGACGTCCGTGTCGTCCCCATGAAGGAGATCGACGACGCCTTCGCCCGAGCCGAGGGCCGCGGCTACGCCGACGCGGCGCAGTGGCGCACCGCCCACGAGGAATTCTTCCGCGGCGCGGGCGTGAGCGAGTTCCTGGGCCGCACCCCCGTCATCGACGGGGACACCCTCGTCGTCGCCCAGAGCTTCCGGGTGGTCGGTCCGGAGGAGCCGCGCGACGGGTGACCGGCACTCCGCGCCGGCGGCATGCGGCTGTCACCGGCCCGGCCCGCACTCCCGGACCGCTCCCCGCGAGGGGGAGCCAGGTCCGGGAGGGGATGGCGAGGTTCAGGCGGGCGTGGGGGAGGCCGCGGACTGCTTCGTCCAGAGCATCACGACGGCCGCCAGACCGGCCACGCAGGGCACGACACCGGCCACGGTCATCATGAGGGGGTGCGGCTGGCTGAAGTTGTATCCGGCCAGCACGGAACCCAGCACCACGGCCGCGGCCCCGACGCCGCGCACCCAGCGGCGACCGCGCCGCAGCGCCCACGCCATCGTCGTGAACAGGGCGGCGCCGAGCACGGCGAGGGTGAACAGGTAGGTGAGGATGCTGGACTCCGCCATCTTGATGTCGGCGGCGCTGCGCTCGGGGTAGACGTGCTGGAGCTGCGCGGCGAGGCCGCCGCCCGTGGCCTGGTCGATCACGATGGCGCCCGCGGAGGCGACGGCCAGGACGGCGGCGGTGTAGAGGACGCGGCCGGCCGGGCGGGCGGAGGCGGGAAGCTGCTGGTCGGACATCGGGTTCTCCTGGGAGACGATCCGGAAGTAACGAGGAGAGTTGGGATACAGTGTCTCAAGTCTCAATTAGGAGAGTAGAGGGCCGGATGTCGAACGAGCAACCTCCGACCGGAGTGGTCCGGCGCCGCCGGCGCCTCAGCGATGCCGAGACCGCCCAGCGCATGCTGGATGCCGCGGTGGCGACGGTGGAGCACACCGGCCTGACCGTGAGCCTGGACCATCTGAGCTTCGAGGACGTCATCCGCGACGCCGGCGTGGCCCGCAGCGCCGTCTACCGCCGCTGGCCGTACAAGGACCTCTTCTTCAGCGACCTGCTCAAGGAACTGGCCCGGCGCGCCCCCGCGGCGGCCGGCGCCGACGGCCAGGTCGGCGAGGCGGCCGTCCGTCGACTGGCCCGTGAACGCCTCGACCAGCTCACCACCGCCCAGGGACGGCGCGAGCTGTGCGTGGAACTGCTCCGGCTGGGCGCGCTACGCGACTTCGAGGCGATGCGCACCTCCACGCAGTGGCGCACCTACATCGCGCTGCACGCCACCTTCCTCGGCCTGACCGACGACGACCTGCGGCGCGAGGTCCGCTCCGCGCTCGCCGCCGCCGAACACGGCCTCACCGACCGGATCGCCCGCTCCTACCGGGAGCTGGCCGACCTCCTCGGGATGCGCCTGCGGCCGGACCTCCACACCACCTTCGAGGAGTTGGCCACCCAGCTCAACGCCACCATGCGCGGCTTCGTCCTCACCTCCCTCGCCCGCCCGGAACTGGCCGAAACGCAGCGGCGACCCGGCGCGTTCGGGATGGCCGACGAGGTCGAATGGTCCCAGCCCGCCCTGGGCGTCGCCGCGACCGCCCTGTCCTTCCTCGAACCCGACCCCGAGGTCACCTGGGACGCCGCCCGCCTGGCCCGGATACGGGAGACGCTCTAGCGGCGCGATCCCCGCGGACGGTGCGAGGCCCGGCAGCCCGGGGCAGCGCGTCACATGGAGAGTTCGGTGACCGGTGCGGGCGTCGCGTGGGGGATGCCCCAGCGCTCGTGGGCGATCCGCGCGGCCAGGGCGGCCTGTTGACGCCCCTGGGCGCCCTGGCCGAGGAGGGCGGCGGCCTGCTGGGGTGAGGCGAGCAGCCGGGCGAAGTGCCGGCCGGTGGCGGGGTCCGCCGAGGCCGGTCCGACGGCGGTCACCGGTGCGGCCAGCCGGAGCCGGGCGCACTCCCCGATCCCTCCGTAGACCGCGCCGGTCGCGTCGTGGACCCATCCCAGCCGTGCGATCTCACCGACCGTCAGCCGGGCCTCCTCCTCGGCCTCCCGCCGCAAGGTGTCCTCGGGGGAGCCGTCGGAGGCTTCGACGGTGCCGCCGGGGAGCATCGGACGCCGCTTCCCGGGATCGGCGACGACCACCACCCGGCCGTCGGGCACGAACAACCAGCCCCACGCCTGGACCACCGGCATGCCCGCCGGGACGGCGCCGGTGTGCCACGGCCAGTCGTGCCCGGGGCGGAGCCGCGGCAGCAGCTGATGACGGTCCAGCGGCGGCACCACTCCCGCGTGCCGTCCGGAGGCGAGCTCCGCGGTCGTCCCCGACAGCTGTGCGCGCAGGGCGGCCCGCACGATCTCGGCGTCCACCGGAATCATGCGCTCCGCGGCGTCGTCGGCGTCGAGAAAGGCGAAGTCCGCCAGTTCGTCGGCGGGCAGGCGCAGCGCGGCGATGTCCGGCGCGGTGAGGACGCCGCCGTCGTACACGTACCGGACCTCCCCGGGAAACGGCAGGTCGCGCGCGACATCCGGATGGCCCGGCGGAAGGAAGTGGGTGGCCAGGAGCCTGCCGGGACGGCGTACGAGCCCCAACTCCTCGGCCACCTCACGGGCCGCGGCCGCCGCGGGGCTCTCACCGGAATCCACCGCACCCCCGGCCAGCAGCCACTCCCGGCGGTACACCGGCTTGACCAGCAGGATCCGGCCGAGCACATCGGTGAACAGTACGGAGGTGCCGAGCCACACCGCATGCCGTGACCGCGCGTACTCCGCCTGCGTCATCCGTGGGTGCTCGGGGACGCGTTCCGGGACCGGGCGAGGATCGCTCATCGTGCTCCTTCGTCGTACGCGGGGATTTCCGCAGGGGCCGCCGGCCTACGAGGGGTGGGTGCCGGGGTGGTCCGCCGCGGGGGCGCCACCGGCGGGTGCGGCCGGATCGGGGAGGAAGTTGGCGGTCTTGAGGGCCAGTTGGCGGCGCAGGTACTCCTCGGCGTCATCCGGACGCATCCGCTTCAGCGTGACCAGAGCGGTGATCACCACATCCGCGACCTCGGCGTGCACCTCGTCCCAGGAGACGGGCTCCTTACGGGGGTTGGTGCCGCGTGCCCCGATCACCGCCTGGGCGGCCTCACCGGTCTCCTCCGAGATCTTCAGCACCTGCAGCGTCCACTGCTCGACGGCGCTGAGCCCCCGCGCCGTGTCGTGCGCCGTGAACCGCCGGGCGAGCCGGTCGACGGTCGCCTCCAGGAAGCCGGCCGAGGGCTCCGCGGGACACGGCGAACCGCCGGTCGCCTCGCCCTGGCCAGGAGCGTCTGCCGTCCGCGTTGCTTCCCTCATGCCGTCGCCTCTCCTCGTACCTGCCGCGCTGTCCGGACGCGCCGCAGACGACGACCGGGCGGACGGGAGACCCGGAACCGCCGGCCGACGCGTCTCCGGGAGGAGGTCACGCGACGCCGAAGAACACACTGCCCGCTCCTCCGAGGTGAGGGGAGCGGATGTACGCATCGATCGCGCGGATCAGGTCGTCCGCGCCGAGGCGGCCGTCGCCGTCGCCGTCCAGCCGGCCCAGCACGCGTGAGACGTCGCCGCCGAGATCCCATATGTCGAGGTACCGCCGCAGCTCCCGCTCACCGATGGAGCCGGCACGGTCGACATCGATGACCGTGAACATCGCCGTCCCGAAGGCCGCGACCGGCAGGGGCGGATCCGGTTCAGTGGCGAGCGCCCCGGCAGCGGTGCGGTGCTGTGCGCGGGACAGCCTGCCGCCGGTCTTCGCATGACGCCGCAGACCGGCCCAGTACTCCCGGTGGAAGTGCTCCAGATCCTTCGCCTCGGCGGAGTCCGCGTCGAGTCCGTAGGCGGTGCGGCAGCGCTCGGCGATCCGCAGCTGGTCGTCCTCGCTGATGTAGCCGTCGCCATCGGTGTCGGTGGCGTCGAACAGGCGGTCCAGGCTGCGGACGCGGTGGAGGACGTGGTCGGGCGGGGGGCCGGCGGTCGCGGCCAGGTGCTCCCGGAGCTGGGCGTGGCGGAACTGGTAGACCGCGCCGACCTTGCGCAGGATGTTGCGCTCCCAGGCATCCTGCAGGAACGCGTCCAGGTCCCGGGGCAACCACCCCGACAGGGGCAGCCAGATCTGGGCCAGGACCACCCAGCGCCCCCAGGCGGTCATGGTGCCGACCCCGAGCGCGGTCATGGATCCGGCCACCAGCCCGGCCGCGATACCGTCCAGGGCGCTGTGCGACAACGCTCCGAACAGGACCCCCCACCCGGTCCCGATCACCAGACCGACGGTGAGCAACTGCGTGAGAACGGTGGCACGGTTCGTGTTCAACAGGTCCGGCGGGCAGGCGCTCTCCTCTCTCGGGATGGCGGTTTCGAACCCGGCCCCGAGCGCGGCGATGAGCCCCAGCACACCCCCCAGGCCGATTCCCGCCGCGAGCAGCATCGCCGAATTCAGCGCGATCAGGGGGCCGGGATACCGTTGGAAGACCGCAATCGCCGCGCCCCCGAGCGCCCACAGAACTCCGAACAGGAGGCCACCGGCGAGCCCGCCCATGACTCTGGGGCAGAAGCTTTCCCGCAGCCTTTTCCCCGTCCCGTTCCTCGTCCAGCCGTGCAGCCTGATCTCCATGAGCGACGGTTCGAACGCCGGGCCGCCGACCTTCATCCTGCTGACGAACCCGTGCATGAGAGCGAAGGTCAGGCCCAACGCGAGCCCGTTCGCCGGGCCGGTGACGCCGGCCGTCATGAGTCCGTCCAGAGGCCCGTACAGGAGCAGGCTCTCGGCCCCGTAGACGAGCCCGGCCACGAGTCCGCAGACGACGCCGACCGTGACCCCGACCCGCAGCATGAGCCGGCGCGGTCGCACGGTGGTCCCCAGCCGCCACCATTCGATGTCGGGTGTGCCGAGTTCCGTCAGATGCGCGGCGAGGTAGCCGAGCCATTGCTGAGCGCGTTCGGGATCCCGGCGCCGTGTGGACCCCTCGCCGAGAAAACGCTCGTAGGCGGTGGGGATGAAGGTTTCCAGGAGGTGTTTCTCCAGAGCTTCCCGGGTGCCGAATGTCTCGTCGTCCAGCAGGTCCGCAGGGTCGAGATCGGATTCGTGGACGAAGCGGGCAAGCGTGACCATCAAGGGGGTGGTCAGCACGGAGGCGAGACGGGCGCCGGCCGGGCTGTGCTGCCGGCTGCGCAATTCGCGCAGAACGGGAGCCCACCCGGTCCGGGACGCGGAGTCCGTATCGTCGGGGAGCGTGGCATCGGTGGCGTTCTGCAGGTACGTGACGGCGTCGTCCAAGGTGACGTCGGCCAATTCGACGGCGATGGCGTAGGGAACCACCTTGGTTTCTTTCCTGGCAGCTTCGATTTCGGCGCGGCGGCTGGTCACGATCAGCGGCAAGAGGCAGCTGTTGAGTTCCTTCAGCGCCTTTTCGCGCCAACCGATGGCGATCTCGTCGAAACCGTCCAGGATCGGCAGCACGCACTTCTTGCTCACCAGCACCTCGGCCCACGTCTTGTTGCCGGGGTCCCTCTCGGCGAGAAAGGTGTGGTCCCGCTCCATCCGGCCGATCAACCAGGACCGCAGCGATATGGCGCCGGGGTCCCACGATCCGAGGCTGAAGATCACCGGCACCGGCGCGGGTTGACCGGGGTGGGAATGGCGCGCGTCCAGGTGGGCCAGTGCGAAACGCAGCGCCAGGGCGCTCTTCCCCGAGCCTTCTCGACCCAGCACCGCCAGCCAGCGGGAATCCGCCTGCTGCAGGACGGCTGTGAGGTCCAGTGAAGGAGTGGACGTCGTCCCGGCCGGGTCGTTGCGGATGCCTTCACGGAACGACGCCTTCCCCAGCGCCAGTCGCCAGCGCACGGGCAGATCCCTGTCCAGCAGCCGCAGTTGTTCCACCTCGTTCTGCAGGCGCATCCGGACATGGTCCGCGAGCAGATCAGCCCTGCCGGTCAACTCGCTGTCAACGGAGCGTTCCTTGGCGCGCACCGCGGGTACGAGCCGTTCGACCAGACCGGCGAGTGCATCCTTGGCGGAGAACTCCGCAGGGAATTGCACGATGACATTGCGGTCGCCCCTGACGACAATGCCCGAGTTGACCCCGATCTTGATCAGCTCTTGGCCGGCCGGCAGCGGAGCGTCGATCTCCGTCACCGGAGGCACCTCCCTCTTCTTCTTCGTGTGCATGGCCCGGTGGTCCTCGCTGCTCCCCACCGCCCGGCAGGCAGGCGCCTTCCTGCGCCCACCTGCCGCTTCGCCGCCCCCTCCGTCACGCAGAGGGTGGCCGTACCCCTACGGCTGCCGGACGTATGCGGTGCTGGACTGCCCGTCGGTCACGGCACCGGCGTCCGCACTCTCCGGCAGGACCGGCAGCCGACCGTCCGCCTCGGCGCCACCGCACTCCCGCGCAACGACCCCCTGGTGGTGGGGCTGGTAGGGAAAATGACGGCCCATCAGTAGATTTCGTCCTTCGGTGACCCTCCGTTCCGCGCCGCCGTGTGAGGCGGCCCCGTCGCCGTGCCCGCGACGCCGAGGGGCGGCAGCCGTCAAGCCCCTTCTGTGGTGACCGGCATCGGTGCGTCCGTCCTTGGCGCCTTCCACGGGCGGGCCCGGTCGCGGCGCGAGGGGGCGCTGCACTTCTCCGTCGCCACCGGGACGCCCGTGGTTCCTGCGCCGCACACCGAGGCCGAAGGCGGCGGCGCAAGCCGCGAGGAGGCCCACGGCCGGCAGGACGAGATCCCTGAGGCGCTGTCCGTCGGTCGAGGTCTTACCGGCGGGCGCAGGCACGGCCGCCCCCGGCGCCGCATGGGCGGGGACCGTCACCGTCGGCACGCCGGGCACGGCAGGGGGCGGGTTGCCCGGCGCGGGCGCACCGTGGGCTGTGGGGGCGGCGCCCACCGATCCGGCCGCCGGCCCGGGGGCGGCGGCACCGGCTGGTGCGGTCGTCGGTGCGGTGGCCGGGGCGCCCGCCGATCCGGTCGTCGGCCGGGGAGCCGCGGAGGTCCCCGAGCCGGTCGAGGGGTGCGGAGTGGCGGAGGCGCCCGAGCCCGGCTCGGTGACGTCGAAGGAGGTCACGACAGTGCTCTGACCGGCGTTCAGGGTGCACGGCGCGTCGCCCGTCAGCCACATGTTGCCGTTCCTCGCGGCGAGGTGGAGCAGGAGGTCGCCCGCGGTGACCGTGCCCTTGCCCGGATGGCGGAAGGTGGGGGCGGTCACCTCGGCGGTGGCCTTGACGCTGAACGGGCCGGATGCGGGGGCGTTGGTCGTGGCCAGTTGGAAGGGGACCGCGAGGTCGACGTCGTTCCGCGGCGCGGACACATGGGCCCTCGCGTCCGCCGTGCCCCCGAGGGACTTCATACCGGCCTTGGCGAGCCACTCCGTGAAACTCGCGTCCACCTTCGCCACCGCCTTGACGGCGATCGTCCTGCTGGGTGCGCCTACGCGGACCGACTTCGGGATGTCCGTGTGGATCTCCACCGTCAACGGCTGACTGCCGATCATGGGAGACGTACACGTATAGGCGAACGTGTGCGAAAGCGGTTGCGCAGAAGCCGCTCCGGCTCCGATGAAACCCACCATCCCGCTTGTCGCTGTCGAAACCGTGGCGGCCGCAAGGATGATCTTCATCCTTGACCTGCCACACCTGATGTTCATGAGTAATCCCCCGTTCGCTGTGCGGACGTGCAGATGTGCGATTACGGAACGGCTCTCTCTTTTTCTGAAACGGAGCGTGCTGCCCGGATTTCCGGTGCCCGTGCCGGATCTTCGGCACCCGGTCGATTCCGATCAGCGGGGCATACAAGGTTACTTGGAAGACGCGACGTACGCGGCTCCGGTTGCGTGAGAACCTGGCGCACTGCTCGGAATGCTCCAAAATGCCGTGACGGAGCCGTCTTTGAGGAATCTTCTTCCCGCTGAAAGAAGATCAGGAACTGCGAATCCGGGTCTGTCTACGGATACCGGTCAGTAATTCTCAGCCGCAGCGGAGAACGGCCGGGCGTGTCGCGGGAGAGGGCGGAGAGAAGCATCGGGTACAGGTCGCCCGACGGCGCCCGGTTGTTCCGCCCAGCTCCTCCGGCGCGATGGCCGGAGCGAGGCGCGGTGACCGGTCGAAGCCCGCTCCGGGGAGCGGGCTTCGGGTCAGTGCTGCGGATGGGGGCGTGGGTGGAACACCGACCGCCGGTGCCTGGTGGGAGTGTCCTTGGGGGCACGTCCGACGGCGATGCGCAGGCGGATGGCGTTGATCACCTCGGTGACGCCCAGGACGATGGCCATGATGCCGGTCACCAGTGCGAGCGCGGCGATCGAGCCGAACGGCGAGACGATCATCACGATGCCCGCGAGCAGGGTGATGATGCCCAGGAAGAGCTGCCAGCCCCGGGCGGGCGCCTCACGGGCCGAGCCGGCGGCCGCGGTCATCATGATGCCGCGCACCAGCCAGCCGAAGCCGATCCAGAGGGCGAGCAGCAGAATCGACTGCAGGGTGCCCCGGAAACAGATGAGTCCGAGGAGCACGCTGAGCGCACCGGTGATGAAATGCAGCGCCCGCAGATGCCCGGGTACATGTGCGCCGAAGGCGCCGGCCAGTTGGAAGACGCCGCTGACCAACAGGTAGACGCCGAAGGCGATGCCGACGACGAGCAAGGTCTTGCCCGGCCAGACCAGGATGATCACACCCAGGGCGATCGACGCCAGACCGATGGTGAACAGGGCCTGCCAGCCGAGATTGGACAGGATGCCCAGGGGATTGCTCTCCGCGGAGGCTTCCGGGGCTTGCGGCGGGCCGTCGTCCGAGGCCGCGGAGGGGTTCGTCATACCTGCCACCTCTCTCATGGGACAGCACGGTCGGATACGGACCTTTCCATCGTCACCCCAACGACCGCGTCCCGCTTGGGGAGCGCACGGCGCCTCCGGGGAGCCGTCCGGCCTGCGGCGACGCGGGTCCCCTGCCCGGTCGCCCAGCCCCGGGGACCGTCCCGGGTGGGCCGGGACGGCACGGGGCGGGAAAACTCCCGTCCCGTGCGTGGTTGCCCGGGCGGCGGGGACCGGCAACTTGGTGCGCGTCGGAGGGCTGTGATCGCATGGCGGCGATGCTCTCCGACGAACCCTCTGCACACTCCACGCCGCGGATACCGGGCAGCCGCCCCGCCCGGGACGGCACGGAGCCGGACACCGAGCCCTCCCGGTCCCATGACGCCGGCGCCGACCCGGGCGGCGCTCCCGCCGTCACCGACAGCGTCCCCGCCGTCACCGGCAGCGGTACCGGTACCGCGGAATCCGCCACCGCCCCGGCCTCCGCCACGGCCGGCGAAGCCACGGCCGCCGCCACGCCCGCCGACGACGGGAAGGAACCCCCGCGGTCCGGGCGGCGCAACCGCCGGATCGTACGGCGGACCGTGAAGACGGCCGTCGCGCTCGCCGTCGTCCTCGCGTTTCTGGCGCTCGGTGACCGGTGGGCCGTGCTCTACGCGGAGAACGTGGCGGCGCAGCAGGTCCAGAAGGCGCTGAAGCTGCACGCCGCGCCCGAGGTGCACATCGACAGCTTCCCGTTCCTCGGACAGGTGCTCGCCGGCGACATCGACCACGTCGAGGTCAACGTGCCCGATGTCGACGCCGGCCCGGTCTCCGTCGCCCAGGTCAAGGGGACGGTGGACGGTATCCGGATCGTCGGCAGCCTGCCGTCCTCGGTCACGGGGGCGGTCCTGAGCCGGGTGCGCGGTGACCTCCTGCTGGACTTCAAGGACCTGAACCGCGAGGTCGGCGCCTCGCAGATCACCTTGGCGCCCGGCCCGGGGAACACGGTGCTGGCCTCCGGCGAACTGCCGGTGGGCGACAAGCAGGCCCGGATCCGGGGGAAGGCACGCCTGGAGCGCACCGGGGACCGCGGTCTGCGGATGACCGTCCAGGACACCCGCGTGGTCGTGCCCGGCCTGCTCACATACGTACCGGGCAAGGGCGGTGGCCTCCAGCTGACCGCGCCCGTCGCCGACCGGATGGACGAGGACGAGCTCCGGCAGGCGACCGGGGAGCACGTCAGTCCGCGGCAGATGCTGACCGGCCGGATGGTCGACACGCTCGTGGACCATCCGTCGCTGCTCGAACCCACCGGTATCGACCCCGCACTGATCAAGGGGCTGCGGAAGCTCCGGGAACCGAAGGTCGCCCAGCAGATGGAGTTCTCGGCCCGGCTGCCGGACGATCTGCCGGGCGACATCCGGCTGCGCGGCCTCTCCGTGACGAAGGACGGGATCCGCGCCCGGCTGACCGGCACGGACGTGACGGTGGGCTGAGCGGCGGCACCCCACGCGGGAGGACGGCGGCGGCACGGGCGCCGTCCCCGCGCCCGTGCCGCCGCCGTCTCAGCGGAAGACCGACGTGCCGTCGCGGAGCCGGCCGACGACCGCGGCCGGAGCCTTCAGCGGGGAGCCCGCGTCGTAGGGCGGCTGCGGGTCGTACTCGGTCCCGAGCTGGATGGATTGGGCGAACTCGTCGTCGGCCACCTTGCCCAGCAGGGTGAGAGCCATGTCGATACCGGCCGAGACCCCGGCCCCGGTGACGACCTTGCCGTCCACGACGACCCGCTCACCGGTCGGCTCCGCACCGAACGTGGCGAGGGTGTCCAGCGCCAGCCAGTGCGAGGTGGCGCGGCGGCCCCGGAGCAGCCCGGCGGCTCCGAGCAGCAGCGATCCCGTGCAGACCGACGTCGTCCAGGTGCTGGTGGCGGCCGCGGCGCGCAGCCAGCCGAGGAGGGTTTCGTTGCCCATCTGGTCCCGCTGACCGGGGCCGCCGGGCACCACCACGATGTCCGGACGCGGTACCTCGTCGAGCGCCTTCTCCGCGAGCAGGGTGAGGGTGCCCCGGTCGTTGGAGACCGGACCGGGCCGCTCGGCGACGAAAACGGTCTCGGATCCGGGAGTGCGGCAGAGCATCTCGTACGGACCGATCGCGTCCAGCGCGGTGAAGCGGTCGTAGAGGACGATGGCGATCTGCATGGTCTTTCCTTCGTGGGAGGCGAGTTCAGAGGTGAGCGGTGGGCTCGGGGCCGGGCCCCGGGCGCGGGTGGAAGCGCCGGCGGTATTCGGCCGGCGCGGTGTCCAGCGCCTTGACGAAGGCGCGGCGCATGGCCTCCGGCGTGCCGTATCCGCAGACGCGGGAGATCCGTTCCACGCCGTCGGCCGTCTCCTCCAGCAGACGGCGGGCCTGCTCCAGACGGACGCGCTCGACGTACCGGCCCGGCGTCGTCCCCGTCTCCGCGTGGAAGGCCCGCGCGAAGTGCCGGGGGGAGAGACGGGCGCGTTCCGCGAGGCGTTCGACCGACAGATCGGCTTCCGGGTGCTCGGTGATCCACTGCTGGAGCTCCCGCAGCGGCTCCCGACGGGCCGTCTGGACGGCCAGCTGGACGCTGAACTGCGCCTGGTTTCCCGGCCGTCGGAGGAAGACGACCAGATAGCGCGCGATGAGGAGGGCGATGTCCCGGCCGTGATCCTCCTCGACCAGGGCGAGCGCGAGGTCGATGCCCGCGGTGACCCCGGCGGAGGTGGCGATCGGGCCGTCCCGTACGAAGACCGGGTCCGGCTCGACCGTCACCTCCGGGTACTCCTCGGCCAGCTGCGCGCACAGCGCCCAGTGCGTCGTCGCCCGGCGCCCGTCGAGCAGTCCGGCCTCGGCCAGCAGCAGTGCCCCGCTGCACACCGACACCACGCGCTCGGCCCGCCGGGCGTGCTCCCGCAGCCAGTCGATCAGCCCGGGGGCGGGGCTGCGGGAGCCTTCACCGCCCGGGACGAGCAGGGTGTGCGGAGTCCCGGCGTCGGGCAGCGCGCAGTCCGGGGTGATCCGCAGCCCGCTCGATGTGCACACGGGCGCGCCGTCGAGCGAGGCGGTGCGGATCTCGTACGGCTCCTCGCTCGCCCGCCCGGCGCCCGTGAACACCTCCACGGGGCCGGTCACATCGAGGCTCTGCACGCCCTCGAAGAGGACCACCAGCACGGATCGCTGTGTCATGGCTCCATCCTTCGCAGTCCGCACCGCGTCCGCAATGACGAGAACCCCACCCTTCCTGCCACCCGGCCGTCCCGTGGTGGCGTGGCCGCCGCTCAGGCGGTGGACGGGGCGGACGCATCCGCCGGGGGCCCGACCCCGGACCTCGGCGAGCGGCGCGTCCGCGCCCAACGACGCGGCCGCCCGCACCAGTTCGGCCCGGTGCTCGTGCCCCAGGGCCGGTTCGCCGCCGCCCTGCTCTTCCTCGTCGGCGTGGTCAACCTGCTGCCCGGCGTCGTGGCGATCACCCCGTCCCGGATCGGCGCCGCCTACGGGGTCGCCGCCGACGCCGACGGCAGCCCCGACCTGGTCCTGCTGCTCCGTCACCGCGCGGTGCTGCTGGCCCTGGTCGGCACCGGCCTGCTCTGCGCGGCGTTCCTCTCCTCGCTGCGGGTGCCCGCCATGGCCGCCGGCGGGGTCAGCATGGGCACCTTCCTGCTGTTCGCCCGCGTCACCCCCGCGCTCAACGGCGCCACGATGCGGGTCGCCCGGATCGACCTCGCCGCCCTCGTCCGGCTCGCGGTGGCCGCGGGCCTGGTACGTGCGCAGGGCTGAACGGCAGGCGGTCAGCGGGCGGGAAGACCGTCCTGCCCCGACGGTTCCGGGCCCTCGCCCGGCGCTCCGTGTGCAGCGCCGGAGGCAGGCCGGTACCGGGCGGCCCGGCGCAGATGCTCGGCGAGGGCCACGGCCTCCGGCGACGTGGCGCGGTCCTTGACGCCCCAGGCCAGCAGATGGCTCCGACGGGCCCAGGGGTCCTGGAGCGCGCACACGTCGAGGGGCTGCCGGGGATCGACGGCGCGCCGCGGTACGACGGCGAGCCCGGCGCCGGCGGCCGCGAGGGAGACGAGGACGCCCAGGTCGGCGACGGTGGTGCGGTGGCGCACCACCGGGGCGTGCGGCCCGAGGCGCTTCTCGATCCAGCGGCGCAGGGAGGAGCCGGCGTCCAGCCCGACGAGGGGATGCTCGGCGACCTCGCTGTAGGTCAGCGCGGTCCGGCCGCTGAGGACCCCGCCGACCTGACCGATCACGACGAGGGAGTCGTCGCCGAGCGGCTCCGTGCGCAGCCCGCGGTCACCGGCCTCGTCATCGATGACCACCCCCAGCTCCGCCTCACCGTCGGCCAGCCGCCGCACGGTCTGCGGGGTGCGGCTCTCGGACACCGTGACATCGGTGTCCGGGTGGGCGCGGAGGAAGGAGGTCAGGGCCCGCGGCACCAACCCGTGCATCGCGGAGCCGCCGCCCAGCAGGGTCAGCGGAGCGGTCGCGGGCCGCGTGTAACTCGCCACGGCGCTTTCGAGCCGCGCGGTCCGGTCGAGCACATCGCGCGCATGGCGGGCCAGCGCCGTCCCCGCCGGAGTCGGACGAACGCCCCGGCGGCCGCGGACCAGCAGCGCCACACCCGCGTGGTGCTCCAGCGCACGCACCCGGGCGCTGGCCGAGGGCAGGCTCAGAGGCATCCGCCGCGCCCCCGCCGTGATCGAACCCTCCGTGACGATGTGGAGGAAGAGCCGCAGATCGTCCAAGTCGTAGCGCACCCGCTCAGACTATGGCGCAGCCGAAGCCTACGTCTGCGGATTCCGCATTGTGGAACCGTTCGGCCGGGGCCGATGCTCGGCGTATGAGTGAGTTCTTCCCTGTCCTGCTGGCGGGCGTGGCCGCCGGAGCCCTGAACGCCATCGGGGGCGGCGGGACCTTCGTGGCGCTGCCCGCGCTGGTCGCCTTCGGCCTGCCGCCGGTGGCGGCGAACGCGGTGTCGCGGGTGGCCCTCGTGCCCGGCGCGGTCGTCAGCGCCTGGGTGTACCGGCGTGACCTGACCCCCGTCGGACCCACCTCCCTCAGGGCGTTGACGGCGGTCAGCGTGATCGGGGGCGGCGTCGGCGCGGGACTGCTGCTGGCGCTGCCCGCCTCGTCGTTCGACGCCGCGGCGCCGTGGCTGCTCGCCTTCGCCACGGTGACCCTCGCCGTCGGCCGCCCCCTCTCCCGGGCACTGACCGGCGCGCTGGGCCGCCCGGTCGGCATGAGTGGACGGGCCGTCCTGATCGGACAGTTCTTCCTCGCCGTGTACGGCGGATACTTCGGCGGAGCCGTAGGCATCCTGATGCTCGCCCTGTGGAGCATCGGCCTCGGCCTGGACGCCGCGGTCGGCAATCCGATGCGTATCGTCCAACTGGCGGCCGTCTACCTCAGCGCCACCGCGCTCTTCCTCCTCGCCTCGGACGCCCTGAGCGCCCCGTTGCTCCTCACCGCCATGCTCCTCGGCGCCGTGGCCGGAGGCTTCGCCGGCGCCCACCTGGCCCGCCGCCTCCCCGCCCGGCTGCTCCGGGGCGCCCTTCTGGTGACGGCCGTGATCACGACCGTCCTCTACTTCCTGCGCGCCTGACGGTGCGGAGCCGCGGTACGGCCGCCCCGGCCGAACGGGAGGGCGCCGCCGCCGTCGGCGCCACCGTCCACCCCACCGCGGCCGAAGCGGCCCGCGGCGCACGGGGCCGCCGCCGGACGCCGGTGGGAGGCCGTCACCGCCGTCGAGGGCTCCGAGCCGGATTTCGTGGACCTGACCCGCAGAACCACCGCCCGCCGGGAGTTCCGTACCTGAGAGTCCCGCAGCGCGGTGGCACGGATACGGACGCCGAAGAGCGGCACGCCATGTGCCGGGCGGGCGGCCCCGTACGCAGCGGGGCCGCGCGGACCTCTGGCCGGGGCCCCGCCCCCGGGGCCCCGGCCGGAGGAGGGGTCATCCCGCGTGCGGGAAGAGGGCGGTGAAGGAGTCGACGCCCGCGGCGAGGCCGCGGCTGAACGGTGCGTCGAGGTCCCAGACCAGGAACAGCAGGAACGCGATCAGCGCACTGAAGAGACCGGCCATCAGCAGTTCCTTCCCCGACCGCCGGATCTGCAGGGTGAAGATCAGGCCGACGGTCACGACGCCGCCGCTGATCAGCCCGAACCACACGACGGCCGGCAGGGCGGTACCGGCCGCGTCCGCCCGCGCGTTGCGCGCCCCGTCCGCCACCGCGACCTGATCGACGAGGGGCTGGTAGGACTGCTCCTCGAAGGTGTCGCGGGGACGGTGGTCGGTGACATCGGCGCGGACCTTCGCGAGCAGGTCGGTGCCCTGCGCGGTGATCTCGCCCTGCTCGGCCATCACCGGCCACTCCTTCCGCACCACGTAGGTGACGTACCGGTCGACGTCGGCACGGATCTGGTCGCGCACCGGCGGGGTGTAGGCCCGCGCCCGCGCGCTGATCTCGTGCAGGGCCTGTGCCTCGGTGCGGACGGTGTCCTCCGCGGTGCCCCGGGCCTCCCAGACCCCGGCGATCGCCAGGCCCAGGACGATCGCGTAGACGACACCCACCATCATCGTCATGTACTCGATGACATCGGGGGTTTCGGACGGGTCGTCGTCCTCGCCGATCCGGCGCTGCTTGAGCACCGTGATGGCCAGGACGACGCCACAGACGGCGGCGGTGGCGATCGCCAGTACCAGCCATTGCGACATGCGTTCTCCTACGAGGAACGGCGCCCGGAAGAACCGGACGTGGAGCGTGAACGGGGGCGGAGCGCGACCCCGGCCAGGACGGCGGGGGTGGTGACCAGCAAGGTCCTGGTCACCATCGAGCTCCCGTGGGTGGGCGTGTGCGCCGCCGCCGCGTAGTCGCGCGGGGCCTCGGGGGAGGCGCTCGGCGACGCGGGGGAGGGCACCGCCGGGGTGGGCCGGTGCGGGTGAGGAGCGGGCGGCGCCGGATGCGGCGGCGCGGGCGGCGGTACGGGCGGGCGCGAGGGCGTCCCGGGCGGGGGGGTCGGGCGCGGGCCGGTCTCCGACGGACGGGGCCGGGGTGTCGGCTCGTGCGAGGGGGTGGGCGTGGGGGTCGGCTCCGTACAGGGGAAATGCCAGTCGGGCGGCATCGGGAAGCCGGTCGGTACGCCGATGGCCGGCCATGCCCCGGCGTACGCACAGCTGTCACCGGAGGAGGCGTACGCCCCGTCGGGGGTGACGGATGCGGTGGAGTCGCCGGAGGTGGCGTGGACGGAGTGCTCGCCGACGTCGGCGTGGACTCCGTGGCGCCCGGAGCCGTGCGTGGCGCCGTGTCCGGTCCGGTGCCCGGTGTCGTGCGTCTGGTCGGCCGCGGCGGGGGAGGTCAGGACCGGCACCGCGGCGAATCCGGTCAGTATCAGGAAGGTGGCGGCGGCGAAACCGGCCACCGGCCGGGGTAATAAGTGGAGTTGGCACACGCACGGAATTCTGCGCACCGCGGCGCCGGTCCGGCCGCGATGATCTGGGGAGTTCCCTCAAATGGTGGGAAAAGCGGATAGTGCGTGTGTCTGGTCGCCCGATGTGTGTAATGGGGCCTCGGCGCGCGTCGGCCCGATGTCCCGGGGAGTGTCCGGAAGACCGTTGGTCCGGCGCGTCGTTCGCGGTGCGCGGAGAGCAACCTGCGGATGCCGGAGGCGTGTTGAGGCACCCTCGTGGTTGCCGGGAGGGTCGAGCGGCGCCCGGCAGCGCTCCGGGGTTGCCGGCCGGCGGTGAGGCAGGGGAAGGCGACGCGTTCCGGCCCCGCGGCCGCGACGGAAAAGGGCCCCTGGGGTGGCGGGTGACCGGTGTGCCAAGGTGGGCGTATGACGTGGAACGGTGACGACTACCAGGCCCGGTTCGACCGGATGGCCGCCGCGGGGGAGGACGTGCACGGTGAGGCCGTGTTCATCCGGGCCTTCGAGCCGGCGAGCGTGCTTGACGCGGGGTGCGGCACGGGGCGGGTGGCCGTGGAGCTGGCCCGGCACGGGATCGAGGTGACGGGGGTGGACGCCGACGCCTCGATGCTGGACACCGCGCGGCGCCGGGCGGCGGAGATCCGTTGGTACCGCCGGGACCTGGTCGGCCTCGATCTGGGACGGACCTTCGACGTCGTGGTGATGGCGGGCAACGTCCCGCTGTTCACGCCGCCCGGGACGGAGGCCGAGCTGGTGGCCGGGGCGGCCCGGCACGTCCGGCCCGGGGGACACCTCGTCGCCGGGTTCTCCCTGGACCGTGGGTACGGTCTCGACGACTACGACGCGCACTGCCGCGCGGCGGGGCTCACGCCGGAGGCCAGGTATGCCACCTGGTCGCGCGAGCCCTACACCGGCGGCCCGTACGCGGTTTCCGTGCACCGCAGGCCCTGACCGGCCGCTGCCCCGCGGTCAGGGCAGCGCCTGGCGGAGGGCGGCGGCCAGCTCCCGCGGGCAGTCACGCAGCAGATTGTGCCCGGCGTCGAGCGTCGCGGCCGTGTGCCCGCCGGTCGTCAGTGCCGACCACGCGGCGAGGTCCGCCGCGGAGACGGTCCGGTCCGTCGTGCCGCGGACGGTGAGGATCGGCGCCGCCAACGGCGTCCAGCGGGCCGGCCCGGTGAGGTACTCGTGCGTCGCCCGGTAGTCGGCGCGCAGCGCCGGGGCCACCATCTCCAGGACGTCGGGGGCTTCGAGCAGTTCGGCGGGCAGATAGCCGTCCGCGACGACCTGGGCGAAGAACTCCTCGTCGGGCAGGTCCCAGCATCCGGCGGCGGTACGGACGGCCGTTCCCGGCGCCTGCTGCGCGGAGACCGCGAGCAGGGCGGGGCCCGCGGGCTCCAGGACGCGGGCCGTCTCGTACGCGAGGACCGAGCCCGAGGAGTGGCCGCAGAGGAGGATCTCGGCGCCGTCCGCATGGGCGCGGATGGCGGCGGCCAGCCGTGCGGCCAGCGCCGGGAGGTCGGCGAGCGGTGGCGCGTCGAGCAGCGCCTCCCGGCCGGGCAGCCGGACCGCCACCGGATGCGGGTCCGGCCCCAGCGCGCGGCCCACCGCCAGCACCGCGGCGACGCCCGCGCCCGCGTGCGGGAAGAGATACACCACCCGCCGTGGCTGCCCGGCGGGCACGAGATCCACCAGCCACTCGGTGCTCACCGGGTCACCTCCCGCCCGGCCCCGTCCAGGGCTCCGGCGAGGTCCCGGAGCCAGCCGCAGGCGGCGTCCAGCAGCCGCTCCGCCCGGTCCGTACCGTCCGCGTGTGCCAGTCGTAGCCGCAACGTGTCTCCCTCCGTGTGGGCGCTGAACTCCCAGTGGAACGGCCGGGGGTTGTCCGGTCCGCGGTCGCCCCGGTCCGGCAGCGCGGCCTCCGTCAGACCGCCGTCGCCCGCCGCGCCCGCGAAGAGTGAGCCGAGGGCGCCCAGGTAGTTGACGCTCAGCCACGGCCGGTCCGGGCCCGTGAGGCGGGCGGCGCCGCGGCCGTCGGCGCCCGTGCGGGCCGCCCGGGCGGCGTCGAGCACCGCGCGCGGATCGGCGTCCGGCGCCGCGACGACCCGCACGGGCGCCAGCGCCGTGAACCAGCCCACGGTCCGCGACAGGTCCGCGCCGCCGGCCTTCTCCTCGTCCCGGCCGTGCAGTTCGGTCACGGCGCGGACCGTGTGGCAGCCCAGCTCGCCGGCGACCGCGGTGGCAGCGGCGGCCAGCACGGCGTCGGCCGGGTGCGCGCCCCGGGCCCGTACGCCGCGGAGCAGCCGCCCGGTGACCGACGGGCCGAGCGCGCGCTCGGCGACGCGGGTGGCGCGCTCGTACGTCGTGGGCGGCTCGCCCGCCTGCGCACCGGAGGATCCGTCCTCCCCGGCGTCCTCGCCGCCGTCGCCCGGCAGGGACCGCGCCCACCGGTCGTAGGTGACGGACCCGGGGCGCAGCCGGACGGGTTCGCCCGCCGTGCCGTGGGCGCAGGCCGTGCGCAGGTCGTCCAGGAGCACGCCCCACGACAGCACGTCCACCACCAGGTGATGTGCCGTCAGGACCAGCAGCCGTCCCTCCTCCCCGGTGCGGATCAAGGCGGCGCGCAGCAGCGGGCCCGCGGCGATGTCGAAGCCGCGCCTGGCCCGTTCGGTCGCGGTCCGGACCGCCTCGTCGCCGTCGGCCGTGGCCTCCTCGACCGCCACGGTCTGCGCGGTCGGGTCGACGACCTGCGCCCAGCTCGTTCCGCGGTGGCGGAAGCGGTGGCGCAGGACGGGATGGTGGTCGGCCACCGCCTGTACGGCGTCCGTCAGCACCGTCGTGGAGAGCGTGGGAGGGACCGACAGCGCGACCGACTGGTTCCAGTGGCCCGCGTCCGGCAACGCCAGCGCGAAGAACCAGCGTTGCACCGGGGTGAGCGGGAGGCACCGGCGGCGGGCGAAACTGGCGCGGACCGTGGTCGCGGCGGCGGCCGAGGTGGTGACCCGGGCCAGGGAACGGACGGTCGGGTGGGTGAACAGATGCCGCCGGGTGACCTGGAGGCCCGCCTCCGCCGCCTTGGTGGCGATGCGGACCGCCTGCACCGAGTCGCCGCCCAGCGCGTAGTAGTCGTCGTCCGGGCCGACGTGCGCGACGCCCAGCACCTCGCACCACACCTGCGCCAGCGCCGCCTCGACCCCGGTCAGCTCCTCGGCGGGGGCGGACGGCGGCGGGCCGGTGTCCGGCTCGGCCGGAGGTGTCCGCCGGGCCTTGCCGTCCGGCGTACGCGGCAACGGCGCGCGGCACACCAGCCGTGCGGGCAGCAGATGCGCGGGCATCGCCCCGCGCAGCAGCTCCCGCAGCACGCCCTCGGCCACGCTCCCGTCCGTCTCCACCACCGCGAGGGGCCCCTCGGCCCCGTCCGTGACCACGGCCGCCCGTACGGCGGGGTGCCCCCGCAGCGCGGACTCGACCCGCGCCGGGACCCGGTGGTAGCCGCGCTCGGAGCGGAGCTGGGTGAGCCGGCCGAGGACGACCAGCCTCCCGTCCGACAGGAGGAGACCGGCGTCCCCCGTGCGCCGCACCCGGGTGCCGGGGCGCGCGGGGTGCGGGAGCAGCGCGTCCGGTGCCGGGGGCCCGAACGGCGCGGCGTGTTCCCCGGTGGCGGCACAGATCTCCCCGGGCACGCCCGCCGGACAGGCGCGGCCCCACGGGTCCACCACGCACAGCGCCGTCCCGGGCACGGGCCCGCCCACCGGTACGAGGCCGGTGGCGGGCTCCGCGTCCCCGTCGCCCACCACCTCCTCCTCGGCCAGGACGAGCCCCCACTCGGCGCCGCCGTACGTGTGCACCAGGCGGGCGTCCGGGGCGTGGGACCGCCACCGGCGTACGAGGTCCGCGCCGAGCGGTTCGCCGCCGATCACCAGCGTGCGGACCGCGGGGGCCGCGGTGCCGTCCAGGCGGGAGAGGAGGAGGGCCAGTTCGGTGGGGGTGAGGGCGGCCACGGCGGCCGGGCGGCCGCGCGCCAGCTCCGCCAGGCGGGCGTCGGGTGCGAGGGGGACCGCGACGCTGCCCGCCGCGAGGGTGGTGAGCAGCTCGCACGCGAGCCGGTCGGCCGGCCCGTGGGCCAGCAGGACCTCGCCCCGCTCGTCGTCGCGTACCGCGTCCGCCAGCGCCCGCTGCCCGAGCAGCACGGGGCGGCGGGGCCCGGTCGTGCCGCTGGTGCGGAGCACCAGCGCGGGCGCCTCCGGGCCGTCGGGGCGTGGCGCCGGCGGCCCGGACAGCACCTCGACGGACACCGCGGCCGGGGCGTCCGCGCATCCCGCCGCGTCCACCAGCAACGCGGCCCCCACCTCGGACGGTTCGGCGTCGCCCTCGCCCGTGAGGGGCGCGCAGACCAGCCCCGCGCGCAGCACACCCAGGCAGGCGGCGGCCAGATCGGCGGGTTGCCCGGCCCGTACGGCCACCACGGCGGAGGGCGCCGCGGCGGCGAGCGCGGCCGCCACCCGGTCCGCGGCCCGGTCGAGCGCGCCGTAGGACACCACCCGGGTCCCGTCGACGACCGCCGGCGCCCCGGGCTCGGCCTCGGCCCACCGGCGCACCCGGTCGGCCACCGGCTCGCCCGGCGGCGCCGCGGCGGGCCCGGGCGGCGCCGGGGGAGTGACGGTGCCCAACGCGGCGCCGGGAGCGGCGAGCAGGGTGTCCACCAGGGCCGCGAAGCGGTCCGCCAGCCCGGCCACCGTGGCCCGGGTGAAGAGGTCCGTGTCGTACTCCCAGGTGACGAGGAGCGCGTCGCCGTGCTCGGACACCACACCGGCCAGGTCGTACACGGCCCCGGTGCGGGGCAGCGCGACCGCCTCCAGGGTCAGCGGCCCCAGGGGCACCCGCGCACCGTCGCGGTCGGCGGTCAGCAGGGTGCCGAGGGGGCCCAGCGCCGGGTCGTGCGCGGTGTTCTGCCCGAACCCGACCTCCACCAGCGGCGCCCGGCTCCGGTCGCGCGCCACGCCCAGCGGGCCCAGGAGCTGGTCGACGGTGGTGCCGCCGTGGTCGAGGCCCGCCAGCAGCCGCTCCCCGACCGAGCCGACCAGCTCCGTGAACGACTGCTCCGGGAAGAGCCGCACCCGGTGCACCACGGTGTTGGTGAAGCAGCCCAGCACGTCGGCGAATTCGGGCCGGTCGCGCTGGGCGGTGTTCACCGCGACGGCGCTGTCGGCGCGCCCCGTGTGCGCGTGGAGCAGCACATGGAAGACCGCCAGCAGCACGGTGTAGGGCGTCGTGCCCGCGGCCCGGGCGTACCCGCGGACGGCGGCGGAGGGTGCCGGGGACAGCTCCGTGCGCAGCGTCGCCCCGCGCTGCCCGCGCACCGCGGGGCGGGGCCGGTCGGCGGGCAGCTCCGCGGGCGGGGGCGGCGGCGTCAGCTCCCGTACCCAGTGGCCGAGATCGGCTGCGCCGCGCGGGGAGCGGGACCGGGCCAGGGACCACACCGCGAAGTCGGCGTAGCGGTGCGCGGGCGCCGGCAGATACGCCTCGTCGCCGCCGGTCTCCGCCGCGAGGAGCACCGCCAGCTCCCGCAGCAGGAGGAGCGTGGACCAGTGGTCGGTGATCAGATGGTGCTGGGCGACCACCAGCACCGGGTCGTCGGGCCCGTCGGTGTGGAGCCGGACGCGCAGCGGCGCCCCCGCGGTCAGGTCGAACGGCGCGAACGCCGACCGGATCAGCTCTTCGCGGTCCGTCCCCGGCACGACCGCGAAGTCCACCCGCGCCTCGGCGGCCACCTGCTGCACCGGCTCCCCGTCCCGCAGCGGGAAGAAGGTGCGCAGCGCCGGATGCCGCTGGGCCAGCGCGGTCCACGCGCGGCGCAGCGCCGCCACGTCGCATCCGCCGGTCAGGCGCGCGGCGAAGGCCACCACGTAGGCCGAGCCGCCCAGATGGAGCTGGTCGGCGTGCCACAGCGACAGCTGGTTGGGGGCGAGCGGGAAACAGCCGTCGGCCGGTCCGCGCGGCACCGGGTCGGCGTCGTCCCCCGGCCCGTCGAGCCGCCCGGCCAGCTCCTCGGCGATCTCCCGCAGCGGGCGGGGGCCCAGCAGGAGGGGCAGCGGCAGCCGCACGCCCAGCTCGGCGTGGACGGCGGTGCGCAGCCGCAGCGCGGCGAGCGAGTCCGCCCCGGCGTCCCGGGCCGGGGCGTCCGGGTCCACCGCCGCGGGCGCCGTCCCCGTCACCTCGGCCACCGCGTGGCACAGCCGGGCGAGGGTCTCGGCGCGCCGCCGGTCCGGCGGCAGCGCCGCCAGCCGCTCGCGCGCCCCGGCGTCCGGCCCGTCCCCGCCGTCCGCGAGCAGCGCGGCCAACTCCGTACGGCGGACCTTGCCCAGCGCGGTGCGCGGGACACCGGCCACCACGCGCACGCGCTGGGGCACCGCGTGGGAAGGCAGATGGCGTGCGCAGTGGGCGAGCAGCGCGGCGGGCTCGGCCCGGGCGCCGTCGCGCGGGCGGACCGCCGCCACCAGCAGCGCGCCCCGGCCGGGCAGCGGCACCCCGGCCACGCCCGCGTCGGCGACCGACGGGTGGGCGGCCAGGACACGTTCGACCTCGACCGGGTTGACCTTGTGCCCACCGGTGTCGATCAGCACCCGGGAGCGTCCGACGACGGTCAGCCGGCCCTCGGTGTCCAGGCTGCCCAGGTCGCCGGTGCGGTGGTGGCCGCTGCCGGGGTCGGCCACGACGGCCGGGCCGGAGACCACGATCTCGCCGGTCACGCCCGGCGGCAGCGGATCGCCGCGCTCGTCGACGATCTCGACGCCTACGCCGTTCAGCGGGGTGCCGACCGTACCGGGGGAGGGCTCGGCGCCGACGTCCCAGCAGACGCTGCCCGCCTCCGTGGACCCGTAACTCTGGCGTACGGGGAGGCCGAAGCGGGCCGTGAAGCGGCGCGCCACGGCCGGGTCGAGGAAGTTGCTCCCGGACAGGCACAGGCGGACCGCGCCCAGTTCCACCGGTACGTCCGCGGGCAGGTCGGCCAGGGCGTCGAAGAGCTGGGGTACGGCGATCAGCAGCGTGACGCGGTGCCGGGCCAGCGCCGCCACCACGGCGTCCACGGCAGAGGTGTCCGCGCCGCGGTCGGTGAGCACCAGCGTGGCGCCGGAGCGGACCGCCGCCAGCAGACAGCAGAACTGCCCGAGCGCGTGGAACAGCGGCACCGGGCAGAGCAGGACGTCCCCGGCGGTGATGCGCGCTGTCGTGGTGATGTGGCCCGCCTCGGCGACCTGGTGTGCCTGGTGGCGTACGACGCGTTTGGGCTCGCCGGTGCTGCCGGAGGACAGGGCGGTCACCCACGGGCCGCCCGCCCGCGCGGTCCGGCGCGCGCCGGACCGGGGCCGGGGGAGGGGCGCGTCCACGTACAGGACCGGGCGGTCGGTGAGTGCGGCCACCGGGTGGCCGGGCGTGGTGACCACGACCGCCGGGCGGCTGTCGGCCAGCCGCCGCCGCAGCACCTCCGGCGGCTGGTCCGGGTCGACGGCCTCCACCGTGCAGCCCGCCTCCGCCGTGGCGAAGTAGGCGACCGCGAACTCCGGCCGGTTCTCCAGCACCAGCAGCACATGCGTACCGGGGGAGGCGCCCCGGGTGACCAGGGCTTCCGCGAACGACGGTATGTCCTCGGCCAGTTGACGATACGTCAGGGACCGGTCGCCCTGGACGACGGCCGTCGTGGCGGGGTGGGCGGCCGCGGTGGCCGCGATCATGTCGAGCACGGGGCTTGCGCTCACCGGGTCTCCTCCGTCAGCCGCTCGGCGAGTCGGGCAGGGGTGGGATGGACGAACACGTCGCGCGCGGTGACCTGCACCCCGAGGCGCAGCCCGATCTCGGTCACCGCGCTCACCGCGCGCGCGGAGTCGCCGCCGTGCAGGAAGAAGTCCGCGTCCGCGGTGAGACCGCTGACGCCCAGCACCCGCTCCCACACCGTCACCAGCGCCTCGGGCGTCGGCGGCGGGTACCCCGCGGCCGGCCGGGCGGCGAGCAGCGCCCGCCGGTCGACCTTGCCCGACGGGGTCGTGGGCAGCCGGTCGACCGTGTGCACCTCGGACGGCACCATGTGGGGCGGCAGAGTCCGGCGCAGATGGTCCCGGAGCCCTTCGGTGCCGGCGGCGTCGTGGCCCGGGCGCCACTCCACGAAGCACACCAGCCGCTCCGCGCGTCCCGCCGCGTCCACCGGAGCCGCCACCGCCGCCCGCCGGACCGCGGGATGGGCGCCCGCCGCGCTCTCCGCCTCGCCCAACTCCACGCGCTTGCCCAGGAGTTGGACCTGATCGTCGAGGCGGCGGAGGAACTCCAGGTCGCCGGAGGGCAGTTCGCGCACCAGGTCGCCGGTGCGGAAGCAGCGCTCCCCGTCCACCTCGACGAACCTGCGCGCGGTCCGCTCGTCGTCGCCGAGGTAGCCGATGCCGACGGTCGGACCGCCCAGATACAGCTCACCCGGCGTCCCCGGTGCGACCGGCCGCCCCGCCCGGTCGCGGACGCGGGCCCGGATGTGCGGCAGCGGCCTGCCGATGGGCGGCAGCACGCTGCGGTCGGACCAGGCGGACACGTCGCAGAACACCGCCCCGGCCACGGTCTCCGTCGGCCCGTACTCGTTCAGCACCCGGCTGGGGAACCCCGGTGGCGGGTAGGCGGCCAGGCGCTCACCGCCGGTACGGATGAGCCGTACGTCCCCCAGCTCCGCGCCGTCCAGGGAGAAGACCGACTCCAGCAGCAGCGGCGGGATGTAGGTCTGGGTGATCCGGTGGGCGCGCAGCCAGTTCACCAGTGCGCGGGGCGAGGCGCGGTCGGCGTCGGACGCGAGGTGCACCGACGCCCCGGTGGTCAGGAACGGCCACAGCTCGTCGATGGTGACGTCGAACCCGGGTGAGCCGATCTGCGCCCCGCGCTCCCGCGGTGAGGCGCCGACCAACCGCGCGTACGCCGCCACGTAGACGTCCAGCGCCGCGCGGCTGATCAAGGTGCCCACCGGTGTCCCCGTCGAGCCCGAGGTGAACAGGCAGTAGGCGGGGTCCTCCGGGCGGGCGTCCCGCGGGCACGGGGCGGCGGGGTCCGCGGGCGGCAGCGCGCCGGGCCGCACCGCGCGGACACCGACGTCCCGCGCCGGCTCCGCGTCGTCGGTGAGCAGCACGGCCACCGCGGCGCGCTCCAGCAGCAGGCGCAGCCGGTCCGGCGGCTGGTCCGGGTCGAGCGGGGTGAAGCAGCCGCCGGCGAGCAGCACCGCGAGTTCCAGCACGAACAGCTCCACGGTGCGGGGCAGCACCAGCCCGACGCGGTCCCCGGGCCGCACCCCGAGCGCGGTCAGGGAGCCCGCCGCCGCCCGGGCGCGGGCCTGGAGTCCGGCGTAGGTCAGGCGGGCTCCGCGGTGATCGGTCAGCGCCACGGCGTCCGGGGTACGGCGCGCCTGGCGGGCCACGGCGTCCAGCAGATCCATCGCTACCTCTCTCTACGGGACCGGGCGCCGTCCGCGCGGCGCGTCCCGGCGGCGGGCGGATGCCCCGGCGGGTCAGGAACGGGTGCTCACCGGCATCCGGCGCCCGACGCCGGTCTCGTCGAACCACAGCCGGGTCTCGGTCGCCCGGTACGTGCCGTCCGGCACCACCGTGTACTGCCGGTAGCGGTGGATCGCGGTGAGGTAGACATGGACGGTGGCCGACCAGTGGTCCTGCTCGTTGACCATCAGGTGCAGCTGCTTGTCGCGTTCGGGCAGGATCGGGGTGATCCGGCCGGGAGCCAGGGTGAACTCGCCCGCGGCGGTGAGCCCGACGCGCCCCTCGCCGCGCGGGGTGAGGACGTACTTGACCTCCTTCGTGCGGCCGGTGAGCGCGCTGACCACACCGATCGTGTCGTCGTGGTCGTGGACCGGGCTGCCCTGCCCCGGGCCCCAGAACACGAGGACGATCTGGTAGGCGTCGTCCGGGGAGTTCAGCAGCAGCCGCGTGTAGTTGCCGCTCGGGCGGTACTCCTCGGCGAAGCGCTGGTTGGCCGAGGAGGTGGTGAACGCGGTGAGCGCGCGGGAGAGCCGGTCGGTGATGTCCTGCCGGGAGAGCCGGCCGGCTCGGCCTCTGGTCCGCGAGACCGCATCGATGAGTGCGGTGACGTCCATGGGTCACCTCCGCTGGGGTGGTTGGAGTGGCGAGGTGCGGGCGCGCAGGGGTGTGCGCGCCGGGCGGCGCCGGACGCCGGAACGGCTCGTCCGGTCCGCGCCACGGCGGGCGCCGGGACCGGCGCGCAGGCGTACGCGGGTGGCGCGTGCCCGCGGATCCGGCGGGATGCTCCGCGCTGCCGCCGCGGAGCCGGTGGTGCCCGGTCACGGTCCCCGGTGGGCCGGGGCGGCGACCGGTGCCTGCGCCGCGGGGCGGCGCGCGCCCGGATGGCGGTCCGGACACGGCGCCCCGCGGCGGGACGGCATCGTAGGGACGAGCGGCCCGTGACACGGACGGGCGCTCGCCGGACGGTCTCCCGGGCACGTCGGTCCCGTGCGGGAGTGATGGAGTGACGGACTGACGGTTGGTGGGGCGCCTGGCGGGGCGCGGGCATCGCTCCTTCCACGGCCGTACCGGAGGCCGGCGGGAGCCACCGGTGGAGGGAGGGCGGGCTCAGCCCCGGGCGGGCCGGTCCGCGGTGTCGTTGCGCGGCAGCTCGCCGGAGGCGGCGACCGTGTCGCGCAGCGGAGTGCACAGCGCGATCAGCCGCTCGGCGCGCTCCGCGCCCAGCGCGCGGTACGGGGGAGCCGCGGCGGCGTCGGTCGCGGCCTCGATCCGGGCGCGCAGCCGCCTGCCCTCCTCCGACAGCCGCCCGGCGGAGTCCAGGACGCCCGCCTCGGTGAGCGCGGCGGTCTCCGCCGCCCAGTCCGCCACGGACCAGTCGCGGTGGGTGCGCACCTGCTCCGCGGTGAACAGGCTCCGCCCGGTGGCAGTATCGGTGATCAGCGCCGCGACGGCGCCGACACCGTGGCCGACCAGGGCGGCGATGTGGCCGTCGCCCCGGTGTTCACGCAGGAGCGTGAGGGCGTGCCAGAGCATCAGATGGGGCTCCCGGGGCCAGGCCAGCTCGGCGTGGGCCGCGAACAGCGGCCGTCCCTCCGGGGCGCACGCCTCGGCGGCCGTCCGTGCGAGGCGGGCCGCCTCGGCGACCTGCGGCCCGCGCACCGTCTCCGTACCGAGGACGCGGCGCAACGCCCGGTCCACGGCGGTCAGCCGGGCCTCCGTCACCCGCTCGGGCGGGGCCAGATCCCACGCCCGGGGCAGATGCCGGGCGACGAGCGCGGGGTTGAAGTTGAAGAACGCGGCTGCCACCGCGGCGGAGGAGGCGCGTCCGAGCGGAGCGGCTCGGCCGGCGAAGTACCCCATGTGGCCCGGTTCGAGTCCGGCGGAGGTGAACTCCTTGTCGGCCTCGGGGGCGAAATAGCAGAGGAGATGAATCGGGTCCCCCGCCGCATGGCAGCGCGATGCAATTAACGGGATCGAATCGCTGGACATGAGGGAAGGTTAGGTCTGCCCGAAGAGAGGTGTCAACGTTCCCGAACGGAACCGGCAACGTGGGCTCAATACAGTTCCCGGCAGGCAGAAAAGAGCACGCGACTCCCCGTTTTACGGACCCGATCCGGCCAGGCGATAAGGCTGCGGAAAAACCCGAAACCCGCTCGTCGTACCGCGCGCCCGATGCCATAATCGACGCTGCTGCACCACACTCCGACACGCCTTCCACCTGGTCAGATGGTCAGGTGGAAGGCGCATTCCCCGCAGAGAGGCGGATGTGTTCCGGTGAATGCTGAATTAGATGCGGCAGATGAACTTCGGGACGTCGTCATCGTCGGCGCACGGTGCGCCGGTGCCCCCCTGGGAATGCTCCTCGCCGAGCAGGGGTATTCCGTCGAAATCGTTGACCGGAATCCGGTGGGGGCCGACACGCTCTCCACCCATTGGATCAGGTGGCCGGGCGTTCGGCAGCTGCATGAATGGGGCCTTGTCGCGGCACTGGAGAATTCGGGATGCCCGCCCGTACGCGGCGTCTCCCTCGATTTCGAGGGCCGGGTGCTGACGGGCGCACCGAAAGCCGGCCGGGCGGCGGCCGTGACCTACGCGCCCCGGCGGACCGCACTGGACGCGCTGCTGGTGGCCGCCGCCCGCGCCCGGGGCGCCCGGCTACGGGAACGCTTCCCGGTCACCGGTCTCGTCGTCACCGACGGCCGGGTCGCCGGCGTGCGGGGGAGCGGACCGGACGGTCCCGCCACCCTGCGCGCACGGCTCGTCGTCGGCGCCGACGGCCGCAACTCCACCGTCGCACGCCTGGCGGGCTCCCCCGTCGTGGAGGACCGCGGCACCCTCGCCCGCAGCCTCTACGCCTACTGGTCGGGCGTCACCGAGCCAGGGGTGCGGGTGGTGTTCCGCGGCAGGCGCGGCATCTCGCTGTGGCCCACACACGCCGGGCTCACCGTGGTCTCGCTGATCTTCCCGCCCGAGGAGGCGCCGGGGCCCGGCGGCGCGGCGGAGTTCTACTCCGCCGCGCTGCGGGCGGTGCCCGAGGTCGAAGAGGCCCTGAAGGGCGGGACGGTGGTGACCGGGCCCCGGGCCGCCGCCGTCCGCAACGCCCGGCGGCGCGCTCACGGCCCGGGGTGGGTGCTGGCCGGGGACGCCGGCCACCACAAGGACCCCGTCTCGGCGCAGGGCATCTCCGACGCCTTCGCCGACGCCGCGGCCCTCGCCGACGCCCTCGGCGCCGGACTCCGCGACGCCACCGCGCTCGACGACGCGCTGGCCGGCTACGCCGCCACCCGCGACACCCAGCGGCTGGCGGCCTTCGCCTACACCTGCGAGCAGGCCGAACTGCGGCCGTTCGGCGCCGGCTTCCTGGACGAGCTGGCCCGTACCGCCGCCGACGCGCAGGCCACCGAGGCGTTCGTGAACACCTTCGTCGGCTGCGACGCGCCGTCGGACGCGGGCTGGCTGGGCGACTCCCACTAGGGGGTCTCCGCAAAGCCCCACCCGGCGCCCGGCGCCTCTCCCGCCGTGGGGTGCGGTCACTGCGTCAGCCCCGGGGGCAGCCCCAGGAACAGGCCACCGCTGCTCTCGATGAGCTGGCCGGTGACCCACCTCGCGTCGTCCGAGGCGAGGAACGCCACGACACCGGCGACATCGGCGGGGGTGCCGATCCGGCCGAGCGCGGTCATGTCGATCACGACCTGCCTGGCCTCCGGCTGCTCCCGCCGCTCCGCCGCGGTCAGATCGGTGTCCACGGCGCCCGGGGCCACCGTGTTCACCGTGATGCCGCGCTCGCCCAGCAGATGCGCCAGCGTCCGGTTCATCGCCACCACCGCCGCCTTGGCCATCGTGTACGCCACGTCCGCGACCGCGACCCGGACAGCCGCGGACGAGATTGACACCACCCTGCCGCCGTCGGCGAGCAGCGGCAGGGCGCGCTGGACCAGGAAGAACGGCGCCCGGGCGTTCACCGCGAACAGCGCGTCGAAGGTCTCGGGCGTGGTGGCCTCGAAGAACGTCCTGCTGAATCCCGCGTTGTTGACCAACACGTCGAGACGGTCCCGGCCCCCCTCGGCGAACCGGGCGGCCGTCTCGGCCAGCAGCTCGTCCACCCCGGCGACCGTCGACAGATCGGCGCCGACGGCGAACGCCGCGCCCCCGTGGTCGCGGATGCCCGCCACCGTGTCGAGGGCCGCCCGGGCGTCGTGTCCGTAATGGACCGCCACGCGCGCGCCGTCCGCCGCCAGCCGTTCGGCGATACCGCGGCCGATGCCGCGCGAGGAACCGGTGACGAGTGCGGTGCGGCCTTGCAGATCGGGCATGGTGCTCCTCAGCTTGTCGGCCGGTCCCCGGGGACCGGAGGGCGGTTCGTGACGGGCGCGCGCGGCGTGATCAGGCCAGGGCGACCAGATCGGCGTAGGCGTCGCTCCACAGGTCCTCGTCCCCGTCGGGGAGGATGAGGACCCGGTCGGGACGCAACGCCTCCACCGCGCCACGGTCGTGGGTGACCATCACGACGGCGCCCGGGTAGGTGCCCACGGCGGCCAGGACCTCGCCCCGGGAGAGCGGGTCCAGGTTGTTGGTGGGCTCGTCGAGCAGCAGGACGTTCGCACCGGAGTGGACCAGGCAGGCGAGCGCCAGCCGGGTCTTCTCGCCGCCGGAGAGCACACCGGTGGGCTTGTCGGCGTCGTCACCGCGGAACAGGAACGCGCCGAGCACCTGCCGCACCTCGCCGTCGGTCAGCTCCGGCGCCGCGGACGACAGCGACTGGAACACCGTCGCCGCGGGGTCGAGCGTGTCGTGCTCCTGCGCGAAGTACCCCAGACGCAGGGCGTGTCCGGCCACCACCCGGCCCCGGTCGGGCTGCTGCTCGCCCGCCAGGAGGCGGAGCAGCGTCGTCTTCCCGGCGCCGTTCAGTCCCAGGACGACCAGCCGGCTGCCCCGGTCGACGGCGAGATCGATGCCGTCGAGGACAGTGTGGTCGCCGTAGGACTTCGCGAGACCGACGGCGGCCAGCGGGATGCGCCCGGAGGGCTGCGGGGTGGGCAGCCGGACCCGCGCCACCCGGGCGGCCCGGTGGACCGGCTCCAGCTCCCGCAGCATGGTGTCGGCGCGGCGGGCCATGTTCTTCGCGGCCACCGCCGTCGCCACGTGCGACCGCATCTTGTCCGCCTGGGCGTGCAGCGCCGCCGCCTTGCGCTCGGCGTTGGCCCGCTCCCTGGTGCGCCGGCGCTCGGCCGCGTCACGGTCGGCCAGATACCGCCGCCAGCCGGTGTTGTAGATGTCCACCGCCAGCCGCTCGGCGTCGAGATGGATGACGCGGTTGGCCACCGTCTCGATCAGCTCGTTGTCGTGACTGATCATCAGTAGCCCGCCGGGGAAACCGGACAGGAAGTCCCGCAGCCAGGCGATGGAGTCGGCGTCGAGATGGTTGGTGGGCTCGTCGAGCAGCAGGGTGTCCTGCTCGGCGAAGAGGATGCGGGCCAGCTCCACCCGGCGGCGCTGTCCGCCGGACAGTTCGCCGAGCCGCTGCGTCAGCACCCGCTCCGGCAGCCCGACACCGGCCGTCACCCGCCCGGCCAGCGCTTCGGCCGCATAGCCGCCGCGGACCTCGAACTCGTCCTGCGCCCGGGTGTAGGCGCGCATGGCGCGGTCGCGCGCCGCGTCGGTGCGCGCCTCGGACATGGCCGTCTCGGCGGCGCGGAGCGCGGCGGTGGCGTGGTCCAGCCCGCGGGCCGCCAGGACCCGTTCGGTGACCGTCTGGTCCTGGTCGGCCCCGCGCGGGTCCTGGGCGAGGTAGCCGAGCGGGCCCGTCGTGGTGATGGCCCCGGCGGCGGGGCGCAGTTCGCCCGCCATCGTGCGCATCAGCGTCGTCTTGCCGGCGCCGTTGCGTCCGACCAGGGCGACGCGGTCGCCGGGGGCGATGTGGAAGTTGACGTCCGACAGCAGCAGACGTGCGCCGACACGCACATCGACATTACGTACAGTGATCAATGGGTGCTCTCCGTGGTTTCCTGATGGCAGACCTGTCCCCTGAAGCGGGATGCGGTCGCTAGGAAACGCGCGGAGTGGACATGCGGGTCATGCTAGCGACCGGTGAGCCGGACGTGCCACGTGATTTTCCGGCGCGTACGTGGCCGGGACGTCTCAGGTCGCCACGGCACGCCCCCGCACCGCAGCCGTCCGTGCGGCGCCGACCGCCGCCGCGGCGCACACGGCCGCGGCCAGCAGCCCCAACGCCGCCATCCCGGCGCCGAACCCCGGCCCCTGCGCGGCGCTCGCGCCCACGAGCACCCCGGCCGCGCCGGTGCCCAGCCCGGCCGCCGTCACATCGCTGATCTGGAGCGCCGAGGCATTGCCGCCCGTCTCGTCCGCGGCGGACTGGTCCAGCACGAGCACACCGGTGGTCGGCACGCACACCCCCATGCCCAGACCGCCCACGATCCACAGCGGGTACACCGGCCACGCCGGTACGCCCGGCAGGCAGGTAACCGCCACGCCCGCGAAGCAGCACGCCAGGGCGGCCAGCCCGTACCGCAGCAGCGTCGCCCGGTCCGGTGCGGTGAGCCGGCCCTGGGCCTGCGCCCCGGCCCACCATCCCAGGGCCCCGGCCAGCAGCGGCAGGCCCGAGGCCACCGTCCCGAGCCCGTGCAGCGTGACCAGCGTCAGCGGTACCACCGACTCCACGGCGTAGAAGGCACACGCCAACAGGCCGCGCAGCGCGACGACGGCGGGCACGCCGCGCCGCAGCCGCACCGCCCCCGGCGGCAGCAGCACCCGCAGCCCCGCCCAGAGCGCCGCCAGCCCCGCCGCCGACAGGAGCACGGCGGGGGCCGTCCGCCCGGCGGCCGCGGCGCCGCCCCCGGACTGCAGCGCGACGACACCGGCACCGGTGAGCAGCGCGAAGAGCGGCTTACGGGAGCCGCCCGCCGCCGGCCGGCCCGGGGGCCGCACCGTCCGCAGCGCGGGCCGCAGCGTCAGCCCGCCGCCCAGCACCAGCGGGACCAGGCCGAGGAAGACCGCGCGCCACCCGGCGTGCGCGGTGATCGCGCCCGCGACGACCGGCCCGGCCAGCGCCGGGAGGACGTAGGCCGCGGAGATGATGGCCAGCGCCCTGGGCCGCAGGCCGACCGGGTAGGCGAGGGCGACGAGCTGGAAGACCGCGATCGAGGCGAGACCGACGCCGAGCCCCTGCGCGCCCCGGCCCGCCACGAAGACCGCCATGTTCCCGGCGGTCCCCGCCAGCAGCAGTCCGGCGGTGAACACGGCGATACCGGTGAGCAGCGGGCGGCGCGGCCCGATCCGGTCGCACCACTGGCCTGCCACGCCCAGGCCCACCAGATTCATGACCAGAAAGATGCTGAAGGGCCAGCCGAAGAAGGCCAGTCCGTGCAGATCGCGCACCGCCGTGGGCATCACGGTGGCGACCGCGATGCCCTCGAAGGCGAACAGGCTGATGGCGACGGCGATACCGACGCTGGTCAGCCGCCACCGCGGCGCGAAGACCCCCGGGGAACGTTCCACCCTCTCCCCCTCGATGCCGGATGACCGGCCGGCGCGCACCCGGCCCGGCCGGTCACTGCGGATGTCCGTGCGGAATCCCGTGCCGCGGGCCGCTACAGGCGGTGGGTCACCTGCTTGATACGGGTGTAGGCCTCGAACCCGTACCGTGACAGGTCGTTGCTGTGGCCGGACCGGCGGAAGCCGCCGTGCGGCAGTTCCGAGGGGAACTGCAGATGGGTGTTGACCCACACGGTGCCGTAGTCCAGCTCCGCCGTGAGCCGCATCGCCCGCCGGTGGTCGCCGGTCCACACCGCCGAGGCGAGGCCGTACGGCGAGGAGTTGGCCCGCCGCAGCGCCTCCTCCTCGTCGGCGCACCGCTCGACGGTGAGGACCGGGCCGAAGATCTCCGCCTCGGTGACGGCGTCGCCCGCGCGCACCCCGGTGACGACGGTCGGCGCGTAGAAGAAGCCCCGGTCCCCGGCCCGGTGGCCGCCGGTGACCACCCGGGCGTGCGGCGGCAGCCGGTCGATGTGCTCCTGTACGCGCGCCAGTTGCCCGGGGTTGTTCAGCGGGCCGTACGCGCTCGCCGGGTCCGACGGCGGGCCGGGGCGCCGGTCCGCCGCCTCCGCCACGAGTGCCTCGACCAGCCGGTCGTGGACGGCGTCGACGGCCAGCACCCGGGTGGCGGCGGTGCAGTCCTGCCCGGCGTTGGCGACCGCGCCGGTGACGATGGTCCGCGCGGCCTCCGCGAGATCGGCGTCGGCGCAGACCAGCACCGGTGTCTTGCCGCCCAGTTCGAGGTGGGTGCGCTTGAGCGTGGCGGCGGCCCGGGTGGCGACGTCCACCCCGGCCGCGACCGAACCGGTCAGCGAGACCGCGGCCGGCACCGGGTGCTCGACCATGAGCCGCCCGGTCGCCGGTCCGCCGCAGACGACGTTGAGCACACCGGGGGGCAGCACCCGCGCGGCGGTCTCCGCGAGCAGCAGCGCCGAGGAGGGCGTGGTCAGCGCGGGCTTGAGCACGACGCTGTTCCCGGCGGCGATCGCCGGAGCCGACTTCAGGACTGCCATCAGCAGCGGGAAGTTCCACGGGGCGAGCTGCGCACAGACGCCCACCGGCTCCCGCCGGGTGTAGGAGGTGTGGCCCGGCGCGTACTCGCCGCCCGCCACCCCGTCGAGCAGCCGCGCGGCACCGGCGAAGAAGCGGATCTCGTCCACGACCCCGCCGATCTCCTCGGCGGCGTCCCGGCTCCCGGTGTCGGCGAGTTCGGCCTCGCGGAACGCGTCGGCCCGGCCGAGGACGGCGTCGGCCAGCTCCAGCAGAGCGGCCTGGCGCTCGCCCGGGGTGGTCCGCGACCACCCGCCGAAGGCCGCCTCCGCCGACCGTACGGCGCGGTCGACGTCAGCGGTTCCGGCACACGGCACCCGCAGGCGCGGGTCGCCGGTACAGGGATCGAGGACGTCGGCGTACTCGGTGCCGGCCGCGGGTCCGGCCCGGTTGCCGTCGATGACATGGTGCGCGGTGGGTGTGGTCACGGGGTTCTCCTGTCGCTCGGCGGGCTCGGGGCCGGGATGCCACGGACGTGCGGACGTCGTCGGGGCTCACTCGCCGCCGGTGACGTGGAGCGACGTGAAGCCGTGGAAGCCGAGGTTGTTGTTCCAGTTGGGCTCCTGCGGCGGGACGCACAGCCCCGGCCACCTGCTGTAGAGGGAGGTGAGCGCGATCCGCGTCGTCTGGCGTACCAGCGGGTCGCCGAAGCACAGATGCCTGCCGATGCCGAACGTCAGATGCGGGTTGGGCAGCGGCCGGTCCAGGACCAGCTCGTCGGCGCGGTCGAAGACGTCCGGGTCACGGTTGGCGGAGGCGACGTACAGCAGCAGGGGCTGTCCCTTGTGCAGCGGGACGACGGTGCCGTCGGAGGCGGTGTACTCGAAGTCCTCGGCGGCTATCCGTCCGACGAACGAGACCGGTGTGCACACCCGCAGCAGTTCCTCGACGGCGGGCCCGACCGTCTCCGGGTGCTGGAGCAGATCCCGCTGGGCGGTGGGGACACCGGCCAGCGCGTGCACGCTGTTGCCGATGAGGTAGCGGATGGACGCCACGCCCGCGAACAGCAGCAGCGCCGCCTGCGCGACCACGTCGCGCTCGGTGAAGCGGTGCCCGCGGACCTCGATCTCCCGCAGCTGGTGCAGGAGCCCGCCGGCGGCGCGGGAGCGGCGCGCGTTCTCCTCGGACGCCAGGAAGGCGGCGAGCTGCCGGGTGCTCTCCCGGGTCCGGCGCAGATGCGCGACGGGGACCGACGTGGAGCCGAAGAGGTGCGCGATGTCGTCGGTCCAGCGGTTGAGTTCGGTGTGCGCCTCGACGGGGACGCCGAGGACGTCGGCGATCACCATCGCGGGCAGCGGGAAGGCGAACTCGGAGAGGAGGTCGAAGCCTGCCGGGTCGACCCGGTCGAGCAGCCGGTCGACGAGCCCCTGGATGCGCGGTTCGAGGTACGCGTCGGTGAACGGCACGTAACCGCGGTTGGCCTGGCGGCGGTTGCGGGTGTGCTCGGCACCGTCGTGGAACGCCAGCCAGCGGCGGTAGATGTCGAGCATGTCCGCGAACTCCTCGCGCTGCTCGTCCGGCAGGAAGCGCAGCGGGACCGCGGAGCGCGCGTTGGAGAGCCGCTCGTCCTTCATCAGGCGCGCACAGTCGGCGTACCGGAACATCAGCCAGGTGCCGCCGAAGATCTTCCCGGACAGGTGGGCCGGTCTCCGCTCGCGCATCAGCGCGTAGAAGGAGAACGGGTCCTCGATGTACTCGACGTGGTTGTGGGAGAACTCTTCGACGGATACGAGATCGATTGGCACAGCACAGCTCCCGGAAAGTGGTGGGAGGTACAAGAGGGCGGCCGCTATCGCCGCGGAGAGAATTCATATGCTCTCTCGGCGTCACCGTAAAGCACCTTTCTCCGGCGCTCAAGGAGCGGATCGGCTCCGTGAACCCGGGGCATCGAGATTCGGAATTCTTCCGCCGATGCGGCCAATTTTTCGGCCACTTGAGGAGAGTGCCGGATGGCGTTGGAGTGCCCTGCGGAGGGCGCGGGGGAATGCGGCCGCGGCGCCGGCCGCTCTCCTTCCCCCGCGCGGGAACACATTCCCCGGAGGTGTTGCTCACCGGGGACGGGGGCCGGATACCGCCACCGGCCGGACCGGTTTTCTGGCTGGATGACGGGGCGTTGATTTCCGGCCGCTTCACCGGGGAGCCGTTGTTTCCGCGCGGGCGGCGGGGCAGTGTCGGCGGCGGTACGCGGGCCCGCCCGCGCCCGGCACGGGGCAGCACGGCGGGGCCCGCCGCGCGGTGGCGCCGGCGCCCGGTCGGGCGGCCGGAACGCCTGCTGATGCGGCGGGAGAGGCCCTTGCGTGCCGCGGTGGCCGCGCTTAGCGTGGGTGCCTCACCGGCCCGCGGAAAGCGGTGCGCGCCCCGGCGCGGCACCCTTCGGGGCCGGACGGCCGACGCGCACCTCCGGGTCTGGCGGGACCCGGAATGCCGGTCCGGCCGCCTTTTCCGACGCTGTCGCCCGGCGGTCCCCGGGCGCGCACTGTCTGCTCGGTACGGTCGTGCTCCACCTTTTCCGGTGCGGACGGCCCCTGCGCACGTGGTGCGGTTCGGCCTGTTCTTGAATTCTTTGGAGGGGAGGGATGTGTGTCGTCGGAAGCGGTTGATTCGGTAACCACCGTCGGGCGTCGCGCATTTGTCGACAGCGACGTTCTCGATATCGAGTGGGATCGCGTATTCAAGTCTTCCTGGCAACTTCTCGGATTCGCCGGGGAGGTACCCGAGCCGGGCGACTACGTCGTGCGGACGCTCGGCCGGGACGAGGTCGTCGTCGTACGCGGAGAAGACGGCGAGATCCGCGCACTGCACAATTCCTGTACCCATCGCGGCACCCGGCTGTGCCGTGCGAGTCTGGGAAACACCGCGCACCTCAGATGCAGTTACCACGGGTGGACGTTCGCCAACGACGGCCGTCTGGTGGGAGTCCCCGCGCTCCGGTCGGCCTATCCGCCGGACTTCGACCGCGCCGCCCACGACCTGCCCGCCGCGCGGGTGGTCTCCCGGCGCGGCTTCCTCTTCGCCACCTGGGACGCGGGGGCGCCCGGGCTGGAGGAGTATCTCGGCGAGATCGCCTGGTACCTCGACGCCCTCCTCGACTGCGGGGCGGGGGAGTGGGAGGTGTGCGGCCCGCCGCAGCGGGTGCGCACCCGGGGGAACTGGAAGATCCCCACCGACAACTTCGCCGGCGACGGCTACCACATGCGCACCACCCACCGGATCGCGCTCGACCAGGGCATCTACGGCGACACCCTCGCCGACGGCACCCGCGGGCGGATCGGCACCGACCTCGTCGGCGTCAACATCGCCACCGCGGGCGGCCACAGCGTGCGCGCGGGCTATGTCGTCGAGGACGGGCACTCCCTCGACGACCGCGACCCGGCCGCCCCGCAGTTCCCCGGCTACCCGCCCGCACGCTGGGCGGAACTGGCCGCCGCGCAGACCCCGGAGCAGGTGCGGTTCACCTCCCACTGCGAGGTCGCGCACGGCGTGATCTTCCCCAACACCGTCTTCCTCAGCGTCGCCCACGACCGCGCCGTCGGCGCGGACGACGACCCGCTGACCCGCTACCTCGTCATCCGCTCCCATGTGCCGGTCAGCGCCCGCGAGACCGAATGCCTGTACTGGACGCTGGTGCCCACCGCCATGGACGCGGACTGGCGCCGCCGCTCCTACCGCTTCCAGGCCCGCACCCAGTCCGCGGGCGGCATCCTCTTCGAGATGGACGACTTCGAGAACTTCGCCCGTATCGACGCCGCCCTCGCCCGCTCGGCCCCGGACCGCGCGGGCCCCGTGGACCTGACCCTGGGGACCGCCCGCTCCACCCCGGCGCCCGGCTTCCCCGGCCCGGGACGCGCCGAGACCGGCACCCTCAGTGAACACAACCAGCGTGCCTTCTACCGGCGCTGGGCGGAGCTGGTGGGTGAGCTGCCGTGACCGGACCTCTGCGCCCGCGCCGCCCCGCCGTACGCCCCGAGGATCTGGCGGACGGCCCGTTCCCCGACCGCGGCCCCCGGCTCACCGCCCTCGACGCGGAGATCACCGCCGCCCTCACCGAGGAGTGCGCCGCACTGGACGAGGGCGAGCACCGGCGCTGGCTGGACCTGCTCGACCCCGCGTTCCGCTACGAGATCCCCGTACCGCTGCTGCGGGAGGACCCCGAACTGCCCCGGCACAGCGGGACGGCCGTGCTGTTCGAGGCCACCAAGCGGGTGCTGGAGCTGAAACTCGGCCGGACCGGGCTCCTCCAGGCGTGGTCGGACCGGCCCGCCGTCACCACCCGGCACTTCCTCGGTCCGGTGCGGGTTTTCGGCACGCCTGCGCCGGAAGTCGTCCGGGCCGATGCCAATCTGCTGGTCACCGGCGCCCGGGGCGTCGAGCACGCGGTGCTGGTCACCGCCGCGCGCCAGGACCTGCTCCGGGAGCGCCGCGGGCGCCGGACGCTGCTGCGCCGGCGCGTCCTGATCGACGTGGAGGTCGCCACCCATGAACAGCTCTCCGTCATCTTCTGACCCCGGGCACCGCGCGGACGCGCTGCTGTGCCGGGTGTCCGGGGAGTCGGCATCGGTCGCCGTCCTGCTGCACCCGACCGGCAACGGACGGCGGCTGCGGCTGGTCTCCGAACGCACCGGCCTGAGCGCCCTGCTCGACGCCACCGTCCTGGAGGCGCTGTGTGCCCTGACCCCCTCGGCCGCCACCGCGCTGGTGCGCGCCGCCGTGCAGCGGGAGACACCCGGATGACGGCCGTCGCCTTCGCGCACACCGCACCGGACACCCTCGACGGCGCCCTGCGCGCGCTGGCCGCCCCCGGCCGGACGGCGACACCGCTGGCGGGCGGGCAGAGCCTGGTCCCACTGCTGATGAGCCGTCAGGTGCGCCCGGACGTCGTCGTGGACCTGACCGGCGTGCCCGGCCTCGCCGGGATCACCGTCGGCCCCGACCGGGTGCGGATCGGCGCGATGACCACCCTGCGCACCCTGGAGCAGCACGCGGAACTGGCCGCCGCGCTGCCCGTACTGGGCCGGGCCGCCGCCGCGGTGGCCCATCCGCACATCCGGCGCCGCGCCACGCCGGGCGGTTCGCTCTGCCACGCGGCCCCGGCCGCGGAACTGCCCGCCGTCGCGGTCGCGCTCGGCGCCGAGGTGGTGCTGCGGTCGCTGCGGGGCACCCGGGCGGTCCCCGCGGACCGCTTCGCCACCGGCGCCCACACCACCGTCCGCGCCCCGGACGAGTTGCTGACCGAGATCGTCTTCCCCCGCGCCACCGGCCTCACCCACACCTTCCACGAGCTGTGCACGCACGGGGAGAGCGGCTACCCGGTCGCCGGGGTGTGCCTGGGACTGCGGACCGACGAAGGACGGATCCGGGCCGCGCGCGTGGTGGTCACCGGCTGCGGTGAGGTCCCCGTCCGGCTGCCCGGGGCCGAGGCCCGGCTGACGGGCCGTCCGGTCGCCGGACCGCACCCGGGCCTGATCGCCGCCCTCGTCGCGGAGGCGGCCGGCCACCCGGGGCCCGCGGACGGCGGATACCGCGCCGAGGTCGCCGGCGTCCTGCTGCTCCGGGCCCTCGCGGATCAAGGGGAGGGGGCGGCCCGGTGAACGTCCGGAGGATCACGATGCGCGTCAACGGCACCGTCCGCACCGCGGACGCCCCCCACCACCTCACCCTGGCCGAACATCTGCGGACCGCGCTCCGGCTGACCGGCACCCACATCGGCTGCGGCACCGGCGACTGCGGCGCCTGCGTCGTCCTGCTCGACGGTGCGCCGGTCTGCTCCTGCCTGCTCCTCGCGGTGCAGGCCGACGGCCGGGAGGTGACCACCGTCGAGGGCATCGCCGACGGCGACCGCCTGGCCGCGGCCCAGCGCGCCCTCGTCGAGGAACACGGTCTGCAGTGCGGCTTCTGCACCCCGGGACTGCTGGTACGGATGGCACACACCGCCCGCCACGGCGGCGGCGAACAGGACGTCCTCGCCGGACACCTGTGCCGCTGCACCGGCTACGCGGGCATCCGCGCCGCCTGGCGCGGGCTCGCCGCCGGGGAGGACGACCGGTGACCGCGGACCACCGCCACATCGGCAGACCGGTGCCGCCCCGCCACCACGACCGGCTGGTCCGCGGCCACGGCCGCTTCATCGCCGATCTGCGCGCCGACGGGATGCTGCACGCCGCACTCGTCCGCAGCCCGCTCCCGCACGCCGAGGTCACCGGCTTCGACGCCACCGCCGCCCGGCACGACCCCCGCTGCGCCCTCGTCCTCGGCCCCGGTGAACTCGCCGCCCGCACCGCGCCGATCCCCACCGTCTGGCGGCTGCCCGGTCAACCCGAGGACGCGGTGCCCGTCGCCGTCCGCACCGCCCGCTACGCCGGGCAGCCGCTGGGCGTCGTCGTCGCGGACTCCCCGACCGCCGCCGCCGATCTGGTCGAGACCGTCCGGCTCGGCCTCCGCCCGCTGCCGCCGGTCCCCACCCTCACCGACGCGCTCGCCGAGGGCGCCCCACCCGTCGTCCCCGGTACGACGGGCAACACCGCCGGGCGCATCCGCTTCGGCTCCCCGCCCGAGGAGCTGGCCGCCGCGCACTCCCGGGCGGCGCTGGTCGTGGAGCGCGCGTTCACCCTGCCGCGGCTCCACCACACCCCGCTGGAGCCGCGCGGGGTGCTCGCCGCGTACGACCCGGGCACCGGACTGCTCACCGTCCACGCCGGCAGCCAGTCCCCGCACGCGATGCGGCAGGACCTCTGCGCCGTCCTGGGGCTGCGTGCGGACCGGGTGCGTGTCGTCTCGCCCGACGTGGGCGGCTCGTTCGGCAGCAAGGTCCTGCTCTACCCGGACGAGGCCATGGTGTGCGCCGCGGCGGTCGCCCTGGGGGCCGCGGTGCGCTGGGCGGAGTCGCGCGCGGAGAACTTCACCGCCGCCTACCAGGGCCGCGGCCAGCAGGCCACCGCCCGCCTCGCCGTCGGCGCGGACGGCCGGTTCCTCGCCTTCGACGCCGACGTCCTCGCCGACCTGGGCGCGTACGCCACCCAGGCGGGCAGCGGTCCGGCACAGGTGACCGGGCTGACGCTGCAGGGCCCGTACCGCGCGGACGCCGCCGCGGCCACCGTCACCGGCGTCCACACCACCCGCGTCCCGACCGGCGCCTTCCGCGGATACGGGATGCAGGAGGCGGCCTTCCTCCGCGAACGCCTCATCGACGAGGCCGCCCGCGAACTCGGCCTGCCACCGACGGAGTTGCGGCTGCGCAACCTGCTCCGCCCCGAGGAGCTGCCGTACACCACCCACACCGGGCTCACCTACGACAGCGGCGACTACGGCGCCGTCCTGCGCCGCGCCGCCGCCCTGGCCGACCGCCCGCGCCCACCGGACGAGCCGTGGGTGCGCCGGGGCACCGCCGTCGTCGCCGCGGTGGAGATCACCGCCTTCGCCCCCACCGCCCTGCTGGAGGCGTACGGCATCGCCTGGAGCGGCTGGGAGGGCGTACGGCTGAGGATCAACCACGACGGGACCGTCACCGTGTACGCGGGCGTGATCGCCGTCGGCCAGGGCATCGAGACGGCCCTGGCGCAGATCGCCGCGGAGGGGCTGGGCATTCCCCTGGACTGGGTACGCGTCGAACTCGGCGACACCGACACCGCCCCGCACTCCGACCTGTCCGCCCAGGCGAGCCGGGCACTGACCCTCGCGGGCGGCGCGCTGATCACCGCCGCACAACGGCTCGCCGACCGGATGCGGCAACTCGCCGCCGCCTTCCTGGACGCCGCACCCGAGCAGGTCCGCACCCGGATCGCGGCCACCGCGGACCCGTCGTCACCCGACGCCGTCTTCCTCGCCCCCGGCGGCGCCCGCATCGCCTGGCGCGAGGTCGCCCACCGCGGCCACCGCGGCTGGGGACGCGCACGGCGCACGGACCCGATCCGGCTGGAGGAGTCGGTCGACTTCGACCCGCCGCAGCTCACCTTCGCGCACGGCGCCCACGCCGCCGAGGTCGCGGTCGACCTCGGCACCGGCCGCACCACCGTGACCGGCTACTGGGCCGTCCACGACAGCGGCGTACTGGTCAACCCGCTGATCGCCCACGGGCAGATCGCCGGCGGCATCGCCCAGGGACTGGGCCAGGCGCTCACCGAGGAGGCCACGGTGGACGCCGGCGGCCTCCCCACCACCCGGTCGCTGCGCGAGTACACCCTCCCCGCGGCCCCGGACATCCCCGAGGACCTCGTCATCGAGCACACCTCGACCCCCAGCACGGTGATCCCCGGCGGTTTCAAAGGACTCGGCGAGGGCGGCACCATCCTGCCGCCCGCGGCGGTCGCCTGCGCCCTCGCCGCCGCGGTACCCGAGATCGCACACACCCTCACCTCGCTCCCGCTCACCCCGCCCCGCATCCGCGCGGCGCTGCGGGCGGCGGGCCTCACGGCGGAAGGCGGCATCCGATGAACGGTACGCACGGGACGACGACGGTGCGGCAGGCGGTCTTCGACCTGCTGCGCGCCGAGGGCATGACCACCGTCTTCGGCAACCCCGGATCGCTGGAACTCCCCATGCTCCGCGACTTCCCCGCCGACTTCCGCTACGTCCTCGGGCTCCAGGAGTCCGTGGTGGTGGCCATGGCCGACGGATACGCCCAGGCCACCCACCGCCCCGCGCTGGTCAACCTGCACTCGGCGGCCGGGGTCGGGCACGCGATGGGCGCGCTGTTCACCGCCCGCCGCAACCGGACGCCGCTGGTGGTCGTCGCCGGCCAGCAGGCCCGCTCGCTGCTGGAGGGCCACCCCTACCTGCTGTCGGAGGACGCGGTCACGCTGCCCCGCCCGTACGTCAAACTCAGCCGCGAACCCGCCCGCGCCGAGGACGTCCCGGCGGCCGTCGCCCGCGCCCGGTACCTCGCCACCGCCCCACCGGCCGGACCGGTGCTGGTCTCCGTCCCCAGCGACGACTGGGACCGCCCCGCCGAACCCGTCACGCCGCGGCGGGTGAGCACCACCGTCGCCGCGGACCCCGCCCTGCTCGCCCACGTCGGCGAGGCCCTGGCGGGGGCCCGGTCACCCGTCCTGATCGCCGGCGCCGGGGTCGACCGCGAGGGCGCCGTGCCCGATCTGGTGGCGCTGGCCGAGGCGCACCGCGCACCGGTCTGGGCGGAGCCGATGTCCCACCGCTGCGCCTTCCCCGAAGCGCACCCGCTGTTCGCCGGCTTCCTGCCGCCGGTCCGCGAGGAGATCGTGCGCACCCTGGAAGGCCACGACCTCGTCCTGTCGGTGGGCGCGCCGGTCTTCACCTACCACGTCCCCGGCAGCGGCCCGCACCTCCCGCCCGGCACCGGCCTCTGTCTGCTCACCGACGACCCCGAACAGGCGGCCTGGTGCCCCGGCGGCACGGCCGTCCTCACCGGGCTGGCGCCCGCGCTGCGTGCCCTCGGCAGCCACCCGCCGCGCACCCCGCGCACCCCGCCGCCCGCCCGCCGCCGCCCCGCGCCGCCCACCCCCTCCGCGACCGGGATCACCCAGGCCCATCTGGTGCACGCCCTCGCCGAGGAGCGCCCCGACGGCTGCGTCCTGGTGGAGGAGGCCCCCGGAACACGTCCGCTGATGTGCGCCCACCTGCCCAACCCTGGCCCGGAGAGCTTCTACACCACCGCCAGCGGCGCGCTCGGCCACGGACTCCCCGCGGCGGTCGGCCAGGCGCTGGGCCGCCCCGGCACCCGTGTGCTCGCCGTCGTCGGCGACGGCTCCGCCATGTACGCCGTCCAGGCCCTCTGGTCGGCCGCCCGACTGCACCTGCCCCTCACCGTCGTCGTGGTGAACAACCGCCGCTACGCCACGGTCGACTCCTTCGCCGAGCGGTTCGGCATGGCGCGGCCGGTGGGCACGGCGCTCGACGGGCTCGACTTCGCCGCCCTCGCCACCGGCCAGGGCTGCGCCGCCGCGCGGGTCGAGGACCCCGACGCCCTCGTCCCCGCGCTGCGCACCGCCCTGACCGCCACCGGCCCCTACCTCCTCGACGTGGTGGTCGAGGAGTGAGCCGTGCCCTACCGCACCGCCAGACCACCGTCGGGCCGCAACACCTCACCGGTCATCCCCGCCGCCGCGGGGGAGGCCAGGAAGCGGTAGAGCGGCGCGATCCGCTCGGCGCTCAGCAGCACGCCCAGGGGGTTGAACTCCCGCACCTTGGCGCCGATCTCACCGGAGTCGGCGAAGACCGGGCGGCCGTCCACGGTCCGCAGCCCGGTCACCACACCGCCCGGCGCCACCGCGTTGACCCGCACCGACGGCGCGAGGTCGGCGGCCAGGTGGCGCACCACCCCGAGCGCCGCGTGCTTGGCGGCGGCGTACGCGATGCCCGCGCCGTTGCCGCGGACGAGGAAGGAGGCGTCGGAGAGGGTGAAGACCATCGAGCCCCCGCTCTCGGTGAGCGGCCCGGCGGCGGCCCGCGCACCGAGCACATAGCCGACGACGTTCACGTCCAGGACGCGGCCGGCCAGCTCGGAGAGGGCGGCGCCGTCGAGGTCACGCACCCCGACGCCGCCGTCGTGCACCCCGGCGTTGCCCACGAAGAGGTCCAGCCGCCCGAACCGGGACAGGGCCGCCTTCACCACCGCGTCGTTCGCCTCGGGATCGCGTACGTCACCGGCCACCCACCGCACCCGGTCCCCGGCCGGCTCCTCGGGCACACCGCGGTCGAGCACCACGACCCGGTAGCCGTGCGCCGCCAGATCGCCCACGACGGCACGGCCGATACCGGACGCACCGCCCGTCACCACGGCGACGGGCCCGTCGCCCGCCCCCGGGGCGCCGCCCCGCTCCGTCCGTCCCTCGCCACCTGCCGCCAACTCACCGTCTCCTTCCGCTCGTGGTGTACGCCGCCGGGCCGCGCCCCGCCGGTCACACCGGCGGCGGCTGCCACAGGCCGGTGTCCGGGCAGCCCCGCAGGCTCGCCGACACCGCGTCGTCGCGGGGGGACGCCACGCCCCAGGTGTCGCTGGTCTGCGCGTTGGCCGGGTAGACCCGGGGCGTCCACGTGTGGTCCGGGTCGATCCGCAGCATTCCTGTCGTGTATTCGGCGACGAACCGGGAACTCGGTTCCTGGAAATAGGTGAAGGTGTTCGCCCCGACCCCGTGCCGCCCCGGGCCCCACAGCGGTGTGTAGCCTTTTTTCGTCATCTCGCCGGTCGCCCGCATGAATTCGTCGATGCCGCGCAATTCGAACGCCACATGATTCAGCGACACATGCGGGGCGCGGGTGAAGGCGAGCATATGGTGAGCGGCGCCGGAACGGAGGAATACCATGATGTCCTCCACCCAGTCGGTCACCTGCAGGCCGAAAACCGCGCGGTAGAACGCCGAAGCGGTCGGCAGATCGGCCGTGTTGAGCACGACATGGCTGATGCCGGTCGGCCTGCTCTCGCCCGCCTCCACGGGCCGGAACGCCCGCGCCGCCGTCCCGGAGGCCACCTCGACCGTACGGCCCTCGCAGTCCAGGAACCGGAAACGGTAGCCGCCGCCCAGATCGTCGCAGGTGGCAGGGGTGGTGAGAAGGCGACCTTGCGGGTGTGCGGCCACCCGCCCGGCGATCTCGTCCACGGCGTGCTCATCGGTTGCGGCCAGACACAGCAGATCCATCCGCGGCTCCGCGGTGGCCCGCAGCCGCAGCACGTGATCGTCCTGGCAGCCGGCTCCCAGGAATACCCGGTCCGCATCGGCGGCGACCGGATCCAACTGCCAGTGTTTCTCGAAGAATTCCCGGGCGGCGCCGAGGTCGGGTACACCGAGCGCCACACTCCGGACATGGGTGATCATCGAAAATGCGCCCCCAGACAGTCTCCGGTGGTTTCCGCACGAGAATACCGGCGTCCCGGGGAAAAGGAGCATCCGATTCGGCCCTTCTCGCTCCGCCCACCGCACTATTCGAAACGGGCCGGGCGGTCTCCTCGTAGCACCGAAATTGCCGATCCCCGGAGCCCGGTCGCCTTTTACGGGCCGGGACCGGCGCACCGCCGCCGGCCCCGTGCCCCTGTCGCAAAAACGCGGGAGGCGACGGCCGCGGCCGCCGCCTCCCTGGTGTGGAACCCGGGGTCAGCTCTGTGCCGACCGGCTCCGGGACGGGAGCAGATAGCTCAGGGCGAAGGTGACGGCGAGCAGCGCCACGCTGACCCACATGGTGGTGGCGAACGCCGGTCCCGCGTCCCGGGCGAGCTGATGGGTACGGTCGGGCTGCGGGTGGAAGTACAGGGTGCCGAAGAGGGCGACGCCGAGGGAGGCGGCGACCTGGATGACCGTGTTGAACAGTCCGGAACCGCTGCCCACATGCCGTTCGGGAACGTCCTGCAGGGTGAGCTGGGCCAGCGGCGCCACGGCCAGACCCGCACCGGAACCGGCGACGAACACACCGGGCACGAACGCCGCCCACGGGGTGTCGGACGCGGCCCCGTGCGCGGTGACCCCGAGGACTGCCAGCCCCGCCGCCATGACGACGAGGCCGATCTGCACGGTCCCGCGGCCGATGCGCGGCATGAGAACGGTGGCGCCGAGGGTGGCGAAGCCGGCGTTGGCGACCGGCCAGGCCAGCATCAGCACACCGACCGTCAACGGGGTGAACCCCAGCCCGGCCTGGAGGAGTTGGAGCAGCGTGAAGAAGAACCCCATCATCGGCAGGAAGATCAGGAACTCGACCAGCAGCCCCCCGCCGACCGAGGGGATCCGCAGCAGCGCGACCTCCACCAGCGGCGACCGGTCCGCGGCCGACAGCACGCGCTGGTGGTGGTGGAAGAGGGCCAGGACGAGCACACCGAGGACGAACGCGGCGTAGCTCCACGCGGGCCAGGTACCGCGGTCGCTGGCGAGCGTCAGCGGGTACAGCAGGAGCAGCAGCCCGATGCCGGAGAGCACGACACCGGGCAGATCGAGGCGGGGCCGCGTGGTGGCGCGGCCCTCGGGCAGGACGCGCCAGGCGGCGAACACCGCCACGGCGCCGACCGGCACATTGATCAGGAAGACCCCGCGCCAGCCGAGGCCGGTCCAGGCCGACTCCAGCAACAGCGCCCCCAGGATGGGGCCGAGGGCGGCGGCGAGGCTGGAGAGCGAGGAGAACGCGGCCATGGCCCGGCCCCGCTCGTGCGGTGCGTACAGCAGCTGGATCTGGGAGAGCACCTGGGGGATCATCGCCGCCCCGAACAGCCCTTGCAGCACCCGGGCGGCGACCAGCAGCCCGGGAGTGGGGGCGGCGCCGCACAGCGCGGAGGCGGCCGTGAATCCGGCCATGCCGATGAGGAAGACGCGCTTGTAGCCGTAGAGGTCGCCCAGCCGGGCGCCGGTGACGACCCCCAGGGCGAAGGCCAGTGTGTAGCCCGCGAGCACCCATTCGATCTGGGCGGCGGAGGCGTGCAGTTCGGTGCGGATGGTCGGCAGTGCGATGTTGGCGATCGTCGCGTCCAGCAGGTCCATGAACGCGGCCAGCAGCACGATGATCAGCGTGACGGTACGCCGTCGCCCGGCGGGAGCCGTCCGGGGCGGGGCAGAGGTGGTGGTGGACAACGTGGTGCCCTTCGGAAAGTCGCAGAGATCGAGGGACGGCGGCACGCCCGCGGGTGGGCGGTCGTGCCGCGGTGGCGGGACGGCCCGCAGGCCCCCGCCCCTCGGCCGACGTACCCGGGAACGGGGTCGGCCGGAAGAAGCTGCTGCTCAGCTACGGGCGACCGGTCGCCCGCGCGAGCCCGCAACGGCGGGCGGACAACAGGAAGAACGGGGCTTCGGCAGGCACGTGGCCATGCGCGGCCCGATGTGAAGAGTCATCACGAGGAAACGCTCCGAGAGGCGAAAAGGACACACTTGTGGCGTGAAAGCGGGTCCGCAGCTAGGAAACTCGGGGCGTAGACACCCCTCCACGGTAGCTGATCGCCGGTCCGCTCCCGTCCCTCCCGCACTCGACGAAGGGCGCCTGAACGGGTATCCCCAGTTCAGACGCCCTTCTCAGGTTTTCGCTCTCCACTGTCCCGGCTCCGGAAGAACCGGACTTCTCCGCGACCCCGGTCGACGGACAGCCCCGGGACCGGTCCTAGTGGAACGGATGCGGCGACAGCGCCGTGAACCACAGCAGGACGACGGTGGCGACCCCCATGATCGGGGTCAGTATCTCCGTCTCCAGCTTGTTGCCGCTGTGCTGGATGAGGACGATCTCGTAGCGGTTCTTCAGCGGCCAGAGCCACGGTGCGCCCTGTTTGGTGATGGAGTCGCCGAGCAGGTGGGCCAGGCAGCCCAGGCCGGCGGCGTACGGCAGCCAACCAGGGGCCGAGGGGATGAATTTGGCGATCACGGCGGTGCCGATCCCGGCCATCGCCACGATCGTGCCCCAGGCGGAGAACCCGTGGCCGGGCGGACAGAGGTTGAGCGCACGTACCGCGAGGGCCAGGAGGAAGAAGGTCATGCCGAGTGTGAACGGCCGGCCCAGGTACTCCACTCCGGCCCAGGTCCCCGCGGTCATCAACGCCACGAAGAACAGCGAGTGGGTGGCGTGCCGGTGACCACCGGAGATCCACGCCACGAAGCGGCAGAGCGTCTTGGACACCGGGCCGAGGAAGTTGGCGATGGTGCCGTCATGGTGGTCCAGGTCCGGCAGGAGCGCGGCCCCTGCGCACAGCACCGTGCCCATCAGGATCTCCTCCGGCGCCAGATGAGCGTGCATCAGCAGCGGCGGCAGAAAAGGTGAGGTGCCCGCGAAGAGCAGAGCACCGCTCATCGCATGCGAATGGCCCATCATGGTGCGTTCGTCCTCCCCGTACGGGCGCGTGCCCGACGCCACGCCCTCAACGGCGCAGACGCTATCAGCGCGGGCCCGCCGGACGACCGGCGACCAGCGCGTCGAGCAGGCATGGCCCGCCGACTTGCCGAGGGGCCGCCCGATCCGCCAACTCCCAGCCCTCCACGCGCGCATCGTGCCGCTGCCGCTGCCGTTGTCAGTGGTCGGGGGCAGGATGGTGGTCATGGCTGCGCTCCTTCCCCTGACCCTCCCCGCGTCCCTGGTGGGCGAGCACCGCGTCGACCTCACCGCCAAACCCTCCGAGGGATGGGCTTTCACGACGTACGACGTGGCGGCGAACGCGGCCGGTGAGACGTACGCGCTGTGCGGAGCGGGGCGCTACCGGCCGCAGGCCGTCGCCTCCACGGACCCCTTCGAGCTGAATTTCACGTACCACCTGCTCACCCGGTTCGCCGCCGACGGGACGCCCACCGCGACGGCCCTGCTCGGCGGGCCGACGCCCGGCAACGTCCCGACCGGCCTCACCGAGGGGTCGGACATGAACCTCGCCGTCCTCCCGGACGGAACGGTCGCGATCAGCTCCGCGCCGGGCAACACCCACCTCTTCTCCGCCGACCTGAGCCGCCTCGTGGAGTCCTGGCGCGCGCCCTGGGGCTGGGGCGAGGAGCGGACGGGCGACCCGTTCGCCCTCTCGATCGACGTCACGCCCGCCGGCCGGCTGCTGTGCGCCACGGCCGAGTACGGCGTGAGCAACTACGCCGGGCAGGTCGCCAACCTCGTCGCGCTCTCCGAGCCCGGCAGCACCCTCGGCCCCGGGACCAAGGCCACCCTGCGGGCCATCGCCACGCACGACGCCCGCACCGACCGGCAGACCGACGCCGACCGCCGCGCGCACCTCGTCCACGACGGCACCCCCGTCGGCGGCACCAACCGGCCGTCTCCCTCCCTGACCGAGCTCGTGTCCACGGACGACCGCGCCCGCCACGACTACACCGACTGCGAGCTGGGCCGCCCCGCGGCCATGGGCGACGACCTCTTCGTCGTCCCGGTCTTCGGGCGGATGTACCGGTCCGCCAACCGCGGGCAGGTGTTCGCGTTCCTGCTGCTCGACGGGGACGGCGCGGTACGCGGCAGGCTGGAGGGGATGCACCGGTACGAGGACAGCCCGTACCCGGGCTTCTGCTTCACCGTGGTGGGCGATCCGTACCGCGGGCGGGCCTTCCACCTCAACCGCCACGGCCTGTACGCCTGGGACGCCGAGGGGCGGATGCGCGCCCGCATACCCACCTCGGACGCGCCGTTCACGGCGCTCACCCACTTCTCCCTGATGGGCTGCTCACCCGCCGGCGAACTGCTCCTCGTCCACCGTAAGCAGCACCTGCTGCTCCGGGTGCCGGTACCGGCGGACCTCGGCGACCTGGAGTCCGCGGTGCGCGCCGCCCTGAAGAGCTACGGCCCCGGGCGCAACGCGCTGAAGCGGCAGTACGCCCCGGTGAACTGGCACTGGTCGGCGCACTCCGCCCGGGTGCACCGCTTCTGAATCCAGCGGGGTACGGGCGGCCGGGCCGCGGGGAGTTGCCTGTCAGGGGCGGGTGTGAACGCCGGTGCCGCCGGCGACGGTGAGATTGTCGCCGGTGATGTAGCCCGCGGCGTCGGAGGCCAGGAATCGTGAACAGGCGGCGGTGGTGGGGCTCGCCCGCGGGCCGCAGGACGAATTCCCGTCCCGCGAAAGGAAGATGAGCCTCCCCGGGGCAGGGGGGCGCCCTCGTGCGGGGGAGGCAGGATGGCCCCATGGGACTGCACACCGCTTACGGACTCAGCCGGATCATCAACGCACGAGGGCCCTACACACCCCTCGGCGTTTCGCGCAGCGGGGACCGTGTGGCCGCCGCCGTGGCCGGAGCGCTGTCGGAGTTCTTCGTGATGGATGAACTACAGGAGGCGGCCGACCGGGCCCTCGCGCAGTTCACCGGAGCGGAGGCGGGGACCGTCGTGCACTGCACGGCGTCCGGGATCACCCTCGCGGTCGCGGCGACGATGACAGGGGAGTCCCCGGAGCGCATCGCGGCGCTGCCGGACACGACCGGGATGCCCGGCGCCGTCGTCCTCCCGGCGGGGCACGCCGTCAACTACGGACACCCCCTCGTGCAGGCCGTCCGGCTGGCGGGTGCGGTCCCGGTTCCCGTCGGGACGGAAGCCGGGTTCACGCCGGAGGATCTGGAGACGGGCCTCGCGCGCCCCGGCGTCGCGTGCCTGCTGCTGGTGTCGTCCCGTCTTGTGCGCGGGACCGGTGCCGATCTCGCCGAAGCCGTGGCGGTCGCCCACCGTCACGGGGTCCCCGTCGTCCTCGATGGTGCGGCGCAGGACTTCCGGATCGGCGAACTGCTCGGCACGGGCGCGGACTTGGTGACCGTCAGCGGGCAGAAGTACCTGGGTTCGCCGACCGCGGGGCTGGTGGTGGGCCGGGCGGAACCGGTGGCGGCGGTCCGGGCGCAGGAACGGGGCATCGGCCGGGCGATGAAGGCGAGCAAGGAAGCGGTGATCGGCGTCCTCGCCGCGCTTGAGGCGCGTCAGGAGCTGGACCTGGTGGTGTGGCGGCGGGAGCAGGCCGAGAAGGTGGCGGACTTCGTCGAACGGGCAGGTGCCCTCCGGGGCGTCACCGCCTCGTCCGTCCCCGACCCGACGGGGCTGCCCTTCGACCGCGCCCGGCTGGTGGTGGATCCCGCCGTGGCGGGCATGGACGCGACCGCGCTGGACGAGGCGCTGCGGGCAGGCTCGCCGCCGATCTGGGCCCTGCCCGGCCGACGGGACGCGGAGGAGCTGTTGTTCGAGCTCCTCCCGCTCACGCCGGACGAGATCGATGCCGTTCTCGTCCGGCTGGCCGAACTGCTGCCGGACTGAGGGGCGTTGCCGGGGGAGTGGCAGGGGAGCTCTTCCCAGGGAGCGGCGGAACACCGGGGATCGTGCGGCGATGCAGGGCAAAATGTCACTTTGTGTTAATCTTCCACGTTCGGACGGCTGCGACAGCTGGCGACTCCGTCCGCACGGTTCCCCCTTGTACGTCAGCTGTTCGTCGATCCTGCCGGGCCTTCCTCGGTACGTTCCCCTCGCGGAAGGCTCTTCATGAACCACCCGGACCGCCCCAGCACCCCGCACGCCGACCTCGCCCGGCCGGTGTCCCCGGCCACCTTCGCCGACGTGGACCTTCCGGCCGAGGTGCTGCGCACGCTCACCGCACGAGGCGTGCGTGAGCCGTTCCCGATCCAGGCGGCCACGCTGCCCAGCGCCCTCGCGGGACGCGACGTCCTGGGGCGCGGGCGTACGGGATCGGGCAAGACGCTCGCCTTCGGTCTGCCGTTGCTCGTCCGGACGGCCGGGCGGCGTGCGGAGCCGAAGCAGCCGCTCGCCCTGATCCTGGTGCCCACCCGGGAGCTGGCCCAGCAGGTGGCCGAGGCGCTCACGCCGTATGCCGAGGCGCTCGGCCTGCGGATGGCCACGGTGGTCGGCGGGATGTCGATCGGCCGGCAGACCGCCGCGCTGCGCGACGGGGCCGAGGTCGTCGTGGCCACGCCGGGCCGTCTGCACGACCTCGTCGAGCGGAGGGCCTGCCGCCTGGGACGGGTACGGATCACCGTCCTCGACGAGGCCGACCAGATGTGCGACATGGGCTTCCTGCCGCAGGTCACCGAAGTGCTCGACCAGGTGCACCACGACGGCCAGCGGATGCTGTTCTCGGCCACCTTGGACCGCGACGTCGATCAGCTGGTCCGCCGCCACCTCCACGACCCGGTCGTCCACTCCGTCGACCCGTCCGCGGGTGCGGTCGCGACGATGGACCACCATGTGCTGGTCGTCCACGGCCCCGACCGGTACGCCGTCACCACGGAGATCGCCGCCCGCGACGGCCGCGTCCTGCTGTTCCTGGACACCAAGCACGCCGTCGACCAGCTCACCCGGCATCTGCGGGCCCACGGTGTGCACGCTGCGGCGCTGCACAGCGGCAAGTCCCAGCCGCAGCGCACACGGACCCTCGCACAGTTCAGGAACGGCCAGGTCACCGCCTTGGTGGCGACCAATGTCGCGGCCCGTGGACTGCACGTCGACGACCTCGATCTGGTGGTGAACGTCGACCCGCCCACCGACCCCAAGGACTATCTGCACCGTGCGGGCCGCACCGCCCGGGCCGGAGAGTCCGGCCGCGTCGTCACGCTGGTGCTGCCGGGCCAGCGCCGGGAGCTGAGCCGGCTGACGGCCGAGGCCGGCGTCGAAACGACGGTCACCAAGGTGCGCTCGGGCGAGGCGGAGCTGAGCCGGATCACCGGGGCCAAGGCGCCCTCCGGCGGTCCGCTCGACGGTGGGCCCGCCGCGGCCCGGCCCAAGAACACCAACGCCCCCTTCCGCGGCCTGGGCACCGGTAAGGGCGCCTCCCGCGGCACCGGCGGCAAGTCTTCCCGTAAGGCGAACGAGGCCCGCAAGCTCGCCGAGGCCCGCAAGGCGGCCCGGGTGCGGCGCGGCGCCTGAGAGCCGCTGCCCCGCCGTCCGCAGATCTCCGGAGGGGGCGTCCCCCTCCGGGAAGACGGCCCCTGGGCTCGGATCCACCTCGGCGGCGCCGCCCCGAGCACGCTCGTACGCGCCGGACACCTCCGGGCCCACGGTCCGGGCGCGGGCGTCCTCGCGGACACCCTGTTCCGCACCGACCGGGCCCTGCACTGGTTCTTACCGGGGAAGGGGGCACCGGTCGTGTCGGAGCGGATGCTCCCGGCGCGCGAAGGGTGAGCGGGTGCACCGATGCGCGCTCCGCAGGCCGCACCACCCACGCACGCGGGCCGACGGGACCGGACTAGTACCGCAGCGTCCCCGCGATCCCGCCGACCTCGGTGAGCGCGCCGTCGGGAACGAACCGCACCTCCGCGCCGGTGTCCAGCGACCGCTCCACGATCGTGTCCACGATGTCGTCCACGGAGTCCGGGTCCCCGGGCTCGGCCGGCATGAGGTGGTCACCGGTGTCCCGTACGGTCTCCCGGTAGTTCTCCTCCACCGCCAGCAGCGCGACCCGGCCCGCCTCGGCGTTCTGCCGGATCTCGTCCACGCCGGCGGCGAACGTCCGGCGGCCGCGCGCCCGGTCCAGCTCGGCCAGCACATCGGCGACGTCGGCCTCCGCGTTCTTCTCGGCGTACGGGCGGATCGCCTGCCAGAGGGCGTCCGGCGGGCCACCCGCCAGCCCCGTGTGCGGCACCTGCGTCACCGCGATCCTGGTGCCGGTGCCGCTGCCCCGTACGACGGTTCCGGCCTCGTCGAACAGCGAGAGCGCCGCCGTCTCGCCGACCACGTACAGGGGCCGGGGCGCGGTCCTGAGGACGGTCGTGAGCGCGGTGTCCGCGTCCCGCAGGAAGGCGCGGGTGTGCTCGTCACGGAAGGTGCTGGGCACGTCACCCACCTGCAACTGGTCCTCGGGATCGGGGTCCACCAGGCTGCGGGTCAGCGGGAATCCGCCGCGGTGCACCTCGGCGACGCGGTCGGCCGCACCGCTCCACAGGCTGACGCGGTCGGCGGAGAGCGCCAGCACCCAGAAGGGGTGCTCGGCGGCCTGCGCGGCGACGAGGTTGCGGGTGAGGAAGGTGTCCGAGAGCACCACCCGGGCCGGAACCGTACGCCCCACCGACCACACCTGGTGTTCCCCCGGCGCCGCGAAGACGACCAGGCCCTCCTCGGCGTGCGTCAGGTCGACCTCCGACGCCGCCCGGCCCAACTGCTCGATGACATCGATCCGTCGTTCCCTGGAGACGTCCGGATCGTCCTGGAGCCGCTCCTTGGCCTCCGTCAGCATGTTGCGCAACAGGACCGGGTCCTGTGCGTTGTCCGGCTCCCGGCGGTGTGTGGGCATCAGGACCGACACGGCTGGGTAGGGCCGCCGCCGGCGGAGCTGGGCGAGGTCGGCGGAAGTGAGCGCTGCATGCATCGGAAGCCTTCTTTCGGCGCGGGGATTCACGGAGCCGAAGCGGAACGGGGGCAGGGGCGGGAGCTGCGAACGGGATGCGACGCGGGCATCCGGCGCATCCGCCGGAATCCGCCCCGGGCGCACCGCCCGATCACCCGGCCACCCGACCACCCACTACGAACGATATGCCCGTTTCCTGGGGCGGGCAGCGGATGCGCGGTCCGCGGCATTGCCCCCTTGGGGCCGTGGGTTTCTGTCCCGGGTGACGCTGTAGGCGATGACCGGGGCGGCCTGGGGGCCAGGAGCTGGGGCTCGGGGGCGACGAGGAGGAACTTCTCCTCGTCGCCCATCGTCCCCCCGTCGTCAGCGTTCCCGGCCGGGCTCGGGCGGGCACGGCAGCCGGTACGGGCTCAGCGTTGCCGGTTTCCTCCACGGCCGTATGTCACACCTGGCGAGTATGCTGACACGTTCCGTCAAAGATCGGTGCTGCGGCGAAACCGTATCGGAGTGCCGCCCGCGCCGACGGATCACGGGAGCCTGGCTGACCGGTCACCAACGGCGGGCGGAGCGACACCGGCCGCAGTCGGCCGTAGCGGCCGCTCCTCCTCGGTGACGTGGAACGGATGGCCGGGATCGGCAAGGGTCACCGCGGTGGTGGGCTCCGCCCGGCAGTGCGGGTTGCCCCGGAGTCGGCGTGCCCGCCGCAGGCCGGGGTGTGCACCCCTGTTGCGGAGGTGTGACGCCTCCGGGGCCGGAGGGCAACACCCGCTTGACAGCGTCGAGTTGACCGTCGGCGGAGGTGTTCGCCTTCACCGACCGGGAACCCGCCCACCGGTGAGCGGGCACCCTGCCGCTGATCTGCCGCCGGCGTCCACACCACGCTCCTGGCCCTGACCACCACCCTGCAACTGCTGGCCGAATACTCCGGTCAGTGGGAGCATCTGCGCACCGGGCGCGCCACCGCGGATCAGGCGTTCGCGGAGGCGCTGCGGCTGGAGGCCCCGATCCAGGCGTTCGGACGCCGGGTGACCGCCGACACCGCCCTCGCCGGCACGCAGCTGCGCGGCGGCGACAAGCTGTGGGTCCTCTACGGCAGCGCCGGCCGCGACCGGCGCCACTGGGGCCCCGACGCCGATGAGTTCCGCGTCCGGCGCACGGGCCACGGCAGCCACCTGGCGTTCGGCGCCGGGCCCCACACCTGCGTCGGCCTCCATCTGGCCCAGTTGCAGGCCCGCGCCTTGATCGACGCCCTCGCCACCCGCTGCACCCTCATCCGCCCCGCCGGGACCCCCGTACGCCTGCTCAACCACCTGCTCCGCGGCTTCAGCCGCCTGCCGCTCACCGTCGAGCCCGTCTGACCGTCAGGCGGAATGCGCCCGGGGGCTCCGCGATCTCTCCGCGGGCACGGCTCCGGGGGCTGGGCGTCAGCCCTTGCCGAGTGCGTCGGTGAAGGCGAACGGCGACTGGGAGACGCCGCTGCATACCGGTGAGGCCGCCGCCTTCCCGGTCGGTGCGGTGTCCGTGCCGCTCTTGGCCGCCGGCTGCGCCGCCGCGTTGCACGCCTGGTCGCGGCTGACGGACCAGTAGGACATCCGGCCGACCCCGTTGCCCCGCGCCCAGCTCGCCACCGAGGCGGCGTCGGCCAGGCTGAAGACGGAACCGTCGTCGTTCACGCCGATCATCGGGGTGATTCCGAGGTTGGCGTAGGTGTAGCCGGAGTCCACGGACTGCATCTGCGCCAGGGTGGCCTTGCCCGCGCTGATCGCCGCCGCGCCCATGTCCGTGCCGGTGCCCTGTCCGTAGTCCATCGTCATGATGTTGACGTTGTCCAGCTTCACGCCGGCTGTCTTGGCGGCCTTCAGTACGTTGACGCCGTCGGCGGTCAGGCCGGTGGGCAGTACCGGCAGGGTCACCGAGGCGGTCAGCCCGGAGTTCTTGGCCTTGAGGTCCTTGATCGCGGTCATCTGCCGGGCCACGCCCGCGGTGTCGGCGACGGCCGCGCCCTCGATGTCGAAGTCCAGGGACGTGGTGCCGTAGGCGGTGATCTCCTTCTGGTAACCCGCGTCGATCTTGCTCTGGTCGGTACAGGTGAAGGCCAGCGGCTCACCGCTTGCTCCGCCGGAGGAGATGATCACGTCGGCGCCCTCGGCCTTGGCCTTGGCGATCTCCGGATCGGTGTACGGGTCGTTGCCGACGGGGAGCGTGTCGCCCCAGATGTTGTCGCACCCGGCGCCGATGGTGAAGGCGGCGGTGTAGGTCTTCACACCGTGGCCGGTGATGGCGGTGTCGAGCAGCCCTTCGGCGGAGTTGCTCATGTCCACGTACGGGGCGAACTCTCCCGCCGTGTCGAGGTGGGCGGCCGGGCGGATCGTCTGCGGGGGCGCGGGACTCGCGCCGGCGGCGGTGATTCCGACGCTGGACAGGGCTCCGGCGGCTGCCGTCACCAGGGCTGTACGGATCGGCTTCCTCATCAGGTGTCCGGTCCTTCCGGGAGGACGAGAGAAGAGCATGACCGTTCACCGACAGAAAATGGACTAGACCAAAGCCGCCGTCAAGGGCCCGTGGCCCCAACTACCCATTCTTTGGAACTGCTTGGGAAAGTTCTGGAGCGCGGGGCGGTGCCGGTGCCCGACGAGTTGGCGCGCCGGGAACTGTCCCGTGATCGCCTGGTGTCGGATGAGAGGGGCGAGGGTCCCGACGCGGGCCGACGGGCCGCTCCGCCCCTTGCGCGTGCGGGTGCCCTGCCCGGTGGCCGGACGTCTGCCACGAGGTCCTTTCCTGTGGCCAGAGGTGTGGGGGGATCGGCCGCGATGGCGGCCGGGCCTTCCGTCGTCTGCCGGACGCGAGGCCGAGTCGGCGGAGCCCGGCGCCCGGGCAGGGCAGGGCAGGGCGGGCCGTCAGATGATCAGGACCCGGCGCCCGCGTGTGTGGCCGGCCTGGCTGTCGATGTGCGCTGCGGCAGCCTCGGTCAGCGGGTACGACTTCTCGACCGGGATCCGGAGCTTCCCCCGTGAGATGAGGTCGACGGCTTCGGCGAGCGCGTCCCGCACGCTCCCGGCCACGCCGGAGAACCGGACGCCGAGTGCCGGTGCGCCGAGATCGGCGATGGAGATCACCTTCCGCGGATCCCCGGTCAGCGCGACGAGCTCGCGGATCACGCCCGAGCCGGACAGGTCGAGAGCGGCGTCGACCTGCCCGAGCTGCCGCACCCGCTCGACCCAGCCCTCGCCGTATGTGGTGGCGAGGGCGCCCAGGCCGCGCAGATAGTCCTGGTTCCGGGCCCCGGCTGTGCCGATCACCGTGATGCCGCGGTCGTGGGCGATCTGCAGAACCGCCGAGCCGACTCCACCGGACGCTCCGCTGACCAGCAGCGTCTGCCCGGGCCGCACGCCGACCTCGCGGATGATGCGCAGCGCGGTCTCCACCACGGAGGGGTATCCGGCCGCCTCCGCGAACGTCAGCCCCTCGGGTATCCGGGCCCACGCCGACAGCACGGCGAACTCGGCATAGGTGCTCGATCCTTCGCCGAACACTGCGTCGCCGATCTCGACCCCCGCCACGCCCTCGCCCACCTCGTCCACCACCCCGGAGGCGTCCAGTCCGACTCCGGAGGGCAGCTCGATCGGATGCGCCCCCAGGATCTGTCCTTCGCGGATCCGCCAGTCGACGGGATTCACGCCCGCCGCCCGCACGGCGATGCGTACCTGACCGGCGCCCGCGTGGGGCTCCTCGGCGTCCACGAGACGCAGCACGTCCGGGCCGCCGAATTCGTCGAAGCTCACTTTCTTCATGTTCTTCATGCGGCAGAACGTAACACTAACGGATAGTGTTTTGAAGCGGTTATACTTTTGCACCTGGTAGTGTTCGGCTATGACTGAGCCGCCCGGACGCCGTGAGCGCAAGAAGGCCGCGACCCGCCAGAAGATTGCCGACACCGCCCTGCGGCTCTTCCTGGACCGCGGCTTCGACGCCGTGGGCATCCGCGACGTGGCCGCCGAGGCCGACGTGGCGGTCACCACGGTCTTCTCCCACTTCGCCTCGAAAGAGGCCCTGGTGTTCGAGCGGGACGAAGACTTCGAGCTACGCCTCACACGGGCGGTCACCGACCGCGCGCCGGACGAGCCGCTCCTCCCCGCGCTGCGCCGCGAGGTCCAGGCCCTGGTGGCGCACTGCACGGCGGACAGCGCCACCCCGATCTGGCACATGATCGACGCGTCACCCGCCCTGCGGGAGTACGAGGAGTCGATGAGGCTGCGTCATGCGGAGGCCCTGGCGACGACCCTCGCCGCCGATCCCGCCCTGCCGCGGACCACCACGGCCTGCCGGGCCCTCGCCAGGTTCGTGATCGACGCCTATGCGGTGGCCCGTGAGGCGCCCGAACCGCAGACCGCGCTCGACGAGATCTTCCGGATGATCGAGGCGGCATGGGCCGCCACGCACCCCACCGGCGACAACGCCGGAGGGTGAGGCGAGCGGCGGTGTTCCGGTCCGGGTACGGACCGGAACGCGCCCCCTCCCGGAGGGAAAGGGGCCGGTGGGGGCGACCCCAGGGGGAGACCCCTGCGCACCGTGGCACCGCCCGGGTCCCGCTGCGCCAAGCGGTCGGCCGGGGTGCCGCCGTGCCCGTTTGCGGCGATGGTGGAGTCATACGGCTGCGTGGGACGGAGCGCTGTGCCACGGCGCCGGTGAGACCCGGCCGGTCGGCAGCCGCCGAGTCTCCCGGGACGGGTACCGGTACAGCGCATGGCGAGCCGTCCGTGGCCGGACGCGGATCCCGGGGGACGGGCAGACGCCGAGCCGGCCCCGCTTCCCCCTCGTCATCGGCGCCTGGGCCGCGGCGGCCGGCAGCTCCACGGCGCGGGCGAAGTGCCCTGATGCGGTGAGCGGAGGAGGTCCGGCATGCCTGAGGGCCCGCACATCGTGAGTGATGTGATGACCAGGACGGTGGTCGCGGTCAGGTGGGACGCGCGCTTCAAGGAGATCGTCCGGGCCATGGACCGGAGCAAGGTCAGCGCCCTGCCGGTCCTGGAGGGCGACGGCCGCGTCATCGGTGTGGTCTCCGCGGCCGACCTGCTGCCGAAGGAGGAGTTCCACGACAGCGCGCCGAGCCTGTACGAGCAGCGCCAACGGCTGCCGGACATCGCCAAGGCGGAGGCGGCGACCGCCGAGGAGGTCATGAGCACCCCGGCCATCACCGTGCACGGCGACGTCACGCTGGCCCGGGCGGCCAGGATCATGGCGGTGAGGCACGTCAAGCGTCTTCCCGTGGTGGATGACGAGGGCGTGCTCAAGGGCATCGTCAGCCGTGGCGATCTGCTCAAGGTGTTCCTGCGGCCGGATGAGGACATCGAGGAGGAGGTCCGCCGCACGGTGGTGTCCTACCTGTTCCCCGCCGTCAGCCACAGCATCCACGTGAACGTGCACGAGGGAGTAGTCGCCCTCCGTGGACGAGTCCACGACACCTCGCTCATCCCGGCGGCCGTGCGTCTCGTCCGCGCCGTGGAAGGCGTGGTGGACGTCATCCCCCAGCTCACCGGCGAGCCCGCCGCCCCGGAAGGCGCCGAAGGCGTGTGGTGACGCGACCGGTGGCGTGTGGTGACGCGACCGGTGGCGGGTGGTGCACAAGAACGTGTCCCGTTCCGTTCCCGGCCGGGAACGTCGCGATGCGGCCCGGGCCCGGCTCGGCGACTCTGGAAGCAGAGGCAGAGGCAGGCGTCGGGAGGAACGTCCATGCGTCGGGAGACGATCCACAAGGGCACCGCCGCGCCCGTCAGGCCGAATCTCGCCGACTACGACCGGGCCCGTGCCGATTTCTCCTGGTCACAGGCGCGCACCGCGCTGGCCGGGCTGCCCGGCGGAGGGCTGAACATCGCGCACGAGGCCGTCGACCGGCATGGGGGACCGGAACACGCGGACAAGACCGCGCTGCGGTGCGTCGCCCCTGACAACACGGTCTCCACCGTCACGTATGCCGAGCTGGCCCGCCGTACGGCCCGCTTCGCGAACGTTCTGCGGTCGCTCGGCGCCGGCCGGGGAGACCGGGTGTTCACCCTGCTCGGCCGCTGCCCCGAGTTGTACGTCGTGGTGCTGGGGACGCTGAAGAACACCGGCGTGCTGTGCCCGCTCTTCCCCGCCTTCGGCCCCGATCCGGTGGAACAGCGGCTGCGTCTCGGCGACGCCCGGGTCCTGGTCACCACCGCGGCCCTCTACCGCCGGAAGGTGGCCGACCGCCGGGACTCGCTGCCCGGGCTCGCACACGTTCTGATCGTCGGTCCCGGCGCCGAGGACCTGCCCGGCACGGTCTCCCTCGACGAGCTGATGGCCGCCGCCCCGGGCGCCTTCACGATCCCGCCGACCTCGCCCGAGGACATGGCCCTGCTGCACTTCACCAGCGGAACCACCGGCACCCCCAAAGGCGCGGTCCATGTCCACGAGGCCGTGGTCGCCCATTCCGCGACAGCCGCGTACGCGCTCGATCTGCACCCCGAGGACGTGTATTGGTGCACGGCCGACCCCGGCTGGGTCACCGGCATGTCGTACGGCATCATCGCCCCGCTCGTCCACGGCGTGACGGTGATCGTCGACGAGGGCGACTACGACGCCCGGCGCTGGTACCGGATCCTGGGCGAGCAACGCGTCACCGTCTGGTACACCGCGCCCACCGCCCTGCGGATGCTCATGCGCGCGACACCACGCGAGGGCCCGTACGACCTGCCGCGCGCCTACGACCTGTCGGCACTGCGCTTCATCGCCTCCGTCGGTGAGCCGCTCAACCCCGAGGCGGTGGAGTGGGGCCAGGACGTGCTGGGCCTGCCCGTCCACGACAACTGGTGGCAGACGGAGACCGGCAGCATCATGATCGCGAACTTCGCCGCCTGCGACATCCGCCCCGGCTCCATGGGGCGGCCGCTGCCCGGCGTCGAGGCGACCGTCCTGGAGCGGGGCGAGGACGGCCGGGCCCTGGTGACCGGGGGAGAGGTCACCGAGGTGGCGGAACCCGGCGTCGAGGGCGAGCTGGCACTGCGCCCGGGCTGGCCGTCGATGTTCCGCGGCTATCTGCACGACAAGGAGCGTTACGAGGCCGCGTTCGCCGGCGGCTGGTACCTGACCGGCGACCTGGTCAGGCGGGACGCCGACGGCTGGTACTGGTTCGTCGGCCGCGCCGATGACGTCATCAAGTCGGCGGGGCACCTCATCGGCCCGTTCGAGGTGGAGAGCGCGCTGATGGAGCACGCGGCGGTCGCGGAGGCCGGAGTGATCGGCCGTCCGGACCCCGTTGCCGGGGACGTCGTCAAGGCTTTCGTGTCGCTGCGCCCGGGCATCGAGCCGACCCCGGCTCTGGAGCGGGACCTGCTGGCCTTCGCCCGCCGGCGGCTGGGCCCCGCCGTCGCGCCGCGGGAGATCACATTCGACCAGAACCTGCCCAAGACGCGCAGCGGCAAGGTCATGCGCCGACTGCTGAGGGCGCGTGAACTCGGACTCCCCCTCGGGGACCTGTCCACCTTGGAGGGATCCCCATGAGTGTGGCGCGACCGGGACGCACCCGTAAGACGGCCCCGAAAGCGGTGAAGAAGACCGTGTCCGGCAAGCGGAGCGCGAGAAACGGGGCTCCGGCCGACCGGCACCGGACGGACCTGTTGGCGGCGATGGTACGCATCCGGCGCTTCGAGGAACGGTGCGTAGAGCTGTACAGCGCCGCGAAGATCCGCGGCTTCGTCCACCTCTACATCGGTGAGGAGGCCGTCGCCGTGGGCGTCAGCGAGGCACTGGCACCCGAGGACGGTGTGGTGTCCACGTACCGTGAGCACGGCCACGCGCTGGCCCGCGGCCTCACGACCGAGTCCGTCATGGCCGAGATGTACGGCAGGACGACCGGCTGCAGCGGTGGCCGGGGCGGGTCCATGCACCTGTTCGACGCGAGCCGCCGCTTCTACGGCGGCAACGCGATCGTCGCCGGTGGACTCCCCCTGGCGGCCGGCCTCGCGCTGGCCGACCGCATGCGCGGCCGGACCCGCGTCACCTGCTGCTTCTTCGGCGACGGCGCCTTCGCCGAAGGCGAGTTCCACGAGACCGCGAACCTCGCCGCCCTGTGGAAACTGCCGCTGCTGTTCGTCTGCGAGAACAACCTCTACGCCATGGGTACCTCCCTCGGACGGCACGAGGCGCAGACCGACCTGGCCCTGCGTGCCGCCTCCTACGGCATGGTCGCCTGGGCCGTGGACGGCATGGACGTCGAGGCCGTGGAACAGGCGGCCCGACGGGCCACCGAGGGCATCAGGGCAGGGGGCGGACCGGCATTCCTGGAGCTGCGCACCTACCGCTTCCGCGCCCACTCCATGTACGACCCGGACCGCTACCGGGACAAGGCCGAGGTCGAACAGTGGAAGGAGCGTGACCCGATCAACGGGATCATGGCCCGCATGCGCGAGGACGGTGAGCTGGACGACGCGGATCTCGCCCGGATCGAGCAGCGGATCACCGACGAGATCGACCGGGCCGTCGCAGCAGCCGAACAGGCCCCCGAGGAACCGGCCGAGAACCTGCTCCGCCATGTCACCAGTGCTGCGACCAGGGCGGTGAGCTGACCATGGGCGCCGGCGGGACGGAAGCGTCGGAGACGACCTACCGGGAGGAGATGCGCGAGGCTCTGCGGGAAGCCCTGGCCTCCGACGACCGCGTTTTCCTCATGGGCGAGGACGTCGGCCGTTACGGCGGATGCTTCGGCGTCAGCCTCGGCCTGCTGGAGGAGTTCGGCCCGGAACGCGTCCGCGACACCCCGCTGTCGGAGTCCGCGTTCGTCGGCGCAGGTATCGGCGCCGCCGTGTCCGGGATGCGGCCCATCGTCGAGATCATGACCGTCAACTTCAGCCTGCTCGCCCTCGACCAGATCCTCAACAACGCCGCCACGCTGCTGCACATGTCGGGCGGACAGTTGCCCGTGCCGCTGGTCATCCGCATGACGACGGGCGCCGGACGGCAGCTCGCCGCACAGCACTCGCACAGCCTGGAAGGCTGGTACGCGCACATCCCCGGCATCCGCGTCCTCGCCCCGGCCACGTTGGAGGACGCCCGTCACATGCTGGCCCCGGCGCTCGCCGACCCCGACCCGGTGCTGATCTTCGAGCACGGAAGCCTCTACAACGCGTCCGGCGTGCCCGCCCCGCCCACCACCGCCGTGGACCTGGACCACGCCGCGGTCCGCCGGTCCGGCACCGACGTCTCCCTGATCACGTACGGCGGTTCGCTGCCCAAGGTGCTCGCGGCGGCGGACGAGCTGACCACCGGAGGCATCGACGCCGAGGTGATCGACCTGCGCACGCTCCGGCCCCTGGACGACGCGGCGATCGGTGCCACCGTGGCCCGCACCCACCGCGCGGTGGTCATCGACGAGGCATGGCGCACCGGAAGCCTCGCCGCGGAGGTCTCCGCCCGCATCGCCGAGCGGTCGTTCTACGAATTGGACGCGCCTGTCGAGCGCGTGTGCAGCGCCGAAGTTCCCATCCCGTACGCCCGCCGGCTGGAGGAGGCCGCACTGCCACAGACCGCAGACGTCATCGCGGCCGTACACCGGGCGGTGGACTGAGCCATGGGCGAGTTCACCATGCCCTCCCTGGGCGCCGACATGGACGAGGGGACCCTCGTGGAGTGGCTGGTGGCCCCCGGTGACCGCGTCGGCAAGGGCGACCCGGTCGCGGTCGTCGAGACCGCGAAGTCCACGATCGAGGTGGAGTGCTTCGAGACGGGAATCATGGGCGAACCGCTCGTCGAAGTGGGCACGACCGTGCCGGTGGGCACACCGCTCGCGCTGGTCGAACCGGCGCCGCAGGAACCCGGGAAGACCGACGAGGCCGGGAAGCCCGGGAAGGAGCTGCCGGCCCGTCACGCACACGCACCGGAGCCACCGGAGCCCCCCGCACCGGCCGAACCCGCCCCGCCGCGGGCGCCGGTGCAGCCCGCGGCCCCGGACAGCGGGCTCGTCGAGGCAGGCCCCCTGGTCCGGCACCTCGCGGAGCGGAGCGGTATCGGTCCGGGGTCCCTCCACGGCTCCGGCCCCGGTGGACGTGTCACCCGGACCGACGTCGAGCAGGCGGCAGCCGCGACCGCTGCCCGGCCCGCGCGCGTGCGGGCCACCCCCCTCGCCCGCCGGCTCGCCGCCGAACTGGACGTCGACCTGGCAGCGGTGACCGGTACCGGCAAGGATCGCGCCGTCCGGGCCGCGGACGTGCGCAAGGCGGCCCCCGGTCCGGCCACCGCGCCGCCGTCTCCGTCCCGCGCCGCGACCGTACGTCCCTCGCGTTCCGCTCAGGACCGGGCGGCAGCGGCCCGCCGGGCGATCGCGGGCCTGATGACACGTGCCCACCGGGACATCCCCCACTACTATCTGTCCACCACCGTGGACATGGCCGCCGCCACGGAGTGGCTGCACGAGCGCAACCGGCGCAGCCCGGTCACCGAGCGGCTGCTCCCCGCGGCGGTGCTGCTCAAGGCGGCGGCTCTCGCAGCCCGTGAGGTACCGGAACTCAACGGCTTCTGGTCCGATGACCGGTTCACGGCGGGCGAGGGCGTACACCTCGGTGTCGCCGTGTCACTGCGCGGCGGAGGGCTCGTCGCCCCCGTTGTGCACGACGCCGACGCCCTCGGACTCCCGGGGCTGATGACGTCCCTGAAAGACCTGGTCGCACGCGCCCGCACGGGCAGGCTGCGCGGTTCCGAAGTGGTCGGCGCCACGATCACGGTCACCAACCTCGGTGATCAGGGAGTGGAAGCGGTCTTCGGCGTGATCCACCCGCCGCAGGTGGCCCTGGTCGGCTTCGGCCGGATCGCCGACCGGCCGCGCGCCGTCGACGGCTTGCTCGGCGTACGCCCTGTCGTCACCGCCACCCTGTCAGCGGACCACCGGGCCACGGACGGCGCCGTCGGCGCCCGCTACCTGGCCGTGGTCGACCGCCTCTTGCAGAACCCGGAGCAGCTGTGAACCACAAGGACGCACTCGACGTGGTCAAGGAATCGATCGCCGCCGTCATCCCCGGTGCCGACCTGGCGGCGCTGGGCCCCGAGGACAACTTCCGCGACGCACTGGAGATGGACTCGCTGGACTTCCTCAGCTTCATCGAGACGCTCAGCGAGCGCACCGGCATCCGCATCGACGACGAGGACACCACGCAGCTCACCACACTGTCCGGCAGCGCCGGTTTCCTCGTGGTCCGGACGGCGTGAGACGCCCCGGCCAACTGCCGGAACACCTGCCCGACCGGACCGCGACCGGCCGGCCCGTCCCTCGCCGCCGCCGTCCACCACGCAACTCCCCCTCCGAAAAACGTCGTTGCAGGGTGAGGGCGGTGATCGCGACGGCTGTTGCGTACCGTGCAGGTGGTTGGTCGGTAGCGGGCCGAGAGGGCGGTAAGAAGGCATGGACGTATACGAAGCCGTGGACACTCGCCGGGCTGTGCGGGCGTTCAGCGATGAGCCGGTGCCCAAGGAGATACTCGAACGCGTGCTGGCCGCAGCGACACGAGCGCCGTCCAGCGGGAACCTCCAGCCGTGGCACGTATACGTCGTCACCGGCGAGCCCTTGGCCGAACTGAAGAAGCGCGCCAGGGCAAGGGCATTGGCCGGCGATGCGGGTGACGAGCGGGAGTACCCGATGTACCCCGCCGAATTGTCCTCACCGTATCTGGACCGTTTCTCCGCCGCGGCCGCCCAGCGATACACGGCGCTGGGAATCGCGCGGGACGATCCCGGGCGGTCCAAAAAGATCACCGCCTTGAACACGGAGGCGTTCGGGGCGCCGGTTGCCCTGTTCTGCTACCTCGACCGTGCGATGGGCCCCGCGCAGTGGGGAGACGCAGGGATGTATCTGCAGACCGTCATGCTGCTGCTACGGGCGGAAGGGCTGCACAGCTGCCCGCAGATGATGTGGACGATGTATCGCACGACTGTCGCGCAGACAGTCGGAGCCGATGACGGACACACACTGTTCTGCGGTGTCGCAGTCGGATTCGAGAAGGAGGGTGTTCCCCCTCTGCGTACCGGGCGGGCGGGCATGAGGGAAACAGTGAGCTTCATCGGAGAATGACGGCCTCGCGGCTTCGACGGCGGCCGGCGGGCCAGCGGAGGCAAGCGGTGCGTTGTGGTCGGCACGCTCGGCCCGCTGCGCCGCCTGGCGGGCGATTTCGAGCGGCGCACCACCGACGCGAGGCGATGAACCACCGCGGTCGCCCACAGCCGTTCAACGAGCCGGCCGCGTTCGAAGCCGGCCCCGGCACCGTCGGCAGCGCTCACCGCGGGGCCCCGCCGTGGTGCGCACCGTCGGCGGGCAGCCGGTCCGCCACCGCCTGCGCCACCTGCGCCACGGTCGGATCGGCAGCGGTGTCCTCCTCCGCCAGCGGCACACCCCAGCGCTCCTGGAGGACGACGTACAACTCGGCGACGACGAGAGAGTCCAGATCCAGAGCGGCGAGCGTCACCTCGGGGCGGATCGCCGCGGCGTCCACCTCGAACTTGTCGGTGAGCACGGTCACGAGATGGTCGTAGACACGGTCCATGAGGGATTCCTCCGGTGCTCGGTGGGAGTGGTGCCGGGACCGGTACGCGGTTCCGGCGGGAGATCACAGGGGCGGGCCGCGGGCCACGTGAGGGCGACCGAAGCCCAGGTCAGGCCGCCGCCGAAGGCGGTCAGCAGGGTGGCCGTGCCGGGCTGCACCCGACGGCGGGCGGCGGTGGCGGCGAGGGCCAGCGGGAGGGATGCGGCGGCGGTGTTGCCGACGTCGCGGAGGTTGCCGTGGCAGCGGCTCGCCGGGATCCCGACGCGGTCGGCGACCGCGTCGAGGATGCGCTGGTTGGCCTGGTGGCCGATGAACGCCCCGACCACGTCCGGGGACCAGCCGGCCGCCGCCAGTACCGCGCGCGACGAGTCCGTCATCCGGCGCACCGCCTGCCCGTACACCTGCCGGCCCCGCATCCGGAAAGAGCGCTCCTCCCGGCTGGTGCGGCCTTCCGGATCGGGCCGTCGGGCGCCGCCGACCGCGATGGCGATGAGATCGGCGCCGCCGCCGTCCGCGCCCCAGTCGGTGGCGGCCAGCGCCCCCGGCTCGGCGCGGTCGCCGGGCCGCAGCAGTACCGCCCCGGCACCGTCCCCGAAAATCACTGCGGAGTCCCGGTCCAACGGGTCGACGATCCGGGAATACGTCTCGGCGCCGATCACCAGCGGCCGTGCGCAGACCCCGGTACGCACCAGGGAAGCGGCCACCGTCAGCCCGTAGAGGAATCCGGAGCAGACTGCCGACAGGTCGAAGGCGGGCACGGGTCCCAGCCCCAGCCGCTCCGCGACCTCCGGCGCGGTCGCCGGGCACCGCCGGTCGGGCGTGGTGGTCGCCACCAGCACCAGATCCGCCAGGGCCCCGGCGGACTCCTGTGCGGCCCGTCCCGCCGCCACCGCGAGATCACCGGTGCTGATGTCGTCCTCGGCCACCCGCCGCCGCGCTATCCCCGTGCGGGACCGGATCCATGCGTCGCTGGTGTTCAGCGACCCCCGGCGTTTGACGTCCTCGTTGGTCAACACCCGCGGCGGCAGACAACTGCCCAGACCGTCGAGGACAGCGGTGGGACGCGCCTTCGTCATGACGCACACTCCTCTGCTACGCGAAGATCAGCCGGATCCCGGGCGATGACGTCCCGCACCACCCGGCCGTCCACAGGCGGGCGGGGCCGTCGGCCGATCCCCGGTGGATGCCGTCCCCGCGGTCGTCCCGCACGACGGAAAAGATTCCGCCGGGCGTGTATCAACAGGCTGGTCGCGAGAACCCCCTGCGCGGAAACGACAGGAAAGATCCGTGGCGCCACACAGTCGTCGACCTCCGGGCTTTTCACGGTAGAGGCATGCATATCCCCGCCCCCTTTCCGGTGGATATCCGGTCGATGCCACGCCATTCAACACCGGGGTCCGAGAGCATGACCCCTGTCCCGCGAACGGAACTGTTGAAAAGGGTGAAGTCGCAGGTCGCCGCCCGCTCAGGGGCGTCCGTCGGGAGGAGTACTCGTCCGTATCCGCCGCAATACGGCATGTGCCGCCGGAACGTTACGGAAAGGGGTCAGGAGCTGCCGCATCCGGAGGGCGGCCTGATCCGCCGTGGCGGAGCGCAGTACGGCAAAATAATCGAGAAAGGAATTCCAGGAGGCGCAGGCTTCTTCCACATGTCCGAGCCCGACCAGGATTTCCCCGAGCTGGGCATGGCTGAGAGCCATTCCGCGATGGTCCGCCGCAGGCCGCCGCGCCAATGAGTTGGCCAGCGCGGTCCGCGCCGCGGGCAGATCACCGGTGTACCGCAGAACCTGCGATCGCTGGAACTCCAGCGAACCGGGAGCGTACGTGGCGAACGGCCCCGTCCCGTCGCCCGCCCCCGCGGCCAGCGCGGTCTCGGCGCGAGTCAGCGACACCCGCGCCGACCGGTGCCACCCGCACGCCGCCTGCGCCACCGCCAGCTGCGACAACAGAAACGCCCGGGCCGGGCCCCCGGACGCCCCGGGAGAGGCAGCTGCCACCTCGGCGGCGCGCAGCGCGTTCTTCCGGTGCCCGAGCGCCAGCCCCTGGGCGCTCAGCCCGCGCAGCACCACCGCACGAGCCGTGGTGTCACCGGACGCGTCCGCGAGCTGCAGCGCGGTCGTGAAGTGCTGCTGGGCGAGCCCGTGGACGGCGGCGTCCTGATGCATCCGCGCCAGCAGGAACGTCAGGCGCGACGCTTCCACCAGCAATCCCCGCCCCGGTGTGCGGTCACCCGGCTCCCGCAGCAACGGCGCGATGTCGTCCGTGAGATACGCCGCCAGCGACGACCGCGCCCCCTGCCCACCGTGTGCGTCGAAGGAGGCGGAGAAGAACTGCACCGCGAGCCGGACCACCCCGGGTCCCTCCTCGGCCCCGCCCGCAGTCTGCGGCCCCGTCATCGCTGACCGGGTGGACTGCACCAACTCCGCTTCCCGGTACGGGAGCAGCCGGGCCCCGGCCCGCCGCGCCGGATCGCTCTCCAGGCTGCACAGTTCGCTGAGGCGGGCCCCCACCGGCATACGGAACCCGCGCAGCCGATCACCCCACGCGCCGCCGGGGTCCGCCGCGAGCCCTGTGGCGGCGGGCGGGACGGCGCGCCCCAGCCGACGGGTGAACGCCTCGGCTATCAGATCAGGCACCGGCGGCGCGGGCCGCGTGCCGCTCAGCCAGTGCGCGACGGCCGTGCGGTCGTAGTGCAGTTCGACATCGATCTCCGCGGCGAGCGCATTGACCGTCCGGGCCAGCGCGGCCTGTGTCCAGCGGGCCTCACCGAGCAGCGCGCGCAGTCTTTCGTTCCGCCGACGCGACGGCCCCACCTACGGCTCCCGCCATCGCGCCGCCCGCACCCGGTCGGCGATCTTTTCCGGGGAATGGAAGGGGAGCCCAACGAACCCGCCGGGTCCGGCAGAGGGCGCGAAGTGCGGTAATCCGACCGAGTGCAGAAAGGGCATGAAGAGTGCCACCCCATAACGAGGAAAGCTGCCGTCCCGCAGGATGCCCGTCCGTCCGTATCGCTCCGTGACGGTTCCACCGGAACATTTCCGAGGTGGTCTTGCGGTGTCCGTGGAGCACCCTTGCGATGCGTTCAGCCGTAGACAGGAGCTGTGTGCCAAAGGAACCATGAAACGGGCCGAAGCGGAACGCCTGCTCGCAGCGGGAGGCGTGAAAGTGTTGAAAGCCGCTGCGCGGTGCCGGCATACGCGCCGGGAGTGTCCTTTCGGAGCGACCAGTGGGCGAGAGAGGCCGTTATGACTCCCGCGCCACCCCAGCCGTATACAGGCGGCCTGCCGGCGGAGGCTGACCCGGGCGGTCACTGATCTGGCCGGGCTGTCAACGTCCCCGGCGGCGCCCGGGGTCTGCGCCTGCGCCACGACCGCGCCTCGGTGGCCCGTTGGCTCGGCGGCGTCCGCCCCCGGCCACCGGTCGCTCACCTTGTCGGTCAGGTCTCGGGCAGCGGCTCGGTCGCCGGGGCACCCTTCAGCGCACGGGGTCCGCCGGGCCGTCCGTGCGCATCTGCACGCCGGGCGCGCGGTGGCCGGTGCCGACTTATTGCGCAACGGATCCGCTTTTCGGCCCGGACGCGCCCCCGCGCGGCACACCTCGCACACCCTCTTCCGGCGATGTGCCGTGCCGGAGGACGGGCACGAGCCGGTATCCGCGGGGGCGCATTCAACACGTTCACGGTATCGCGGCCCTGCGGGGCTTTCGGAGCGGTGCCCGGTGAAACAGGATGAAAGCGCTCGGACGGCCCGCCACCGCAGAGAGCTTTCGTTCACCTTGCTGCGGTGTGCCGGCGAAATGAGGAACAGCCCTGGCGACGACGGCCGCCAGGATATGACGGCGTCACACCCGCACGGGATACCTGAATTCTCCTCGGCAGCCCGCAAGAGGGTTTCTTCGACGGTGAGTTCGGAGAGTCTGCCCCGCTCACTCTCCCCGGGGCGCGGCCCCGCGGATGAGGGACGGTATCGACGAACTGCGCCCGCGCCTCCTCGGTCATCGGACGGCACCGGCGTGCCTTCCGGCGGCTCGGGCGAAGACCGGGGCGCCGCCGCCCCCTTGGCGGGCGGTTAACAGGGGCCTTTCCCGTCAGCTTCTTCGACACATGCCTTGGAGGTCATCGGTGGTATCGGCACATCGGCCGAACCAGCTTCTGCGGGGGCTTCTGGCCGAGGCCCGCTGGAGCGCTGCCGAGCTGGCAAGGGAGGTGAACCGGGCAGGAGGCGAGACCGGGCTCACACTGAGCTTCGACCGCTCGACAGTTTCCCACTGGCTCTCGGGTACCCGTCCCCGCGGTGCCACACCTCAGCTGATCGCCGAAGCCCTGTCCCGCCGCCTCGACCGACCCGTCTCACTCGCCGAGGCCGGTCTGTCCCCGGCACCTGCCCAGGCACGGTCCGTCGTCGGCCCGCCGGGCGCCATGAGCGACGAGGACATCGGCGAAACGCTTCGGCGGCTTGCCGGGCCACCACTCGGCGGCAAGGCCCCGACCCCACGGGACCGCTTCGCCTACCAGGTGACCTCACTCGATGTTCCGGGCCTTGACTTCTCCGTCCTGTCGAGACCCGTGGCCCGGCGCAGGCCCGAGCGGGGTCCGACGCGGGGCCGCGCAGTGGACAGGTTCGAGGTCGACGTCACCGTGGCCGTCGCCGAGATCTTCCACCGCTCCGACGCCGCCTTCGGAGGCGGCCACGGACGCCGGGCCCTGGCCGGCTACATCGCCGCGGAGCTCGGGCCGAAACTACGCCGCCCCGCCACGCCCGAGCTGCGCCGCAGGCTCCTGTCCGTGGTCGGCCAGCTCATCTGTCTCTGCGCATTCATGCATTTCGACGACAACCTTCACGCCACCGCGCAGCACTACTACCTCACAGCCCTGCGGCTGGCCGCGGAGAACAACGCACCGCTGGAGTACGCCTTCGCGCTGTGCGGATTGTCCGTCCAGGCGGACGCGCTGGGGCACCGGCGGAAAGCTCTGGCCCTGGCCGAGACCGCAGCTGCCACGTTCTGCGCCCATCCCGTCCACGGCGCCTTCCTCCACGGCCAACTTGCCGTCGCCCATGCGCGCAACCACTCCCGCCACGAGGCATTCCAGGCCCTGGCCGAGGCCGAGCACCTGCTGAGCCGCGCCACGAGCCTCGTGGACACGGTGGTGGGGCGGTACCACCAGGCATCCCTTCTCCGCCAAGAGGCCGTTGTCCGGGAGGCGTTCGACGACCGCGCAGGCGCACTCAAGGCGCTCGAAAGCTCACTGCGGCAGCGTCCACCGGAAGAACGCCGCTCCCATGCCCTCACCCTGGCGGAGATCGGACGGCTACAGGCGCAGACCGGTCACCTCTCGGAAGCCCTCCGCACCTGGCACCGATTCGTGAACGCGTGCCCGGCACTGACCGCCGGCCGGATCGACGCCGCGCTCACCGACGTCCGCGGCCAACTGCGTTCCTACTCCCACAACATCCACGCTCGCACCCTGCTCCAGCGCATCGCCCACCTGACCAGCCAGTCGGGCCCGGGGCCTGCTTGACCAACGCCCATGCGCCGCCGACGAGCAGCAGGGAGCACCGCGTGGAACGCACCGCGGCGACAGCGTGCGGGCGGCGCGCGCATGGACCGGTCCGCAGGTGAGCGGCTCACCGTGTCTCGTAGAGGCGTTTGTGGCCGCTGACACCGGCCAAGCGGTAGGGCCCGGTGGTCTGTGCCGGCGTGCTGTGGTCGCCGCCGTCGGCCGGCAACGACCACGCGTGCAGTGCGCGGTAGCCGGCGTGGTCGAGGGGCCTGCGCCGGGCGATCACTTCGTGGTTCGCCCCGGTGCGCAGGTGCGTGCGGTACCCGGCGGCGACGGTGCCGGCGAAGAACTCGGCGACACTGCCGGAGCCGTAGCTCAGGAAGGCGAGGGGCCGGTCGGTCAGATCGTCGGCCTGGTCGAGCAGCGTGGCCAGGCCGAGGTACATCGACGCGGTGTAACTGTTCCCGATGACGGCGTTGTAGGCCGTGGTCCGGCCGAGGTCGCGCTCCAGCGTGTCCCGGTCGGCGGGGCGCCCGCAGAGGCTCAGCAGGTGGCGGTGGGCCTTGTAGGCCATCTTCGTGAACGGCTGGTGGTAGACGAACGCGGCGAACTCCTCCCAGGAGCGGCCGCCCTGCTTCGTATAGTCCTTCCAGGCACCTTCGACGGCCCGAAGATAGGCGCCGACGGACTCCCGCCCGTTGACCAGAGCGGCCTCGCGGTAGTTCGGCCGCCAGAAGTCCATGACATCGGCCGTGAACAGGCCCGACGGCTCCTCGATGCGTACCAGGGCGGGGTCGGCGCCGACCAGCATCGCCGCCGCGGCTGCACCCTGAGTCGCCTCACCCGGGCTGTCCGGTTCGTACGTGGAGACGTCGCTGGCGATCACCAGAACCTGCTGGGAGGGGTCACGCCGTATCAGGCCGATGGCGAACTGCAGGGCTGCCGTCGCGGCATAGCATGCCTGCTTCATCTCGACGACCCGGCAGGACGGCACCAGCCCGATCAGGGAGTGCACGTACACACCGGCCGACTTCGCCTGGTCGATCGACGACTCCGTCGCGAACACGACCGTGCGGATCCGGTCTTTGCCGCACCGGTCGACGAGGGGCGCGGCGGCCGTCGCGCCCATGGTCACGATGTCCTCGTCGGCGGCCGGCACGCTCATCGACTGCTGGCCGATGCCCACGTGGTACTTGGCGACATCGGTGCCGTTGTGCGCGGCGAGGGCCGTGTGCGGCAGGACGAATTCGGTGCTGGCGAAGGACAGGTCGTGGATTCCGATGGGAAGGGACATGGTCAGGCACCAGCCTCTGAGGTCGTCCGGTCGCGTTCCAGCTGGACATGGGCGCGCATGAGTTCACCCGGGTTGGTCTGTGCGGCGAGCAGCGAGAGTTCGCCGCACAGCACCGTGGCCGCCGCGAGGACCGCCAGCCGGCGCGCGTTCTCCCCCGGTTCGCGGGCGTCCCGGCAGCCGAGCCGGGCCAGGGCCGTCTCCACGAAGCCGAGCCCTTTGCCGTGGCCGACGGTGCCCACGATCAGGTTCGGGAGCGTGCAGGAGAAATAGAGGTCGCCGTCGCGGTCCTCGGCCGTGGTGACGCCCTGCGACCCCTCGACGATGTTGGCCGCGTCCTGGCCGGTCGCCACGTAGAACCCGAGCAGCATGTTCGCGTAGTGGGCGTTGGCCGAACGGACGCCGCCGGCGAGCAGGGTCCCGAGCAGGTTCTTGCGGATGTTCAGTTCGGCGATCCCGGCGGCTGTCGTGCGCAGGACGCGACGTACCACGTCACGTGGTACGAGCAGCTCCGTGACCACGTTCTTGCCGCGTCCGAGGATGCCGTTGATCGCAGTGGCTTTCTTGTCCGTGCAGTAGTTTCCCGAGACCGATCCGTAGGAGATGCCGGGAACGGTCTTCAGCAGGTGTTGCAGGAGCGCGTCGGAGGCGAGCGTCACCATGTTGTGTCCGGCGGCGTCGCCGGTGGCGAACTCGAAGCGGAGGAACAGGAGGTTGGCGTTGATCTCGTGCCGGATGCCGATCAGCCGGGCGAACCTGCTGCAGCCGCGTACCACCTGCTGCAGTTCGTCGGTCCGCGTCCGGAGGGTCCGCGCGGCGGCGAGTGCGGTCTGCGCGTCGGCCGCCTCGACCAGCACCGAGCGCGTCATCCGCTCGTCGGTCAGCGTGGCGACGATGCCCCGCTCGGTCAGCATGGAGACTTTTGCCCCGCGGCCCACGGAGGGCCACAGCGGCGACTCGTAGGTGGCGAGCGGAACCTGCGTCTCGGTGGTGGCGACGTTCCCGGAAATGCGCAGCGGCCCCACCCACCGCATCGGGACTCCGGCTGTGGGATGTGTGTCGGTCATCGTGTGTTGTCCGTCATCTCGTGGAGGATTTCGGTGGAGCCGGACCGCTGGGCGAGCCGCCGTGTGTCGATGCCCCGGTCGGCGCAGAAGGAGCGAAGCTCACCGTGGATCAGCAGATCGCAGCGGGTGAGGTCGGCGGGGGTACGTGCGCCGAGCAGGGTCTGCAGCGCCGCGAGCTGATCCCGCCAGGTCGTGATCTGCGCGATCAGCGGCGCGACGCCGCCGTCGAGCAGGGTGCGCAGAAACCCGGCGGACGCTCCTACCGCGCGGGCGCCCAGCGCCAGTGCGCGGGCCGCGTCGAGCGGGTGGCGGACGCCGCCGGAGGCGAGGACGGGGATGCCGACGCCCTGCGCGTCCAGGAGGCAGGCGGCGGTGGACTGCCCCCAGCCGTGCAGAAAGGCGTAGTCGGCGAGGTCCCGGCGGCCGTTCTCGATGCGGGCGAAATCCGTGCCGCCGCGACCGCTGACATCCGCCGCCCCTACGCCGAGGTTCCGCAGCGCCAGGACGGTCCGGCGACTCAGCCCGTTGCCGACTTCCTTGACGATGACGGGAACACCGGCCGTCGCCGCGATCTTCTCGATGCGCGGGCCCCAGGACGAGAACGACCGGTCGCCTTCCGGCATCGCCGTCTCCTGCGCCGCGTTGAGGTGGATCTGGAGCGCGTTCGCCTCCAGCAGGTCGACGGCGCGACGTGCGTGGTCGACCGAGGTGGTGGCGTTGACGTTCGCCATGACGAACCCGTTCGGGTTCTCCGTGCGCAGCACGCGGAATGTGTCGGCGCACGACGGATCCTTGACGTAGGCGTTCATGGAACCCGACGCGATGGGCACCCCGGTCTCCCGGGCGGCTATGGCCAGATCCCGGTTGATGGCACCGGTCTTGACGCTGCCGCCGGTCATCGCGTTGATGTAGACCGGCACCTCCCAGGCGATACCGGCGAAGGCTGTCCCCAGGAGCACGTCCGGCCGATCGATACCGGCCAGGGCGTGGTGGACGAACGACACCTCGTCGAACTGGTTGCGTCCGCTGTGCGCGTGGTACTGCTCAAGGGCGAGCCGAACGTGGTCGTCCTTGCGTTGGGCACTCATTCCGTGACCCCTTCCACGGCGGGACAGAGGGACAAGGGCAGCACCCCTGCCGTCCTCCACCGCTGCCGTACGTAGGCGATGTCCCGTGCCGCCCCGGCGTCCAGCAAGGCGATCCCGCAGTCGCCGCCTCCGGCCCCGGAGGGCTTGGCCGCACCCCCGATCGCCTCGACGGTGTCGCACAGCGCCGTCAGCGCGGGCGTGAAAATGCCGATTCCGGCCTCGTCGTCCAGGCGGGCCAGCTCGCGGCGGGCCCGGCGGATCTGCCGCAGCAGACCCGCACGGTCGCCGGTCCCGAGGGCGGCGACCGCGGAGCGCACACAGTCGGACGTCGCCTCCACGAACCTGCGGTGGGAGGGGCTGCCCCGCCAGTGACGGCGGGGCAGCCCGGCCACCAGGGAGGCGGTGGAGGCAGGTTCTCCGGTCCAGCCGATCTCCAGCGACAGGCCGTCGGGCGGCGTCAGCCGACGCACCGCGTGACCCGGCAAGGAGGCACCCAGCATCCTGCCGATCCCCAGCCGCCGGGCCACGTCGAGGACGAAGGCCCGGTCAGGTGCCTGGTAGGCGAGCCACCCTCCCCACGTACTGGCGGCCAGATCTCCGCCGGACGCCCAGGGATCGAGCTGCGCGGTGGCGAGCAGGGACAGCCGGAAGCGGGCGTTGCGCGACAGCTCCAGCCCGCAGAAGGACGCCACGGCCGCGACGGTCGCCACGGTCACCGCGCCACTGGACCCCAGACCCAGCTTCCTGCCGTCCTCGTGCAGCCGGCTGCTGACCGAGACGTCCATCGCCGGCAGCGCCAGGCCGCGTTCGGCCAGCAACCGGCCCACGGTCTCGATCGCCGACACGACGTGGGCCACGGCGCTGCGCACCTGCCGCTCGTCCTCCGCGGCGGAGGTGACGAGCCGCCCGTCGCGCCACCACCATTCCACCGAGCGGTGACCGAGGTCGGAGGAGATCACGACATCGGCCACGGCGGAGCCGCGGGGGATGCCGGCCACGGCTACGGTGGCCTGCCGGTCGACCGCCACCAGGATCGCCGGGTTCCCCGGCTCCATCACCGCGTACTCGCCGAGCACGAACACCTTGCCCGGCGCACACCGGATGACCGTGCGCCGCCGGGCCGTCATGAGCCCTCGCTCAACAGGCGGGCCCCGGGCCCCGGCCCGGCGACGAAGACCGTTGCCTGCGGGGCGGCGACACGGACGGCCTCGGCCACCTGTTCCGCGTCCGCCCGGTGGCAGAGCACCTTCACGTTCGGCCCGGCGTCCATCGTCGAGTAGGCCGCGACGCCGTCCCGCCGGAGCTGGAGAACGCAGTCGAGCACGGCGATCGTGTCCGGCGACAGATACCGCACCGCTGGGCGCGCCGCCAGCATCGCCGCGTGCATACCGAGCGCGTTGCGTTCGGCGATGTCACCCACCGCGGCGAGGTCGCCCCGCTGCAGCGCCGCCCGCATCGTGTCAAGGTCGCCCCTGCTGGCGGCGGCCCAGGGCCGGAACAGCGGCGACGTGGCGACCGTGCGGCGCATCGCCTCCCGGCTGGAGACGGCCTTGGCTCCGGAGTCGACCACGGCGACGACCAGCGCCGGGTCGAGGTCCGCCGCGGGTACCGGCTCGGCGTACGAAGCGAGGTCCGCCTCCTCGGCCGCGTCGGTGTCCCGACCGGCGTGCCAGACGGCGAAGCCGCCGAACACCGAACGGGAGGCAGACCCGGAGCCGCGACGCGCCAGACGGGACAGCGCGGTGGGGTGGAGCCGGAGCCCGTACGCGGCAGTGGCGGCGACGGCGAGCGCGGCGAAACCACTGGCGGAGGACGCCAGGCCCGCCCCGGTGGCAACGGTGTTGCTGGTGTCCACCACTGCGCGCCGGTCCCGTCCGGCGATCTCCCGCACCAGCTCCAGGAACGCGGTGACGCGGTGCAGTGCCTCGTCCGTCGCCGGTGCCCCGTTGAGGGTGACCCTGTCGCGCGTGAGTGAGGGATCGAGCCGGACCCATGTGGTCGTCGGGAAGACGTCCAGCGTCATCGACAGGCTGGACGTCCAGGGGAGAACGAGGCGCTCGTCGCGCTTGCCCCAGTACTTGACCAGCGCGATGTTCGGGTGTGCGAGGGCGAGGGCGCTACGCCCGGGGCCAGGTGTCAGCAGCCGGAGCGTGCCGACGGCCGGGGTGTCACCGCGCATGTCCGTCACCCCCCTTCAGCGGTACGGCCCAGGTGCGGACGGCGCCCGCGTCGTGCAGTTGCCGGATCACCTGCCGGGCCGATCCGAACGGGGTCTGCGCGATCACACAGCCGCCGAGCCCGCCCCCGGTGATCTTCGCTCCGGAACTGCCGGCCGTCAGCGCCGCCTCCACCAGAGCGTCGGTCCGATCGGTGCTGAGACCGGCGGCGCGGAGCAGCTCGTGGTAGTCCGTGAGCCGCGCGCCGAGATCCCCGGACCTGCCGTCGGCGAGGGCCGCCCTCCCCGCCTCGGCCAGCTCCGACGCCCGGCGCACGAAACGTTCCCGTGCGCCGCTACGGCCTCGGAACCCCTCACGCAACAGCTCGACGGCGTCCTTGGTACTGCCCGGGACGCCGCTGTCCGCGATGAGGAACAGGCTGTCGCAGCCGATGCGCAGTTCCTCGGTCCGGCCCTCCTGGAACAGCAAGGGCCGGGACGCGCCGACGGTCTTTGCGTCCACGCCGCTGGCCCGGCCGTGCGTCATGTTCTCGGCCGTCTGCACCAGGTCGTACGTCGTGCTCTCAGGCAGCTCGCGGCCGAAGAGATCGGCAAGCGCGAGCGCGACCGCGCGGGCGCTCGCGGCGCTGGAGCCGAGCCCCCGGGCCGACGGGATCGCACCGTCGAGGAGCACGTCGAGGTGCGCCGCGTCTGCCGCACCTATGTGCGCCCCGAATTCCGTGGCCAACCTGCGCAGGCCGGCAACGGACGTGGTCACGGATGCCTGCGACGGAGAACCGGTCACCGTGCAGGACAGGCCGCGCGGACCGTCGGAAGGCCGCGACGACCACCCGATGCTTGCCGTGACCACGAGCTGCGGAACCGGAAGAGCGAGCGCAGGCGCCCCGTGGACGACGGCATGCTCGCCCAGCAGAATGGCCTTGGCATGAGCGCGCCCGACGCCGACCGAGCAGGCTCGACGCCTTTCCGGTACCCGGTCCGCCGAGGTAAGCGGAGTCCACATACTCAGCCCCCTTCGCCTTTCTGCGGGGAGAACGCCGGTGTCGGCGCACAGCGCACGCGGACCGCGAGCAGCGCGGACCACATGGGGCCGTCGAAGAATTTCGGTGTCGCAGGTCATGACGTGCGCCTCGTCGCGGTGTCGGCGAACTCGCGGAGGAGCGGCCGGGCGTCGGGGTGGATGTCAGGTGCGGAGGCGAGCGCCTGGAGCGCGCGCTCGCGCCGCTTGGCGATCATCTCCTCGACCTGGGCGCGGGCACCGGTGGCGGTCAGGACGGAGCGGACCGTGTCCGCTTCCGCCTCGGTCAGATGCGGGTTGCCGAGCAGACGGTGGAGGGTGTCCGCCTGACCGGGCGACGCCTCGCGCAGGGCGAGAGCGGCCAGCACGGTGTGTTTGTCCTCGCGCAGGTCCTCCAGGCGGGACTTGCCGGTGCTCGCCGGGTCGCCGAAGACCCCGAGCAGGTCGTCGCGCAGCTGGAATGCCTCGCCCAGAGGCATGCCGTAGGCGGACAGGTGCTCCAACAGGGACGGCGAAGCGCCGGCGAGTGCGGCACCGATGTGCAAGGGGCGCTCGACGGTGTACTTGGCGGTCTTGTAGCGGATGATCGCCAGGGCACGCGCCAGACCCGGCGTGGTCTCTCCGGTGGCGGTGACATCCAGGTACTGGCCGTAGATCACCTCGGTGCGCATGGCGTCCATCACCGGGAGCACGGCGTCGAGGTGACGGGAGGTGAGTCCCGCGGTGTGGAGGAGTTCACTGCTCCAGACCAGAGCGAGATCGCCGATGAGAAGGGCGCAGGAGACCCCCAGGCGTTCGGCGAGCGGGCCGGGGCGACGGGCCGCGTACTGCTGGGCCAGGGCGCGGTGCACCGTGGGCGCGCCGCGGCGGGTGGTGCTGTTGTCCATGATGTCGTCGTGGATGAGGCAGAACGCGTGGAACATCTCCAGCGCGGCCGCCACCCGCACCACCGGCGGCGGTGGCGGCGTGCCGGTGGCCGCCTGCCAGCCGAGCCCGCACAGGGCGGGCCGCAGCCGCTTCCCTCCGGCTGCCAGGAACTCCTTCAGCACCTGGGCGGCCTGCCCCGGAAGGCGGCGGGTCGCGGCAGCCGCCGCCTTGCTCTGGAAAAACCGGCGGAGCATGGTGTCGACATCACGGCGCAGCTCTTCCAGGTCCAGCTGCCCGGGCACGAGGGTGTCGGGGTCGCGGGCGGTCACGGCGGTACTCCTGTCTCTGGCGTTTCGGGGACTGCCTGTGCGATCTGCGGGTGCGGCTTCGTCGAGGTCTCTCACCTGCGGTCGAGCAGGTCCTACCACCGCTGGATCACTGGTGATTGGCCCGCGTCCAGTGGCCGCACAGGTCAGCCGGTTCGTGACGCGTACCGGATCGCTGGGGTGCCGCGAGGTCTCCCCGGCGTCGCAGTGGTCATCGTCGAAGGAGCAGGGAGAGAAGTTCAGCTTCGATTCCCACAGCAGGTGGTCGTACACGCCGTGGGGGTGGAAACAGCCAGCCAATTTCCCGCAGTTCATGCGGGGCAACCGGTCGGTCTCGTCGCTCGTGCGGGCTGTCCCGGTCCGTTCCACCCATTCCAGGGCCGGTTGGTCAAGCTCTTCCCGGCGGGGACGGACCGCGGACGGTGTCGGATACCGCAAGGGCGGGAATTCCACCGTTTCAGGTACAGCAGAAAAACTTGGCCCATAAGGATCAAGCATTTTCCCCACTCCTCCTCGGGCTGATATCCCGTCTGCGGTCGCCGCCGACGGTTTCGGCTTCTCAGTAGACCGCCGTTGCCCGGCACGGAAAAGGCCGTGCCGATGGCAACGGCATTGAATTCCGGGAGGCGTTGAACGCCGCGGCCCCGGAATCAACCGCAGACACCGACGTTCGGGGGAGTGGAGCGGACCGCGGGCAGGTGCCGGCAGATGAAGTTGCCCGGTTCGGTTCCTGGCACTTGGTGTTCGTCGTGCCGGCCGGCGAGCCGGCACGACGAACACCGCCCGATCACTGAGCACCGCCCGGCGGCCGCGGCGGGCGCGGACAGCTGAGGGGCCCAGGCACAGCAGCAGAAGCGGAACCGGTTCAGCCCCAGAACTCCCGCAGGGCGGCGTTGACCATGGTGGGCTCCTGGGTGTGCGGGTAGTACCCGGGCACCCGCAGGAGGCGGCCCCCGAGGGAGTTGGTGAGGGACTCGGCCACGGCCATGAGGGGGAGTCCCACGTGCTCGCGGTACGCGGCCGGGGCGCGGTCCCAGGTTCCGCAGATCACCAGAGTCGGCAGGGCGGCACCCCGGATCACCTCCAGCGGGATCTCCGCCTCCCAGATCGGCCGCTCTCCCATGGAGGTGGCAACGGCACGGAGCCGGCGCGGCGTGGGCTCGGGCACGGCCATCCCCAACCCCTCGGTGGACGCACGCAGATACTGCTCCGGCGTGACGCCTTCCGGGATGCCGGGGGCGCCGTCGCGCACCCGGTCGAGGAGGTCGGCGACGACGGGATGGTGCGCGGCGGCGGTGAAGGCGGAGGGCTGGATGAGGACAAGGGAGCGGACCAGGTCGGGGCGGCGCGCGGCGGCGATGAGCGCGGCGACGGCGCCGTTCCCGTGCCCCACGAGGTGGGCGTCGCCGAGCCCCGCGTCCAAGGCCCCGCCGCCGAGAACCTCCACGATGTCCTCGGCGTCGACGTCGAAGTCGCTGCGCGCGGTGTCCGGACTGTCGCCGTAACCCCGGCGATCCATCAGGAGGAGCCGCCGGCTGTCCGCGAGGGGCCGCTGCCCGGCGAACCCGTACGCGGAGTCGCTGCCCCAGGTGAAGATGTTATGGACGAAGAGGGCGGGGGCAGCGGCGGCCGCAAGGGCCACCGGGGCCCCCGAAGCTGTCGGGGCCTGGCCTTCTCCGACCCGATCGCGGTCATCCCATACAGTCACGTGCACGGCCATAGGTCACCCTCCCGAAGCTGAGGAACACGACTCCCGCGAGACTAAGCCTTGCCCCGTGGCTGACGCCGGTGGATGACGTGGGGGAAAACGGCCCCGGATCGTGTTGCATCCGGAACGGTCGTCGGAAGCGTGTCTCACCGTGACATTCAGCCGGTGCGGTTCGTACCGGATCAAGTTGCCTCCGCTCGGGCGGCGGCGCACGAGTCGAATGCGACCAGAGCTGACGGGAGCGACGCAGGGCAGTGCGGAGCGGCCATGGAAACGATCAGCTCTCCGGCGCCGTTCAACGAGCCGGTGATTTCACCGGATGCGGATGACGAAGGCCGTTGTGCACGGCAGGCGGAGCCGTCTTGAATCTGACGACGGCCGGATCGGAAACGTGAAACAGCCGTGGATGCACGACGGGCTGCCGGACGGTCACCCGGAGACAAAGGAAGGCCCCGCACCCGACATAGCCACGTGAATTCGTTGAAGGGCACATCATGCCTCAAGACACCGTGTTCCACCTTCCCTTTCCACCGGGGGAGAGCCCGGATATCGACGCGGCACGGCAGCGCAGTCTCGCCTGGTGCCGAAAGCAGCGCCTGGTGGCTCACCCCACCGACGAGCAGAGGTTTCTCCGCTGGGACATTGCCGGGCTGATGGCTGCCTGGTGTCCGCGCGCGAGTCAGGATCCGTTGGACCTGACGGTGGACGCCGTCGTGGTGGCCACCTTCCTGGACGATCAGATCGACGGCCCGTTGGCGGATCGGCCGGATCAGGTCGGCGATGTGTGCCAGGACTTCACCGAAGTGATCTCCTCGGGCGGGCGGGCACCGGCCGGGGCGGCGCCCTTGATCACTGCGTGTGCGCACGTCTGGAAGCGCCTGGCCGAAGGCTCCGCCCCGGACTGGTTGGAGCGCACGGGGCAGCACTGGCAGTGGTACCTCGACGCGTACACGCGGGAGGCACGCAACCGCGCGCACGGGCGCGTGCCGACCTCGACCGAGTACTTCGCCCTCCGGCGCCGGTCGGGGTTTGTCTACGCCATGCTGGACCTCAGCCAGAAGGCGTACGGCTTCGAGCTCCCGCACCATCTCCACGGGCATCCCGTGCTGCGCCGCATGCTCGACATCACCGTGGATGTGGTGGACACCCTCAACGATGTGCACTCCGTGGAGAAGGAGGAGTCCCGCGGCGATCTCCACAATCTGGTGCTCGTCCTCGAACACGAGCGGGGCTGCGACCGACCTGCCGGCATCCGTGCCATCCAGCAGATGATCACCTCGTGGTACCTGGAGTTCCTCGCGTTGGAGCAGCAGGCGTTTGCCGACCTGTCGGGCCAGGACGTGGAGACCGCGGGCCGATGGGTTGACTGCATGCGCACGGCCATGAGCGGCTATTTGCACTGGAGCAGGACCTGCCTGCGCTACTCACAGCTGGTGCCGCCAGGTGAGCCCGCCCTCGTCGCGGACCTGGTGCAAAGGCGCCACTGAGCAGTCCGGCGCGAACCAGCGGTGGAGGGGGGACGGACGGTTCGCCCGGCCCCGGGCCGGAGGCGAACCGCAGGCACCGGGCCCGTGATGAGACAGCGGCGGACCCGTTGCTGACGACCTGCGGCGCTGATCCACGGAGTGCTCTTCTGCGCCGACGTCAGACCGCGCGCAGGAGGCGGTGCGCGGTCAGACGGAGGAAGTCCCGGTATGCGGTGGGCGCGTCGACGGTGAATTCGATGTCGGTGGCTGCCAGGACGACGGTGATCCATTCGAAGGAGTCGACGAACGCGGTGTAGCGGCAGTGGTGGTCATCGATCGGTTCGAGTGCGCCGTCGATCCGGTGCAGCCTGCCGGCGGCGTCACGGGCGCCGGTGTGGGGCGTGAACCCGGGGGACCGCAAGGACGCACCCCTGACCACTCGGGCACACGGCCACGGGTCACGGCCGTGCTCCGTTCCGGAGATCGCCGACCGGGCAGTGCCCGGAAGATGTGCCGGGGCCGCCGACCGGGCACACCCACCCCCGCAGGGAGATGGCGAGGTCGGTGGTGAGCCGGGAGCTGAGGGCTTCGACGTTGTCGAGGGGGTAGGTGTGATCGCCGGGGAAGAGCCGTGGGGTGGCCGGTTGGCTGCTGATGTCGTTCCAGCCGTCCAGGGCCTCGGGGGAGATGACGGGGTCGTCCTCGCCTCCGTAGAGGGCGAGTTGGGTGTCCAGCGGTGGCCCCTGGTGGGGCGGGAACTGCAGGGCGAGCAGAAGATCGGCGAGCATCGGAATCCACGCGTTGACCAGCGCCCTGGGGTCGTGGTCGGCGTGGTCCGGGAGGCGGCCGAAGAGCTTCTCGACACCCTCCCGGCCGCCGAGGAGGACATCCGGAGCCTGTGCGGTGAAGTCGGGGTGGTGGGGGGCGGCCATGGCGGACAGGGCCAGCAGGGTGGGCGGGCGATGCCCCTGCCGGGTGAGGCAGGTGACGGTCTCATGGGCGAGGAGCGAACCCACACTGTGACCGAAGACGGCATACGGGTGGCCGTCGTCGTCCTGGCGGATGCGCGCTGCCAGGAGCTGCCCGAGGCGGCGCGGGTCGGTGTGCACCGGCGTGCCGGTGGCGCGTCCACGCCCGGGCAGTTGCAGGGCGTACACGCCGACGGCGGCCGGAAGGTGGCGGGTGAAGGCTTGGAAGTAGGGGGCGCTCATCCCCGCGGGCGGCATGCAGTAGAGGCGGAGGACGTGGGCGTCGCCGGTGGCCGGGCGGAGGGCGACGAAGTCCGGTTGGTCGAGGGCGGTGGTGCGGCGGGCCGAACCGTCCGCCAAGCCGTTGACGTTCACGCGTGTTCACTCCGCTCCGGGACGGCGGCCGTCGTGGTGGGACCGGGGGAACCCTGCTGCTGGATGCGGTGCAGGGCTCGCTCGGCGATGTCGGGGAGGTGGGCGGCGCTCATCAGCTCCAGGGTGGGGATGTCGCAGCCGAGGTGCCGGCGCAGCGCCGTGGAGAGTTCGAGGAACATCAGGGAGTCGATGCCGAGCAGGTCCAGGCGGCTGGTGCGGTCGAGGCGGTCCACGGGGGTGTGCAGGACGGCGGCGGCGAGCTCGGCGACCTTGTCCTCGATCAGGGCGAGGGCCTCGCCGCCGCCCATCGCGGCCACTTTGGCGCGCAAGGTGGTGAGATCGTCGGTGCTCTCCTGACGCCGCTGGAGCAGTGCGCCGGTCCGGGGCGCCTTGAGGCGGGGCAGGACACGGCTGATGCTGTCCCAGTCGAAGCGGCCCAGCGCGACGACGGGCCCCGTCCGGGTGTCGAGATGCCGGTCGAGCGCGGTGAGCGCGTCGGCGGCGCCGACCGGGGCCATGCCGTAGGAAGCCATCTCGTCGAGGCGCCCGCTGCGGTGCACGTATCCGGCGTCCGCGATCACACCCCACTGGACGGCGAGGGCGGGGGCGCCGCGTCGGTGTCGGGCCCGGATCAGCGCTTCCATCGCCGCGTTGGCCGCGACGTAGGGCGCTTGCTGAATGTTGCCGTCGAGGGCGGCGATCGAACTGTAGGCGACGAAGAAGTCGGGATCGTGGTCCTCGGCGAGCGCGGCGAGCGCATGAAGTCCGGTGATCTTGGGGGCGAGGACGGTCTCCAGGTGGGTGTCGGTGACGTCGGCCAAGGGAGCGTCCGCGAGGACCATGGCGGCGTGCACGACACCGCCCAGGCGCCGTTGCCGCAGCGCGGTGCGCACCGGGTCGAGGGCGCCGGGCCGGGTGATGTCGGCGCGGTGCACGGTGACCTCGGCTCCCGCGGCGCGCAACTCGTCGAGCAGCGTCGCAGCGCCGGGCGTTCGGGCGCCCCGGCGTCCGACGAGATGGAGATGGCGGGCGCCGCGCGCGGCGAGGTGGCGGGCCGTGACGGCACCGAATCCCGCGAGGCCACCGGTGATGACGTACGCGGCGTCGGCGTCGAGGGCGCGCGGGGGCGCGGCGCCGACGACCGGCGGTGGGGCGTCGAAACTGATGACGATCTTCCCGGTGTGCCGGGCGTGGTTCAGCAGATCGAAGGCCTCCCCGAAGCGGTGCGCGGGGAAGACGTGGTGGGGCAGCGGCCCCCAGCGGCCGGTGGTGACGGCTTCGGCCAGCTCCGTGAAGTGACGCCGTACCACGGGCGTGCGCCGATCGTGCAGGTCCAGGGTGTCCACGTCGAAGAACGAGGCGTTACGGGCCGGCGGGGACACGGGCAGGGGGTCGTCCCGCTCCCCTTCGCGTCGGCCGAGTTCTATGAAGCGTCCCTGCGGGGCGAGCAGGCGCAGGCTGCGCAGGCGGGCCTCGCCGGGCAGGGAGTTGAGGACGACATCGACGCCGCGGCCGTCGGTCAGGTCCGCGACCTGCTCGGCGAAGTCCAGGGTGCGCGAGTCCAGCACCTGCTCGACGCCCAGCAGGCGCAGCAGACTCCGTTTGGCGGGGGTGCCGGCCGTGGCGATGACGCGCGCGCCGGCGCGCCGGGCGAGTCGCAGGGCGGCCAGCGCGACGCCTCCGGCGGCGGCGTGCACGAGGACGGTGTCGTCCTCGGTCAGGGCGGCGCACTGCCGGAGGGCGTGGTGTGCGGTGAGGAACGCGCTGGGCAGGGTGGCTGCCGCGGTGAATTCCATGGTGCCGGGCAGCGGTATGACGTGCTCGGCGGCGGCGAGGACGTGGGAGGCCAGGGCGGTATGGGCCATGGCCGCGACGCGGTCGCCCGGTACGGGGCGGGTGACGCCGGGGCCGACTGCGGTGACGGTGCCCGCGCAGTCCAGACCGAGGCCGAGGAATCCGTGGCGCCGGGCCGCGGGCAGGGAACCGTTACCGGTCGCGGTCAGCAGGTCGTGGTGGTTGAGCGCGGCGGCCGCGGTACGGATGACGACCTCCCCCTCGGCCGGTTGGAGCGCGGTGGTGGCGCGCCAGCTGAAGAGGGGGTGACGCCCGGGGACATCGACGTGCAGTGCGTAGGGGGGCTCGGATCCGCGGGCGCCCTCGGTGTCGGGCAGGGGAGTGACCCGGGTGGCGAAGCGCCCGTGCGGCGTGAGGACCACCTCGTCGTCGACGAGCCCCTCGGGGCTGCCCGCCGCGGCTGCGCCGTCCGGAAGATGGTGCAGTTCGTGCAGAAGGCGCTGGAACGTTTCGTCGTTGCCGGGTTCGGTCAGGGCGAGGCGACGTACGCGCAGCGAGGGGTGTTCGTTCGCCAGGCTTCGCGCGGCACCCCACAGGGGGGCGCCATGGGGCGAGGGCGGCGGGGTGGGCGGCTGCTGACCGCCGGCGTCGATGATCCAGATCCGCAGACCCTCTTCCGGTGACTGCGCACTCCCGCTCCAGGCACGGGTGAGGTCACGCAGCGCGGCCAACTGCCGTACGCCGTGGTCGGTGTACTGCCGGGGCGCTGTTCCGTCGGCCGGTTCGGCGAGGAGGATCACGTCGCTCACCGGCCGGGGCGGGGTGGACCCGTCCGCCGTACCGGTCAGCTCGCGCGTCCAGGGAGCGGTACCGCGTGCCTGCGCGACGTGGTGGACGCGGTCGGAGGGGTATGCGGTGCGCAGGGCCCGGGCCAGCCGGTGCGCCAACGCGGTGGTGGCGTCGGCGGTGGGAGTGCTCAGCAGCCAGGACCGGTGCGTCGCGTCGTCGGGCGCCGTGGCGGCGGCGTCCGGCCGTCGCACGCCCGGCGCGGCGGGAGAAGCGAGGTCCGTTGCCTCGCCGGGGACGGCGCGGGCCTCGCGCTCGGCGACGACGAGGGACACATGGGGCCGGTCCGCGGTGGTGTCGTCGTATTGCCCCGTGGCCGCGAAGCCGCAGTCGGCGAGGAGCTTGGGCCAGCGGTCGTAGGGCACCAGCGGGCCGTCGGGCCGGACGTCCTGGTCGGTGGAGAGCCAGAAGGAGTCCAGCAGACCGAACACCGGAGCCAGGAGTTCCACGCTGTGGGTCTCCAGGGCGACCAGGTGGCCGCCGTCGGCGAGCAAGGTCGCCATGGAGCGCAGGGCGCGGGAGATGTCGCTCGTGGCGTGCAGGATGTTCGCGGCGATGACGAGGTCGTAGGCGCCCGGCTCGAAGCCTTGCTCCACGGGGTCGCGGCCCGCGTCCAGCACCTGGTGGACGACGAAGTCGTAGGCGGAGAAGCGCTTCTCGGCCGCGGGGAAGAACGCGGGGGACACGTCGGTGAAGGTGTAGTGGACGCGCTCGGGCGGCAGGTGGGGCAGCAGGGCCGCGGTGGTGGCGCCGGTGCCCGCGCCGACCTCGAGGATGCGCAGCGGCCGGTCGGCGGGCCAGCCCTCGACGACGGTGCGGATCCAGCCGACGAGCGCATGGGTGTGCGGGGCGAAGAAGGTGCTGGCCTCGTAGAACCGCTGGAGGAGGTTGTCGGACTCGGAGAAGAGGAGCTCCAGCGGGTTGGCGTCACCGGTGAGGACATCGGCGAGGCGGCCCCCGCACACACCGTAGGTGAGGGCGGTGACGCTCTGATCGGGGAAGTCGTCGAGCAGTCGGCCGAACAGTTCCTCGGGGCGGGGCGCGGCCGTGCTGCTCCAGACGCCGGGCCCGGTGGCGGTGAGGGCGCCGTGGCGGACGGCCTGGAGTAGCAGGACGTCGAGAAGGTTCGCGTGCTTGGCCTCGACCCCTGCGTCGAAGAGGTCGGCGGGACCGAACGAGGAGTGCTTCGCGGCCGGGAGCAGCTGGCGCACGGCCTGGGCCGTGAAGTGGGCGCAGACTTCGAGCAGCCGCGGCCGGAGCGCGTCGCTGATCCGGTGCAGTCGGCGCAGCGGGGCGTCGTTCTCCCCGCTTACCAGGTCCGGCAGTGACCGCGGTGCGGGCAGCGGGCTCCGGCCGGGAGCGGGTTGGCCGGGTACGGGCGCCGCGCGCAGGACTTCGGTGAGGCGGTCCTGCGCGTCGGCGGTCACGGCGTCGAAGCGTCGCAGCTCGCAGCCGAGCAGTTCCATGCACACCTCACCGTCGTCGTCGCACAGGGCGATGTCCCACCGGGCGTCGGGCCCGGTGGCGCGGGTGACATGGGTGAAGCCGGAAGAGGGCAGGGCCTGCCAGCTGCGGATGGTGGCGATGCGGGCGGGCAGGAACGGGGCGGGCCGGTCCGCGGTGAACATCAGCGGCAGACAGGTCTGCAGGGCGCCGTCCACCAGCGTGGGGTGGGCGATGATCTCGGGCTCGGGCCGGACCGGCGCGGTGAGCTCGTAGCGTCCCACGGTTTCCTGCGGCCCGGTGTGCAGCTGGGTGACGGCCCGGAACGCCGGTCCGTAGCCGAGACCGGCCTGCTGGGCGGCGGCGTAGTGCTCAACGGCGGGCTGCTCGTGCGGCAGGCGGCGTTTCAGGGCGGCGATGTCCAGACGGGGGCGCCGGGGGCGCAGCAGACTCCGCACGCCGGCGCGGACGTGCGCGGTCCACTCCTGGTTGCCCGTGCGGCTCCGGACGGTGAGCCTGCCGTCCTGGGCGAGGTGGGTGGCCAGCTGGACGTCGTTCCCGTCCGTGGGGCCTGCCGCGTCGGCGCCCCATTCGAGGGTCAGGGCCCGGTCGATGGACAGGCCGGTGATTTCGAGGGGTGTGTCGTGCCGGCTCCGCGCGGCGGCCAGCGCCATTTCCACAAAGCCCGCCGCGGGCCATACGACGGCGTCCGTGACCCGGTGGTCCGCCAGCCACGGGAGCCGGTCGGCGTCCGGACGGTTCAGCCATGTGGCCTCCGGTCCGGGTTGGCGGGAGCCGAGAAGGGGGTGGACCGCGGCGATGCCGTCGCCGGGGGCGTCCTCCCGCCACCAGGACGCGTCGCCGTTCCAGTGCCGCTCGCGCTGCCACGCCACCGCCGGCAGGTCGGCCACCGCGCCGGGGCGCGGGAAGTAGCTGTCCCAGTCCACCGCTGCCCCGGCGGCGAGTACGCGCAGGACGGTCTGTTGCAGCGCGTCCACGCCGGCGAACGTCCGGGACAGGGTGGGAACGATCGTGCCGGGGCCGGAGGCGCCTGTGGTGGCACGTCGCAGATAGGCGGTCAGCACGGGGTGCGGGCCGATCTCGACCAGGACGTCGCAGCCGGCGTCCCCGGCCGTCAACGCGGTGGCGGCCTGGTGGAAGCGGACGGGGCGGCGGATGTTGGCCCACCAGTACGCGGCGTCCAGGGCGTCCCCGGACACGGCGCGGCCGGTCACCGTGGAGATCATCGGAAGGCGGAAGGGCCCGGGGGCCAGCGATTCCAGCGCATGGGTCAGCTGGTCACGCACGGGGTCCATGGCCTTCGTGTGGAAGGCGTAGTCGAGGCGCAGGTCCCGGAAGAAGACGCCGTCGGAATCCAGGGCGGCGCCAAGGGCCGCGAGGTCCTCGTGCGGGCCCGCGAGGGTGACGTCCTGGTCGGAGTTGACCGCGGCGATCTCCACGCGGTCGTTCAGCTGAGCCCGCGCGATCCGTTCCCTGGCGGCGTGTTCGCCCAGGCCCACCGCGGCCATGCCGCCCGACCCCGCGGTGGCGGCCTGCGCGAGGCTGCGGGCGGCGATGACGCGGCAGGCCTGGGCCCGGGTGAGGCCACCCGCACAGTACGCGGCGGCCACTTCCCCGACGCTGTGCCCCATGACGGCGTGCGGCGCGACGCCCCGGGCGGACAAGGCGGCGACCAGGCCCGCCTGGACGGCGAACAGCATCGGCTGCGCGACTTCCGTACGGTCCCAACGGGAGGCATCGGCGCGGGCCAGCTCGGAGCGGACGCTCCAGCCGAGCAGCGGATCGAGTTCCTCGGCGACGGCCTCGACCTCGGCGGTGAACGCAGGGTCCCGGTCGAGGAGTTCGGCCCCCATGCCCGCCCACTGCGAGCCGTTCCCGCAGAAGACGAAGCCGATCCGGCCTGCGCTCACCAGGCGTTCGGTGGCGGTGCCGGCGTCCTGTCCCTGTGCCGCCCGGGCCAGGACGCCGGCGGCTTGGGCGGGATCGGTGGCGAAGAAGGCCATACCGTGGCGGCGCCGGGTCCGTCGCCGGCATGCGGTGAAGGCGGCGTCGTACAGGGCCCCGGGCCCCTGCGAGGAGTCGGCGGCCAGGGCGGTGAAGTGCTCCGCCCAGGACTCCAGGGTGGCGGTCAGCGCCTGGGGCGTATGCGCGGAGACGATGACCGGCACCGGCCGCGCCGCACTGCTGACGGCCGGCGCGGTGGCGCCGTCGCCTACCGCCGGCGGCACAGGGGGCGAGGCCAGGACGGCGTGCGCGTTGGCACCGCCGATACCGAAGGAGTTGATGCCGACCACGACGCGGCCGGTGCCGGGAACGGGGCGGGTGGCGAGTACCGGCCGCAGACCGAGGCCGTCGAAGTCGATCTTCGGGTTGGGCGGATCCGCGTGCAAAGTCCTCGGTACGGAACGGGAGGCGATCACGACCAGCGACTTCAGGACCCCCGCCATCCCGGCCGCCGCTTCCAGGTGCCCGAGGTTGGACTTGACCGAACCGATCGGCAGCGGTGTGCCGGCACGGTGGCTGCCGAGCACCTCTCCCAGCGCCGCGCACTCGACGGGGTCGCCGACCAGGGTGCCGGTGCCGTGCGCCTCCACATAGGACACGTCGCGCGGGTCGATGCCGGCGTCGGCGTACACCCGGCGCAGCAGCGCGGCCTGGGTGCGTGAACTGGGCGCGGACAGACCCACGGTGCGGCCGTCGGAGTTGAGCGCGGTGGCCAGGATGGCGGCGTGCACCCGGTCGCCGTCGGCCAACGCGGCGGCCAAGGGCTTCAGGACGAGCATCACGGCGCCCTCGGAGCGTACGAAACCGTCGGCTGCGGCTCCGAAGGGGTGGCAACGGCCCGTCGGCGAGACCACTCCGGCCTGAGCGAAGCCGACGAAGGGGGCCGGCGACAGCATCAGGTTCGCCGCGCCTGCCAGGGCGAGGGGGCTGCGGCCGGTGCGCAGATGCTCGCACGCCTGGTGCAGCGCGGTCAGGCCGGAGGAACAGGCGGTGTCCACCGTGCTGGACGGGCCGGTCAGATCCAGTTCGTACGAGACGCGGTTGGCCGTGATCGACAGGAGGCCGCCGGTCGTGGTGTAGGGATTGCTCGAACGCAGCCGGCGCGCCTGCAGGTCGGCGTAGTCGTGGGTGGAGACACCCGTGACGACGGCGGTTTCGCTGCCGGCCAGGGCATCGATGTCGAGGGCGGCGTCGTCGAGGGCCTCGACCGCGCACTCGAGCAGCAGACGCTGCTGCGGGTCGATGCGGGATGCCTCCTTGGGGGCGATGCCGAAGTACGAGGTGTCGAAGCCGGTGACTTCCGGTTCCGGCAGGAATCCGCCCGCTGTGGAGTGGAAGGTGCCCGGCTTTCCCGGACGACGGGTTTGATGGGCGCTGATGTCGAAGCGGTCCGGGGGCATGGTGCCGACCAGATCGCGCCCGTCGTGCAGAGCATGGCCGAGCTGGTCCAGCCGGTGGATGGAGCCCGGCAGACGCAGGCCCACCCCGATCACCGCCACCGCGTCAGCGGGCAGCGGGGCGGGGTCGGAGGTGGTGGAGGGGGAGGGGGAGGAAGGGCGGGGTTCAGCCATGGTGGCCTCCACGTGAGCGGCGCAGGTTCGAGTCTCGGGAAGGGTGAGGCGGCAGCGGGGCGTGTCGGATCAGCGCTCGAAGCGCGGGGGAGGTGCCCGGACCGGGGTGGCGGCGTCCACTCCCGGAGCTGCCGGGCCGGACGGGCTACCCGGCCGGCTGCACGGGCTTGCGGCCCCAGACGGAGACGGCGTGCATGCCGAGATCCGTGAAGTCCGGATGGTCGATCAAGGACAGCGCCGCGTCCAGCTCGCCGGCCAGGGGGGAGTTCTCCCGGGCCTGGAAGTCACGGAGTTGGGCGAACGACAGACGCCAGAACTCATCCGCGGGACCGCCGGCACCGATCATCACCGGCTGCACCCCCATGCCGCCCGAGGTGAAGCCGGCGTCGGTCACCAGGGCCCGCAACCGCCGGCCCAGGCGGAGGTCGCTGCCCTGGGAGGCGCCGAGGGTCTCCTCGGCGACGTGCAGTCCCTGACGCATCACCGGATGGGGCGAGGCGTCGGCGGGCCCCAGGTCGAGATCCTCCACCAGGAGGAGACCACCGGGCCGCAGCCACTCCGCCATGGCGGCCAACACCTGTGCGGGGTCCGCCAGATGGCACAGGACCATCCGGGCGTGGATCAGCTCGAAGGAGCCGGCGGGAAAACCGTCCCGGGTCACGTCGTGGCGCAGGACGGTGATGCGCTCTTCGGCCGCGAGCTCCTCGAAGAAGCGGGTGTCGATATCGGTTGCGGTGACGTCACCGCCCGGGCAGATCCGGGCCAGCATCCGGGCCACCGACCCGGAGCCCGCCCCGACCTCCAGACAGCGGGCCGTGGCGGGCACGCCTGCCTGTCTCACGTAGTGCTCGGTGAACGGGTCCCACAGGTCCTCCAGGGCACGCAGCCGGCCCTGCTCACCGGTCCTCTGATGGCCGAAAGCCCCGGCTCCGTAGCCGGATGCCCCCGCGGGGACGGGCCAACTCCGGGGCATGGAATGGAGTGGGGTCAACGATGTGCCTCCCTGGGGCGCGTATCGGATGTGCGGGTCGCGGCGGTGCGTTGCGGGCCGCTGCGCGGACGGTCGATCCGATACCGCCTACGAGTACCTTGCAAGATCGAATTTTTTGCGATCATCCCCTACCGGTAGCCAGGTGAACAGGGCGCCGCCCTGCCGACCGTACCGCCCCGGCCGCTGACCGGCCCCGAAGATGTCGACCCGGTAGCGGTTCGGGGGACGCGGCGGCCAACGGGGCTTTTCCGGAGGGTGTTGGCGCATGCCGCGGCGGGTCGCTCCGACGCGTTGTCGCGGACGCGCGAATGTTCCGCCCGCGTCTTCTCGGCGAAGGCGCGGGCGGTTCACTGGGGGAGGCGGGTCAGACGCGGACGCCGAACATGAACGGTCCGCCGATGGTTTCCATCGACTCGTACCGCACGACGGTGCCGGTGCGAGGGGCGTGGAGGATCTGGCCGTTGCCCGCGTAGAGGCCGACGTGGTGCAGGTCGTTGAAGAAGAACACTAGGTCGCCGACCTGGAGTTGGCTCCGTGTGAGACGGGTCCCGATGCGGGCCTGCTCCTCGGAGGTGCGCGGAAGGTGGATGCCGGCCTGGGCATAGGCCCAGGAGGTCAGGCCCGAGCAGTCGTAGGAGGCGAGGCCGGTGCCGCCGCGGAAGTACGGCTTGCCGATCTGGCCCTGGGCGGCGGCGAAGGCGGCGGCGGCCCGGCCGGAGGCGGACGTGTCGTTGCCGAGCTCGACCCGCTCGGTGGCGGAGCGGCTGGCCCGCTTCTGCTCCTCGACGAGGGCCGACTTCTCCTTGGCGGTCAGGGTGTTGAGGAGTTTCTGCGCCTCGGCGAGCTTGCTCTGGATCTCCTGCTTCTTGTTGCCCAGCTCGGTACGGGTGGTGGCGAGGTTCTTGAGTCTCTCGGTGGCCTTGGCGCGGGCCTGGGCGATCTCCCGCTGCTTGTCCTGGATCTTCCTCAAGGCGGCGACCTGTTGTCCGCTCAACTGGTCAAGTCTGGATGCCTTGTCCAGGTAGTCGTCCGGGGTGGCGGACAGGAAGAGCTGGACCGAGGCGTCGATACCTCCGGAGCGGTACTGCGCGCTGGCCAGGGAACCCAGGCCGTTGCGCATCGCGTTCAGTTCCTGCTGGCAGCGGGCGACACCGTCCTGGATCGAGGAGAGGTCCTTCTGCAGCTTCTGCCGCTCCTCGTTGGCCCCGTTGTACTTCTCGGTGGCCTGCTCCGCCTGCTCGTAGAGCTTGTCGACCTCCGCCTTGACCTCGTCCTTGTTGAGCTTCTGGCTCGGGGCGGCGTTGGCGGTCTGTGAGCTCAGCGCCACGGCGGCCGCCGCTGCGGTGGTCAGGACGGTGAGACGCGTTCGGCTGGGCTGTTTCGGCCGACGATGGGACGCCACAGGGCGAACTCCTTGCTCCTTCGACCGCCTGCCAACTCGTCGGCGGGCGGGGCCTTCCGCTGTCACTCCGCCTGAGTGAGCACTGAACGGAGGGTTGGCGCAGACCTTAATGAAATTCGTACGATTAGATCAATTGTTTGGAGGGAAAGTCCCCTTTTCGGGGTTCGTGGCGGGAGGTGCCTTCGCACCGCCGGCCGGAGCGGCCTCAAGTGATGGCGCGGGCCCGTCACATGACGTGCGCGACGACCCGGGAGAAGGCGGGGACGGGCGCCCGGGCCGCGGGCCCGTGGGCGGCGGTGCGGAACGGGGGCGACACCAACCCGCTGATCCGCCCCTTCGTCGAGAGCGCAACGGTCGCGTACCGCCGCTGAGCACCGGCCACCGGTGCTGCCGCAGCCCGCGAACACGGCCCACGCCACGGCGCCCGGCGGCGCGAGATGCCCGGACGCCCACCGGCCGCAAGATCTCCCACCGCTGCATCGCGCACACCGTGCGTGGCCGGTGTCCGCCGCGGCGGCACGGCGGATCCCCTCGTGGCTGAGTGCCGGGTCACGCCGAAAGCGTTGGACACCCTCAGGCCGATCGGCGAGCATCCACGGATGACAGATGAGGAAGGTCGCGGGAGGCCGCTCGTGCGGAGCCCGAGGACGGTGCGTTTCGTCGAGCTCTCCGGTGAGGCGATGTCCGCTCTGCTCGACGGAGACCTGTCAGCAGCCGGCAGGACGGCCGGGGTCACGCTGACCGAGTATTTCGTGACGGACCAGGCGCGGTGGTTGTGGCGGTACCGACTCGGCCAGATGGACGCCGACCCCGGTCACGCGCGGTGGATGGTGCGGCAGGCGGTCGTCGGCGACGAGGGCACCGTCGTCGGACATGCCGGGTTCCACGGACCGCCCGATGAGGCCGGCACGGTCGAGATCGGCTATTCCGTCGCTCCCGGCTTCCGCCGCCGGGGATATGCCCGCGCCATGCTGACCGAGTTGCTTCGCCGGGCAGCGGCGGAACCCGCGGTCACGACCGTGCGGGCGACGATCAGCCCCGACAACGTGGCATCCCTGGCCACGATCTCGGGCTTCGGCTTCGTCGAGGTCGGCGAGGAGTGGGACGAGGAGGACGGCCCCGAACTCGTCTTTGAGGCCCCTGCCCGCCGGCTTCCACCCGCTTGACGGGAAGGTCCGCGGCGGAACGCCGAACGATGACCCCGGCGTCCGGGACGGTGGCCCGCCGGGGCCGTTCGCCTTTCCGTCACGAGCGGAGCAGATGCATGGCCACCGCCTCGGCGTCGGCTCCCAGCCCACGCAGCGGATGGCCCGGGGGAACGACACCGACCTGCATGAACCACCGGACGTGCTCGGTGGGCAGCCCGAGGACGTAGAGGTTCTCGTCCGGCCGGCCCGAGGCGTCGACGGGATGGAACGGTGCGTCGCTCACCGCCACGCCGCCGGTGTCGAACGCGTCGCCGTCGGCCTCGTTGACGAAGCTGGTCCAGATGCCGTCCTTGACCAGTTGCCTGGTGAGCGGCGAACTGTCGTGGTGGAGGTCCGGTTTGGGCAACCGCGCGTCGATGAGCGCCTCCACCGGGGTCTGCGCACCCCGGACCCGTGCCGAGTCCAGCATGACCCGGCCGCTCTCGGCACTCCGGCGATACCGGACATGCGGGCCGACTACGCGCAGGTGACCGCTGTCGAGCAGGGCCAGGAACTGTTCCGCCCGGACCAGCGGGGTCCCGGCGGACAGGAAGGACAGCGGCTGGGCGAGTTCGGAGACGAAGGACCGGTGGGACGCCGGGGTCAGCGCCCCGAAGTCCACGGCCATCCGCTGGAGATCGCGGGTGGCGCGCAGTACCTCCAGCGCTGCCTTGAGCGGATCGTCGATGTTGCCCGCCCGGGCGTGCGCGAGGTCGTCGCCCACCACCCGGCGCAGTGCCCGCTCGAAGGCGGCCGGGCTCTCGAACGTCCGCCCCCGGAAGGGGTCCGCGTGGTCGCGGAGGTCGAGAAGTGCGTGCCCGGCGAGCCCCGCCTCCGCCAGCGCCGCCGCGACCACCTTTCCGGGGTCCTCCGCCGCCGGTGCGGCCCCGCGGAGGTGCGCGAGGAACGCCCCGGCCCGTTCGGGGCCGTGCTCCGCGCCGAGCAGGGTGTGGAAGTAGGCGACGTTCACCTCGGCGTCGATCCAGGGCTGTACGTCCTCCGCGAAGTCGCATCCGCCGCGGCCGCGCAGGCTCCGTATCCGGTCCACGGTGAAGAGCACCGGGTCGTAGGTGCGCACCCCGAGCCGCTGGTGCACCCCGCGCACCCGGATGGGGACGCCGGTACGCGACCCCGCCACGATGCGTCGGGGCTCCGCCCCGCTCGCCCGGTACCGCAGTACGCCGCCCGGATCCCGGACGAAGCTGCCCCCGCGGCCGAGCGTCAGCGAGGCGAGGACGTCGTAGAACGACAGCCCCATCCCGAGCACGCCGACCGTGCTCGCCGCCGCGATGTCGCCGAAGTCCCACTCCGCGGCCGGTCTCGGGCGCAGGAACGGGAAGTCCGCAGGTATCGGCGTTCCCCCGTCGAGCGCGCCGGGCGAGGTGGCGTCCTCCCGGTCGGGGTGGCCCGTGGCGAAGACGACCCGGTCGGCGGTGTACTCCCCGCCGGCCCGCAGGTCGAGAACGTAGCCGCCGTGCGCATCCTTCGTGACCGCCCGGACCTCGTCGCGCACCGGGACCACCCTCACGGTGTCCGGGGCGTTGCGCAGGACCGAGGCGAACACATACGTGAGGTACTCACCGTAGGCGCGGCGCGGGGCGTACACGGCGTCCCCGACGGGCACCCCCGCGGTGTGGCCCGAGGCCCGGTACCACTCCGCGAAGGTCGGCCCGTGGCCCGGCCGGACGGGACCGCCGTCGGCCGGACCGGAGAACATGGTGAGTTCATCGGTGGAGTTGTCCATCAGCAATATGTCCGGCTGGTCGGTGCGCCACGTGCGGCCGCAGCCCACCTCGACACCGTCGATGGCGTACACCGTCACCGGAGCGGAGTAGCGCCGCTCGACGATCCTGGTCACGAGCCGTTCGATGACCGACACCCCGCGGGGCCCGGTTCCGACGACCGCCACCGTGAACCCGTTCGACATCTCTTCGCCTTCCCTACCTCTGCGTTGTGGGGACGGGGGGTCCGGTGCGCAGCACGTGTGCCAGCGAGAAGCTGAGCAGCAGACAGCCGAGCAGCGCAGCGGTCAGGCAGGACTCCGCGATCCCGAAGGCGGTGCCGTAGGCGCGGACCCCGGTGCCGTCGCCGAGCGCGGCGAACAGCACAGGGCCGAATCCGGCCACTCCCAGGGCCGACCCGATCTGCATCGCGGAGATCACCAAACTGGAGATCTGGCCGGCCCGGTGGGTCTCGACGCCCATCATGAGCACGCGGGTCAGCGACGACAGGACGAGCCCGTGCCCGATGCCGGCGACCACCAGCCCGGCGATCAGGGCCGGGCCCGGCCGGGCCGTCGTCAGCAACGCCGCCACCTGGAGCGCGAAGCCCGCCGAGATCACCGCGAAGCCGATCGGCACGGTGCGTTCACCGGCCGCCACGACGAGCTTCGGCACGATCAGCGGACCGATGATGAAGCCCGCGGAGAACGGCAGGAACAGCAGCGCGGCGGCCGACGCACTGCGCCCCAGACCGTCCTGCGTGTAGATCCCGAAGCCCATGAAGAACAGGCTGTCGGTGTAGAACCAGAACGCCAGCAGCAGCCCGCGCCAGACCACCGGACGACGGATCAGTTCGATGTCGACCAGCGGCCGGACCGTGGTGCGTCGGCGTTGGAAGCGTACGAACCACCACGCCAGCACCGCGGCGGCGACCAGACAGGCGAACGCCCACGGCGGCCAGTGCAGCGAGCGCCCCACCGACAGCGGGACGAGGACCAGCGCGATGAGCACGCACAGGACGGCCGCGCCGGCGACATCGAGGGCGCCGGTGCGGTCGCCGGCGTTCTCCCGCATCCACGCCCGCGCGCCCACCAGCGCCAGCAGTCCCACCGGCACGTTGATCCAGAAGATCGCCCGCCACCCGAGCCCGAACACATCGGCCTGGAGCAGCAGTCCGCCGCCCACCTGCCCGATGATCGCGCCCAGGCCGAACACGAAGCCGTAGGCCGCGATCACGGGTGTCTGGCGCCGCTGCGGGAGGACGGCCCGGAACGTCGCCAGGACCTGCGGTGAGAGCATCGACGCGGCGAGGCCCTGGAGGAACCGCCCCGCGATGAGGAAGGAGACGCTCCCGGCCAGTCCGCACAGGGCCGAAGCGACCACGAAGCCCGCCAGACCCGTCAGGAACAGGCGTTTGCGGCCGAACCGGTCGCCCAGCCGTCCGCCGGGGATCAGCCCGACGGCGTATGCGGTGGCGTAGGCGGAGATGACGAACGGGAGCTGTCCGCTGCCCGCCGACAGGTCCGCCCGGATGTCGGGCAGCGCCAGATTGACGACGAAGTAGTCGATCGGGGCGAGGATCGCCCCCGTCAGCAGCGGCCCGACCGCCAGGACGTCCCGGCGGCTGTCCGGCTCGGAGGACCGGCCGGTGGTGAGGGAGTCAAGCACGCGTGTGTTCCGTCCAGTGTGCGGTGATGTACGCCTCGCACTCGCCCCGGGACGCCGGGCCGAACACGTTCTCCCATCCCTCCGGGACGTCGAACGCGCAGGGCCAGAGCGAGTGTTGGCGTCTGTCGTTGCGCACAACGGTGAACTGGGCGGATTCGTCGTCGAACGGGTTCGCCACGAGAAGACCTCCTACTCCGTGGGGTGCGCTACGAGGTGAGCGTGCATGATCTCGGCGAGGGCAGCGGCGGATTCCGGCCGCAGCATCTCGTGGTGGGCGCAGTCCAGATGCGCGGTGGCCGGCGCCACCCCCGTGAGCCGGTGCCATGCCAGGGCGTCCGCGCCCGGGTCGGCGGTCTCCCGGGAGGAGACGTAGGTGACGGCCAGGGGGGCCGGAAGAGGACGGTAACGCTCGGCCATGACCTCGTGGATACGGGCCATCGGCTCCGGCGCGGGCTCCGCGACGGCGTCGCCCGCCGCGTCGAGCGCCTCGTACAGCCCCGGCGGCCATTCCGGTACGGCACCGTCGAAGGGAGCGATGTCGAGCACGGTGAGGGACCGCACCCGTCGCCCGCTCCCGGTCAGCAGCCGGGCGGTCTCGTAGGCCACCAGCCCGCCGAAGGACCAGCCCACCAGGTGGTACGGCCCCTCGGGCCGGCGGGCCAGGATCTCCCGGACGTGTCCGGCGGCGATGTCCTCCACGCTCCCGGGCGTCCGGTCGCCCGCCAGCAACGGCGACTGGAAGGCGAACACCGCGCCCTCCTCACCCAGGGCGTCGGCCAGGTGGGCGTAGTGCCAGCCCATGCCCTCCTTCGGGTAGAAGCACAGCACCGGGCACGGGGCACCGGGACGGAACTCCAGCACGTGGTCCGGCGCCGGTGCGGAACCGGCCGCGCCGCCGCGGTCCGCGATGCCGGCGAGCATGCCCCGGACCGTGCGTCCCGCGAAGACATCGGCCGGGGTGCACGCGTAGCCGCGCCGCCCCGCCAGCGCGCACAGGCGCACCGCCGAGATGCTGTTCCCGCCGGCGGCGAAGAAGTCGTCGGTCACCCCGATCCCGGCGCCGCCCAGCACCTCGGACACCAGGCCGGTCAGCACCGCCTCGTCCGTGGTGACGGGCAGCTCGCGCCCGGCGCCGGCGGTCCCGGCGAGTGGCAGGGCGGCCCGGTCCACCTTGCCGTTGGGGGTGAGGGGGAGCCGGTCCAGGAACACCACCGCGGCCGGCACCATGTACTCCGGCAGCGCCGCCCGCAGCGACGCCTTGAGCGCGGACTCCGTCAGCCGTGCGTCGGCGGGCACGACATAGGCGACCAGGGCCCGGTCACCGGCCGGGGTCGCCTTGACCGCCACCTCGGCGGTCTCGACCCCGTCGTGGGCGACCAGACGCGCCCGGACCTCACCCAACTCGATGCGGTGGCCCCGCAGTTTCACCTGGTCGTCGTTGCGGCCGAGGAAGCACAGGCTGCCCCCGGAGATCCACTTCACCAGGTCACCGGTGCGGTACAGCCGCTCCCCGGGAGCACCGTGCGGGTCGGCGACGAAGCGCGACGCGGTCAGGTCCGGCCGGTTGCGGTACCCCCGCGCCAGCCCCGCGCCGGCGAGGTACAGCTCCCCGGCCGTCCCGGGCGGGACCGGACGGAGGCGCTGGTCCAGCACATGTAGCCGCGTACCGGGGAGCGGGCGGCCGAGCTCCACCGCCCCCTCGGGGGTCAGGCGGTGCGCCGTGGACCACACGGTGTCCTCGGTCGGCCCGTAGACGTTCCACGCGGTCTCACCGGTCCCGGCCAGGTGGGCCGCGAGGTCCTCCGGGAGCGCCTCGCCGCCGCACAGCACGGTCGTGCCCGACGGCAGGACGCACCCGTACTCGCGCAGCAGCTGCCACATGGTCGGAGTGCCCTGGACGAAGGTGGGCCGCCACCGCTCGATCTCCGCGCCGAGCACGTCCGGGGTGCCGGCCACCCCGGAGGGCAGCATCACCACCCGCGCACCGTGCCGCAGCGGCAGCAGGAGCTCCAGCCCGGAGATGTCGAAGGCCGACGACGTGGTCGCGAGGAAACTGTCGTCCTCCCCGATCCCCAGCAGCCCGCCCATACCGGACAGGAACTGCGCCAGCGACCGGTGCGTGATCTCCACGCCCTTGGGCGCCCCCGTCGACCCCGAGGTGTGGATCACATACGCCAAGGAGTCCGGGCCGGGGCCGCCCGGCACACCGCCGTCGGGACCGGGCCCATCCAGCTCACCGCGGGGGACGGCCAGCCGCGCGACGGACTCCGCGAGCCCGTCGTGCCCGGTGTCGGCCAGGACCAGCACGGGCTCCGCCAGGCTCAAGAGGTGTGCGATCCGGCCCGGCGGGTTGGCGGGGTCGAGCGGCAGGTACGCCGCGCCCACCGCCATCACGCCGAGCATGCCCGCGACCAGGTCGGACGACCGCTCCAGCAGCAGCCCCACCAGGTCACCCGGGCGGACCCCGGAGCCCACGAGGCCGGCGCCGACCGCGGACGCCCGCTCCAGCAGCTGCCCGTACGTCACCGACTCGGTGCCCGTGACGACGGCGGTCCGCTCCGGCGCCGCGAGCGCCCGGCGACGGAACGTGTCGTACACCGTCTCCCGCACGTCCTCGGCCGGGGCGGAGCTGCCGAGCGCACGGTAGGTCTCCCTCTCACCCGGCAGCAGGACGTCACCGTCGAACACCCCTCTTCCGGGAGCGCTCAGCAGCGCTTCCAGCACGAGAAGGAACCGGTCGCCCATGCTCCGCACGGTGTCCGCATCGAACAGCGCGACCGGGTACTCGATGGTCGCGGTGATCTCCTCGCCGTCCTCCCCGCGCCCCGGCGTGAAGTCGAAGGCCAGGTCGAACCGGGCCCCGCCGGAGTCCACCGGCACCCAGGCGGCCTCCGCCCCCGGCAGCGCCAGCCGTTCCGCCTCGGCGTCCTGAAAGGTGGACAGCACCTGGTACACGGGGTGATGGCTCAGCGAGCGGTCCGGGTTCAGCGCGTTGACCACCGCATCGAACGGGAGATCCTGATGCTGGTACGCCCGCAGGCTCATGTCGGTCACCCGCGCGAGCAGCTCCGTGAACGTCGGATTGCCTCCCAGGTCCATGCGGAGCACGACGGTGTTCGCGAAACTGCCGATCGCCCGCTGGAGGGAGGGGTCGTCCCGCCCGGAGACGGCGGTCCCGACGGGCACGTCGGTGACGCCGCTCAACCGTGACAACAGCACCCCGAGTGCGGTCTGCACGAGCATGAACACGGTGCAGTTCCGCTCCCGGGCCAGGCGCTGGATGCGCCGCACCAGCGGCTTGCCGATCGTGAAGCGGTGCCGGGCGCCGCGTCCGTCGAACGCCGGCGGGCGGGGCCGGTCGGTGGGCAGCGGCAGCAGCGGCGCCAGCCCGGACAGCTGCTCGCGCCAGTACCGCGTCTGCTCTGTGCGCAGCGCCGTCGGCCGCTCCTCGGACCCCAGGAGCTCGTCCTGCCAGCGCAGGTAGTCGGCGAACCGCGGCCCCGAGGACGGGGCCGAGGCGCGGGCCGGGTCGGCGTAGCATTCCGCGAGCCGGTCGAGGAACGGCCTGATCGACCAGCCGTCCACGGCGATGTGGTGGAACACCAGCAGCGCGCGGACGCGGTCACCGCCGTGCCGGAGCACCACGAGACGCGCCGGACACTCGCGGTCCAGCCGGAACGGCCGGGCGGCGAGCCGCGCGGTGACGTCCGGCTCCCCGGGAGGTACCACGACCTCCTCCACGGCACCGCAGGCCATCTCCGCGGGCAGCACCTCCTGGGCCGGTGTCCCGTCCTCCTCGGTGACGAACCGGCTGCGCAGCACCGGCACCTCGGACACCACCCGGCGGAACGCCCGCGCCAGCCGGCCGGTGTCCACCTCGCCCGCGAGGTCGAAGCAGACCGGGACGTTGTACGCCGACGAGGGGCCCATGACGCGCTCGTTGAACCACAGGTCCCGCTGTGCGGCGGACAACCGGTGGCGGGTCGGTCCGGTGCCGGTCTCCGCCGTCGGGACGAGCCGCGGCCTGGCCCGTGGCGCGGCCCGCAGCAGCCGTGCCAGCTCCGCCATCGGGCGCGGCTCGATCAGGGACCGGACGGAGAGGTCCACATCGAGTTCCGCCCGCAGCCGGTTGACCACCCGCGCGGCCGACAGGGAATCGCCGCCCGCGTCAAGAAACGTTTCCTCGGCCGGTACGCCCGGCAGCCCGAGAACCTCGGCGACGATGCCCAGCAGCGCCGCCTCGTCCTCGCTCGAAGCCGGTCCGCCCGCCCCGCCCGGCGCACGGTGCCGCCCGGCCAGGGCGCGCCTGTCCAGCTTCCCGTTCGCCGTCAGCGGGAAGTCGTCGACGACCACCACCGACGACGGCACCATGTGGGCGGGGAGCCTCCGGCGGAGCCAGCCGCGGACGGCACCGCCGTACCGGCGCCGGGCCGGGCCCGACCGCATGGGCTCGCCGGCCAGGCGCTCCCCGTCGGCCGCGGCAGGTCCGTCGCCGCCGCGCCACTTCCGGCCGGGCGGGCACAGCACGAGATCGAACCGGTCCGGCTCCGCGCTCCACGTCGCGGTCGCCTCGTAGCCGCAGAGCGCCCCCGCCGCGCACAGCTCGGCCGGGTCGGTCCCGGTGCCGGGAGCGGTGTGTGCCGGGGGCCAGGCGGGTCCGTCGCCGTCCAGGGCGGACAGCCAGGAGACGCTGCGCGAGGTGCGCGGATTCGGCACGCCCCGCACCCGCACCACGCCGCGCGGCGCGTCCTCCAGCAGCGCCCGAAGCTCCGCGGCGTCCCGGCAGTCGGTGCCCCAGCGGACGACGGAGGCGGTGTCCTCGAAGCGGGCACCGGGCCCGTTGCGGTGCACCACGACGTCGTAGCGGTATCTGCTCAACTCGTTCGCGCTGCTCTCGGCCTTCAGCCGGACCTCGACCCCCGCGACGTCGTGCGCGGAACCCGTCAGCCGGGTGAAGAAGCGCGGGTCCACCAGGAGTTCGCTGTCCCGGTCCATCTCGTCGGCGACCAACTCCCGCGCCCGGCCCGGGGACAGCGTGTGCTCGCCGTGGCGCAGGCCGACGGTCTCCGCCGCGAAGTGCCGGTGCAGTGCCAGGTTCCGCACGTCACCGACGAACAGGCGCCCGCCGGGCACCAGTCTCCGCAGCGCTCCCGCCAGCACCCGGTCCAGGTAGCCGGCGCTCGGGAAGTACTGCACGACGGAGTTGATGACGACGACGTCGAACGCGTTCTCCGGCAGGTCGGAGAAGTCGTGCGCCGGCCGGCACAGCAGCCGCGTCGCGACACCCGCCTCCCCGCCCTCCGCGGAGAACCGTTCCCGGAGATGCGCGACGGACGACTCCGAAAGGTCGGTTCCCCAGTACTCGGTGCACTTCGGGGCGATCTCGGTGAGGAGCAGGCCGCTCCCCACACCGATCTCCAGGACCCGTTCCGGGTTGAGCGCCAGGACGCGGGCGACGGTGTTCGCCTGCCACTCGCGCATCTCCTCGATGGGGATGGGCTGCTGGTCCCAGCTCCGGTTCCACCCCGTGAAGGAGGCGGACGTGTCCGACGCGTCGAGGGCGGCGTACGTTTCCTGGTACACGCTCCGCCACTCGGCGACCCGTTCGGCCTCGTCCTCCAAGGGCGCCGCCCCGTCCGGGGAGCCCGGGGCGGGTTCGGCGAGCGACACGTAGGCGACCAGCGACGCGGTGCCGCCGGAGAGGTCCTGCCGTACCACCGCGGCCCGGTCCACGCCCGGATGGGCGGTCAACGCCTTCTCGATCTCCCCGGGTTCGATCCGGAACCCCCGGACCTTGATCTGGTCGTCGGACCGGCCGACGTACTCCAGCTCCCCGTCCGGCAGCAGCCGCGCCAGGTCGCCCGAGCGGTACATGCGCTCCCCGCTGCGGAACGGACAGGCGACGAAACGGCCGGCGGTCAGCGCGGGCTTGTTCAGGTACCCGAGAGCCACGCCCTCGCCGGAGACGTACATCTCGCCGACCTCACCGGGACCGACGGGGGTGAGCGTCTCGTCCAGCAGGTGCACGGTCAGGTGCGGCAGCCCCGACCCGATGACGCTGCCCGGGGCCGCGTCGATCTCCTCGTCCAGGACCGGGCGCAGCGTGGTGTGCACGGTGGTCTCGGTGATCCCGTACATGTTGACGAACTCCGGCGCGGAGCCGACGGCGTCCCGCCAGGTCCGCAGCCGCCCGAAGTCCAGCGGCTCACCGCCGAAGATGGCATACCGCAGCGCCAGGCCCTCCGCGGCTGACGGCTGTGCCGCCGCCGTCTCGCCGAGCAGGTAGAACGCCGACGGCGTCTGGTTGAGTACGGTGACGCGCTCGCGGCGCAGCAGTTGCAGGAAGTCGGCCGGGGCGCTGCCGATGGCGTAGGGGACCACGACGACCCGGCCGCCGGTCAGCAGCGGCCCCCAGATCTCCCAGACGGAGAAGTCGAAGCACTGCGAATGGAAGAACGTCCACACGTCGTCCGCCCCGAAACCGAAGGCGCCGTTCGCGCTGCCCACCAGCGCGGTGACGCTGGAGTGAGCCACCGCCACGCCCTTGGGTTCCCCCGTCGAGCCGGAGGTGTAGATGACATAGGCCGCGTCGTCGGTGGTGAACCCGCTCCCGTCCGGTGCGGGTCCCCGGGCAGCGGCGACGAGTTCGTCGTACGGCACGGTGGACGGTGCGCCGTCCAGGAGGGGCGGCGGGTCGTCCTGCACCACGACGCAGGTGGGGCGCGCGTCGTCGAGGAAGTACCGCAGGCGCTCCTCGGGGTAGGCCGTGTCCATCGGCAGATAGGTGGCACCGCTCCTCAGCACCCCCAGCATGCAGACGATCAGGTCGGCGCTTTTCCGCAGCGCCAGCCCCACGACGTCGCCCCGGCCCACTCCGCGGTGGCGCAGAGCACGCGCGACGGCATCGGCCCGGCTGGACAACTCGCCGTAGGTGAGCTTTCTGTGGCCGTCGATGACCGCTGTGGACGCTGGTTGCGCCTCGGCGACTTCCGCGAACAGCGCGTCGATCCTTTTCGGGAATTTCGACATGCGACATCACCGCTTTCGCTCTTGAGCCCGTATTCAGCCGGCAGGCGTATACGGCCTGGGGGAGTTACTGGTCGTTCGCCATCGTGGAGAAGGTGCCGCTCGCATCGTTCGCGGGAAACCGCAGGTGTGCGGTGACTTCGGGAGATGTCACGGGGGGGGGAGGGGCGAGGCAAGGGGGCGTCGGTGAGGGGCGTGGCAGGGGAGTCGGTGAGGAAGAAAAACCGGTCGGCCTGCGGTTCTCTCGTGCTCGGGCCGGGTCTGCGCTCCTGTCCCCCTCCCTGCGGAGAAACCCACACGGAGCCTCCACACCGGTAACGGTGCTCACCAGGATTCACCATGGTAACGATGAACACCCCCGCACAATGGACCGCCGGCGTCCGCTATGTCGCGAATCCCGTGGGTTTTTCATAGGGATGGCGCAGGCTAATTTCCTTCGCTCCGGGCGCCGCGATTCTCTGTACGGGGCGGCCGATTCCTGTGCGGCAAAATCGCGATTTAGGTAGTTTCACTTTCACCTGCCGGGCGGAGGCGGGACACGGCCCGGCAGATGACGCGACTCCGGGATGCGGCCCCGCTCGGCCAATTCCTCATGGCGAGGGGGCGACGTCCGCCCCGGTACCCGTCCGGGGGCTCCCGCGCACCGTCAGCGGATCGCCGGGCGCTCTCATCGCCGGTGGGAAGGGTCCGGGGAGACGGCAGGCGCGGACCGCTGCGCCAGGGATGCCGGATTGACGCGCTGACACCGCGGTGCCGCCCTTCGCGCGGTGCGGTGGCAGGCCGCACAGGCCCGCGCGCGACGGCTCACCGGTCCCCGCCGCTGCGGGCGCGGCGCCAGGCGCCGTCGGCCAGCAGACGCAGGCCGTTGAGACCGACGAGGACGGTGGAGCCCTCGTGGCCTGCGACACCGAGCGGCAGGGGCAGCGTGCCGACCAGGTCCCAGAGCACCAGACCGGTGATGAACACCCCGGCGATGACCAGGTTCTGTACGACCAGGCGGCGCGCTCGGCGGGAGAGGCGGACGACGGTGGGGAGGGTGGCCAGTTCGTCGCGGACCACGACGGCGTCGGCGGTCTCCAGGGCGAGGTCGGCGCCGACGCGGCCCATGGCGATGCCGGTGTGGGCGGCGGCCAGCGCCGGGGCGTCGTTCACACCGTCGCCGACCACCAGCACCTTCCGCCCGGCCTGTGTCATCTCCCGCACCGCACTCACCTTGTCCTGCGGCAGAAGGCCCGCGCGGACGTCGGTGATGCCCACCTCAGCGGCGAGGCGGGCCGCCGCACGGGGGTTGTCGCCGGTGACCAGCACGGGGGCGGTCCCCGTCAGGTCACCCAGGGCGGAGACGGTGGCGGCGGCCTCCTCGCGGAGCCGGTCGGCGATGCCCAGCACCCCGGCCGGGGTGCCGTGGAGGGTGACCAGCACGGCGGTGCGGCCGGCTTCCTCAAGGCTCGCGGCCACGGCGACGGCGGGGTGGCTGGTGTGGTCGTCCAGGAGGCGGGCGGGGCTGCCGACCGCGATCACGCGGCCTTCGACCGTGGCGCTCACCCCGGCGCCCGTGGTGGAGGCGAAGCCTTCCGCCGGCGGGATGTCGAGGTCGCGGGTGCGGGCGGCGTCCACGACGGCGCGGGCCAGGGGGTGCTCGCTGGGGTGTTCCGCTGCGGCCGCCAGCCGCAGCAGCTCGTCCTCGCTCAGGCCGGAGGCGGCCAGGGGGCGGACGTCGGTCACGCGCGGGGTGCCCTCGGTCAGCGTGCCGGTCTTGTCCAGGGCGACCGTGTCGACCTGTCCGAGGCGTTCCATGACCACCGCGGACTTGACCAGCACGCCGTGCCGTCCGGCGTTGGCGATGGCGGAGAGCAGCGGCGGCATGGTGGCCAGTACGACCGCACAGGGCGAGGCGACGATCATGAAGGTCATGGCGCGCAGCAGCGTGGACTGCAGCGCGGCGCCGAAGAGCAGAGGGAGGAGGAACAGGGCGAGGGTGGCGGCGACCATGCCGATGCTGTAGCGCTGCTCGACCTTCTCGATGAACAGCTGGGTGGGCGCCTTGGTCTCGGTGGCTTCCTCGACCATGGCCACGATCCGGGCGATCACCGAGTCCGACGGGTCGCGTTCGACCTTCACCCGCAGGGCGCCGGTGCCGTTCAGCGTTCCGGCGAAGACCTCGTCGCCCTCCTCCTTGGCCACGGGCAGCGGCTCGCCCGTGATGGTGGCCTGGTCGACCTCACCGGCCCCGTCCAGCACCCGGCCGTCGGCGCCGATCCTCTCGCCGGGCCGCACCAGGAGGATGTCGCCCACGCCGAGCCGTTCGGTCGGCACCGTCTCCTCGGTGCCGTCGTCGGCGATCCGGGTGGCGGTCGCCGGGGCGAGATCGAGCAGGCCGCGCACCGAATCGGCGGTGCGGGCGGTGGCGATCGCCTCCAGGGCGCCGGAGGTGGCGAAGATGACGATCAGCAGCGCGCCGTCCAGCACCTGCCCGATCGCCGCGGCGCCCAGTGCCGCGACGACCATCAGCAGGTCCACATCCAGGGTCTTCTCCCGCAGCGTCCGAAGCCCTGCCCAGCCCGGTTCCCAGCCGCCGGTGGCGTAGGTGAGGGCGAACAGCGGCCCCCACGTCCAGGCCGGGGCCCCGGTCAGATACAGCGGCAGCGCGATCAGGAACAGCGCCAGCGCCGCGGCCGCCCAGCGGGCCTCGGGGAGCGCGAAGATCCGGGTACGGCGCCTGGGCGCTGCCGGTTCGCGAGCGGCGTCGGCCGGAACCGGACGGGTGAGAGTGGAAGACATCGACACGGTCCCTCGAGACACGACAACGGCGGAGGCGTCCAACCTCCTCACCGTAACAGGAACAGATGAACATCACTTCATGTATTCATCGTGCGGCGTACGATGGGCGCATGGGTCACGGAGCCGCACAGCCTGCCAGCAACGTCCCGCGCACACGCCTGGACGCGGCCGGTGCCGCCAAGGTGGCCACCACCCTGCAGGCCCTGGCCACCCCCTCGCGTCTGCTCATCCTCGCCCGCCTGCGCGAAGGCCCCCTGCCGGCGACCGAGCTGGCCGCCGAGGTCGGCATGGAGCAGTCCGCCTGCTCCCACCAGCTGCGACTGCTGCGCAACCTCGGCCTGGTCACCGGCACCCGCAAGGGCCGCTCAGTCGTCTACGCCCTCTACGACAACCACGTCGCCGAACTCCTCGACCAGGCCCTCTACCACGTCGAGCACCTCCGCCTCGGCATGAGCGACGCCGCGCTCCCCGCCCAGGAGCCCGAACCCACCGCCGCCCCGAGCGGCTGAGCCGCCGCGCCGCTTGCCGCAGCGCCGGCCACCGTCCCGGACGCCACAGTCGCGTGCGCCAGCCCCGTTGGCCCGGGGTGCCGCCGTCGGGAACGCGACATGCGTCGTGATCGGGGAACCCCAGGTCACGTAGGCCGTGACCTGGGGTTCCTGCGGTCGGGGGAGCGATTCGGGTGGATCGGGCGGCCCAGGTGCCGGACTCGGGGTGGGCTGCCCGGTGGGGTGGCTACGTCTGCAATTCGTCGGACGCCCGCCAGGCGTGGTTGACGAAGCGGGCGGCCTGCGGGTGGGCGCCGTGGGATGGGTAGGCGAGGTGGGCGCTGACGGTGGGTGCGCCGGTGAGGGGGACGAGGTGTACGGAAGGGTGCGTGTAGCGGCGGGCGGTGGAGATCGGTGCGGTGCCCACGCCCAGGCCCGCGGCCACCTGCTCCAGCCACTCGTCGTAGTTGCGGCACTCGGCGCCCACCGCCGGGCGGCGGTCGGCGGGCCACATGTCGGGGAAGGTGGTGCCGCTGGCGGTGTTGACGATCAGCGGTAGACCGGCGAGTTCCGCCCAGTCGAGTTCGGTGCGTGCGGCCAGTTCCCAGCCGGCGGGGACGCCCGCGATGCGAGGCTCCTCATAGAGGAAGCGGCTGCGCAGGTTCTTGGGCGGTGGCGCGCCGCGCAGCAGAGCCACGTGCACCTGGCCGGTGTCGAGCCCGGCCCGGGGTATCTCGCAGCGGACGAACTCGACTCCGGTCCCGGTCTCCTCCGCGAACCGGGCGGCGAATCGTGACAGTCCCTCGGGCAGTCCCCAGCTGAACCCGACGCGCAGTTTCTCCCCTTCCCGTAAGTCCTTCAGGGTCCGGTCGAGTTGACCGAGCAGGGGGCCGAGGTTTTCCCGCAGCTTCTCCCCTTTTTCGGTGAGTTCCGTTCTGCGGGTGTTGCGTTCGAAGAGCTGGACCCCGAGAGACTCCTCAAGGGACTTGATGGTGCGGGTGAGGGTGGGCTGGGCGAGGTGGAGGCGCCGGCCGGCGGCGGTGAAGCCGCCTTCCTCGGCCACCGCCAGAAAGCACCGGAGATGGCGTAGGTCGACATTGATTCGCTGGGTGTATAGGTGGGTCAGCAATGTCATTTCTCCCGGAGTGGTCGGGTGTCTAGTGTTCTGGGTGTGCCGCGCGGAAGGGGTTTCCGGCCTGCTCGGCAGGGCAACAGCTGGCGCTGCGTGTGACCATGTGTCCAACGGGGGTTTCGTCGTGATCATCAGTCTGGGTGCGCCATCGACCGGTAGGGCGCAAAGATTGACTAAAGGAAAAGCAAAGGCGCGCCTGTTCTTTCGGAGCGCCCGGTGGAGGGTACCGCGTCAGGTGCCATTCCGGGGGTCTGTCATCCGTGTTGGTTGGGCTTCGTAGCGTCATTTCCGTGCGCCGCCGGACAGTGGCGCCGGGCGTCAGTCAATAATTCGGATCCAGCGGTACGTCGACTTCGGCTCGCCGTTCCGCCGATGACCGCTGCCCGAAACCTTTTCTCTCTTCTCCGCATGTCTTCTCCGCGGACCCGCCGAACCCGGCGAGCGTTCTTTTCCCCGGTGCATCTTCGCTGCTCGCAGAGGGCTGTGAAGGCCGGTTCCGCTGAATTCCGTTCCGCTGCCATTCAACACTGAGAAGGATTTTCGCTGTGCCGGTAATAGATATGCGCAACGGTCCCCTCGAATACGTCGTCATCGACGGCGACCCGGATCTGGCACCCCTGGTCTTCCTGCACGGCGGACTCGGCTGCCTCGCTGCCTGGGGGCGCTTTCCCGCCCTGTTGGCCGCCGCCACCGGGCGCCGCGCCCTCGTCTACTCCCGCCACGGAAGTGGCGGCAGCGGCCCCGACCCGCTGCCCCGCACCCCCCGCTACATGCACGAACACGCCCAGGACGTGCTGCCCGAACTGCTCGGCGCGCTGGGCATGCGGCGCCCCGTCCTCGTCGGCCACAGCGACGGCGCCTCCATCGGACTCCTCCACGCCTCGGCGCACCCCGTGGAAGCCGTCGTGGGGATGGGCCCGCACCTGTACTACGAGGACGAGAACCGCATCGGCATCGAGAATGCCCGCGCCTCCTACGAGGCGGGCCCGCTCGCCAGGAAGATGGCCATGGTGCACGACGACCCCCGGGGGGTCTTCGAGCGCTGGAGCGGAGTCTGGCTCTCGCCCGCCTTCCGCAGCTGGTCCATCGAGGACGACCTCGACGTCACCGCTCCGGTGCTGGTGATCCAGGGGGACGCGGACGAATACGGCTCCCTCGCCCAGGTCGACGCCGCCGAGCGCGCGGTGCGTGGCCCCTTCCGGCGCCTGGTCCCCGAGGGCTGCGACCACTACCCCCACCTGGTCCGCCCCGACCTCGTCATCGACGCCGTCGGCGACTTCCTCGCCGCGCACACGCCGACCGCGGAGGCTGCCCGATGACCGAGCGGCCCACCGTACGCCTCGATGCCCTGCTGGCCCGCTCCGCGCAGGTCCACCCCGGGCGCACCGCTCTGGAGGGGGACGGCGAGAGCTGGACGTATGCCGAACTCGACCGCGCCGTCGACGCACTGGCGGCGGAACTGACCGCCGCCGGAGTCGCCCCCGGCGACCGGGTCGGCGTCTACGCACCCAAGACCCCGGCCACCGTCATCGCCCTGTACGCGTCGCTGCGGGCCGGTGCGGTGACCGCGCCGCTCGACATCGCCGACCCGCCGGAACGCACCGCCCGCATGATCCGTAACGCGGGCCTGTCCCTGCTGCTGACCTGCGACCGGGCCCTGGCCGGGGCCCGCCGCGCCGTCACCCGCGCCCGCGACGGGGCCCCGGTCTCCGAGAGCGCCCTCGACCACGGTCTGCACCGGCTGCGCATCCTCACCCCCGAGGAGCGCCCCGCGCCGCTGCCCGCGCCCACCGATTCCGGCGGCTACATCCTCTTCACCTCCGGCAGCACCGGCTGGCCCAAGGGCGTCCTGCTCTCGCACGAGAACGTCGCCCACTACGCACTGTGGGCCGCCGGCGAGTTCGGACTCACCCCGCGGGACCGGATCGGCTCCCAGGCCGCCCTCACCTTCGACCTGACCACCTTCGACCTGTTCAGCGCCGCCGCCGCGGGGGCCTGCACGGTCCTGATGCCGGATCTGCTCCGGTCCTTCCCGCGGGACGTCGTCGGATGGCTGGCCGACCGGCGCATCACCGCCTTCATGGCCGCACCGTCCCTCTACCACGGCATGCTCCAGCAGGGCGGTTTCGCCGACTCCCCACCGCCGGCCCTGCGCATCGCCGCCTTCGGCGGGGAAGCGTTCGCCCCGGAACTGCTGGAGCGGTACCTGAAGGTGCTCGACGGGATCCCCTTCTACAACCTCTACGGGCCCACCGAGACCAACGCCTGCACCTACTACCGGGTGCCGCCCGACTGGACCGCCGACCAGGAGATGCCCATCGGCCGCGGCATCGGCGGCGTCCTCATCGACGTGCTCGACGAGGACGGCCGGCCCACCGACGGCCCGGGGGAGATCCACATCGCCGGCCCCACCGTCTTCCAGGGCTATCTGCGCGGTGACGAACCGAGCGACCCCACCGTCCACGTCACCTTCCGCGACGGTGTGGCCCGCCGCGCCTACGCCAGCGGTGACATGGGCCGGATCACCCCCGACGGCCTGGTCTTCCTGCGTGGCCGGCGCGACAACCAGGTCAAGCGGCGCGGCCACCGTATCGACCTGATGGACGTGGAGAACGCCGTTCTCGAAGTGCCGCAGGTCGCCACCGCCGCGGTCGTCGCCAAGGGCGGCCCGCACGCCGGCCAGATCTGGGCCTACGCACAGACCGGTGCCACCGAACGGGAGGTCCTGGCCGCGCTGCGCGAGGTACTGCCCCAGCGGATGCTGCCCGACCGGGTGGTCCCGCTCACCACTCTGCCCACCACCACCAGCGGGAAGGTCGACCGCCGCGCGCTGCGCGACGCCGATGCCCCCGCACCACACGAGGAGATCACCGTATGAACAGCGTCGAAGAACTCTGCACCCTCGTCGGCAGCCGGATCACCTGGGGGCGCGGCGAGGACGCCGGTTCGCTGAACGCCGACACCCCGCTGCTCGAAATGGGCCTGGTCGACTCGCTGGCGATCATGGAGATCGTCGCGGCGCTGGACAAGGAAGCCGGGATCCGCCTGCCCGACACGGAGATCGTCGCGGCCAACTTCCGCAGTCCCAAGGCCCTTTGGGCCGCCATCGAAAACCTCGCCGGCGAGGGCCGCAAATGAGGGCGGCGGCCACCGCGGTCCTGCGCACCGGCGCCCCGCACACCGAGGAGATCGTCGACACGTACCGGGACCTGGCGGCACCGGTGGTGGCGCGGCTCGCGGACGCGGACTTCCTCACCCAGTGGCGGGCCATGGCCGACCTCGGGGTGCTCCGGCTCGCCGCGCCGGACGCCACGGCACCCGGCCCGGTCACCCGCTCGCTGGCGGTGATCGAGGGCATCGGTCTGGCCGGCGCGGACCCGGGGCTGTGCTACGCGCTGGCCTCGCAGCTCTTCGGCATGCAGTTCCCCCTGCGGGACGCCGTCGGCGACGGCGCCTGGCGGGCGGTCGAGGAGGTCCAGCAGGGGCGGGTGCTGCTGTGCCACGCACTGACCGAACGCGGCGGCGGCAGCGACCCGTTCTCCATGGAGACCCGCGCCCGGCGCGAGGGCGACGGCTTCGTGCTCGACGGCGCCAAGACCTTCATCACCGCCGCCCCCGTGGCCGACCGGGCGATCGTCTTCGCCCGCACCGCCGAGGGACGCTCACCGTTCGCGCTCTCCGCCTTCCTCCTCCCGCTGGACCTGCCGGGGATCCGCCGCGGCGAGTCCTTCACCAAGACCGCCCTGCCCACCGTGCCGATGGGAGAACTCCTCTTCGAGGGGGTCCGGCTCCCGGCCGGCGCGCTCCTCGGCGACGAGGGGTCCGGGCTGGCGGTGATGGCCTCCACCACCGCCTGGGAGCGTTCCGTCATCCTCGGCTACGCCCTCGGCCCGATACAGCGCCTCGTGACCCGTACCGTCGACTGGGCCGCGGACCGCGACCACTTCGGCCGCCGCATGGGCGCGAGCCACCAGGTCGCGGGCCGGGTCAGTGACATGGCGATGGCGCTGCACCGCTCCCGCGTCCAGCTCTACGCGATGGCCGCCCGGCTCGACGCCGGGGTGCCCGCCCGGCAGCTGGCCGCCGAGGCCGCGCTCACCAAGATCTCCGTATCCGAGGACTACGTACGGCTGACCGAGCACGCCACCGCGCTCGCCGGAGTCCGTGCCTTCCTCCCCGGCTTCGACCTCGCCGCCGATCTGGCCGGGCCCATGGCCGCCCTCACCTACGCCGGCCCGAACGACCTGCTGCGGGTGGGCGTCGCCCGCCAACTCGGCCTCCCCGTCGAGAACTGACCGGCCGGGAAACCGGCCGGCCGACCACCGACCTGAAGGAATAGTGATGACGCTGCCGACCCAACTCGATGACCTCCTCAAACTCGCCGCGGAGACCGGCGCCCGCCTCGCCCCGCTCGCCACCGACACCGACGCCGGCCGTGACAACGGCCACGAGACCTACCGCGTGCTGCGCGAGTCCGGTCTGCTCGCCCTGCTCGTCCCGCAGGAAGCGGGCGGCGCGGGCCTCGGCTTCGGCGACTACTGGCGGGTGCTGGCCGAACTCGCCCGGCACAACGGCGCCGCCGCCCTCGGCTTCAACATGCACCACGTCGTCATGGGGGCGCTGGCCGACGCCGGCGGAACGTCGCTTCCCCCGGCGGCCGAGACGTTCCGCGCCTGGATGCTGGACGAGGTCGTGAACGGGCGCAAACTGTTCGCCTCCGCCACCTCCGAGGCCGGTCGTGGCGCCAAACTCCGCGGCATGCAGACCCGTTACCGCCTTTCCGACGACGGCACGCACTACATACTGAGCGGCAAGAAGTCCTTCGTGTCGCTGGCCGGCGTCGCCGACTACTTCGTCGTCGCGGCCGCCGCCGACAGCGCCGAGGACACCGGTGAGGTCTCGCACTTCGTCGTCGCCGCCGACGACCCCGGCGTCAGCTTCGACGCCGTGCAGCACATGTCGGCGATGTACGGCACGAGCACCGCCCCCATGACGCTGGACGAGGTCCCGGTGCCCCGCTCCCGGCTCTACCTCGGGGTCGAGGGCATGTCCCTGTTCAAGGTCGTCCGCGAACCGCACTGGATGATCGCCGGCTACACCGGCGCCTACCTCGGTATCGCCGAGGCCCTCTTCCAGCGCACCGTCGACCATGTCACCGCCTCCGCCACCCGCGCCGACTCACCCGTCGTCCAGCAGGAGCTGGGCAGGATGGCCGCCCGGCTGTGGGCCGCCCGCGCACTGGTGCACGAGGCCGGTGACCTCGTCACCGCCCAGCGCGGCAGCCTGGAGGCCAACGCCATGGTGCACGCCGCCAAGTACGTCGTCGGCGAGACCGGCCCGCAGCTCGCCCAGGACGCGCTGCGGCTGTGCGGGTCGGCCGCCGTCAGCCCCGGGCACCCGCTGGAGCGGCTGATCCGCGAGGTCCAGTTCGCCCATGTGATGCCCGCCAAGCCGCAGGAGTGCCTGGAATACCTGGGCAAGTCCGCCGTCGGCGTGAACCTCTACGACGCCCGGGCCTTCACATGGTGACCCCCGTGCAGGACGCACCCACGGTGGCCCGCGACGCGTTCCGGGAGCTGATGGGCTCCCACCCCGGTGGCGTCGCCGTCATCACCACCGCCGACGCCGGGGGAAACCCGTACGGCTTCACCTGCACGGCCCTGTGCTCGGTCTCCCTCGCCCCGCCGCAGCTGCTGGTGTGCGCGGGCAACAACGGGAGCACCCTCCCGGTCCTCGCCGCCCGCGGGAGCTTCACCGCCAACCTCCTGCACAGCGGCGGGCGCCGCGCCGCCGCGGCGTTCGCCGGTCCGGCCGCCGAGCGGTTCCGCACGGTGCCCTGGGAGCCCGCGCCGGTCACCGGCCTGCCGGCGCTGCCGCAGGACGCGCACGCCACCGCGGAGTGCCACGTCACCCGGCTCACCCCGGCCGGCGATCACACCGTGGTGATCGGCGAGGTGGTGCACATCCAGACGCACACCCCGGCCACCGACGCGGCGCCGCTGCTGTACGGCATGCGCCGCTACGCCACCTGGCCGGTCTGACCCGGCCGTGTCCCACCGGCCGGTCCCACCCGTGACCGTGCCACCCCACCGCACCCACCCGACAGACGAGGAATGCCCATGTACCGCACCCTGATGAAGTCGAAGATCCACCGCGCCACCGTCACCCAGGCCGATCTGCACTACGTCGGATCGGTGACCGTCGACTCCGATCTGATGAAGGCCGCGAACCTGATGGCCGGGGAGAAGGTCGACATCGTCGACATCGACAACGGCGCCCGGCTGTCCACGTACGTCATCGAGGGCCCGGCCGGCTCCGGCGTCATCGGCATCAACGGCGCCGCGGCCCGGCTCATCAGCCCGGGTGACCTCGTCATCCTCATCGCCTACGCCGCCATGACGGACGCCGAGGCCGTCTCCTTCGTCCCTCACGTGGTCTTCGTCGACGAGCACAACGCCGTTGCGGGGCTGGGCGGCGACCCGGCCGAGGTGCCCGAGGGCTCGGGCCTCAAGCGCGGCGACCTCGTCGCCAACTGATCGCCCACCGAGGCCACGGCAGGGAGATGTCATGACGATCTCAGTGGTCAGCGGCGGCACCCGCGGTATCGGACGGGCGCTGAGCCTCCGGCTCGCCGCCCTCGGGCACCGGGTGATCGCCCTCTACCGCGGTGACGACACCGCGGCGCGGCAGACCGCGGCGGCGGGCCGGGGCCGGATCGAGGCGCTGCGCTGTGATCTCGCCCGGCCCGAGGAGATCCGGACGGTCCGCGACCGGATCACCGGCGACTACGGTGCGCCGTCCGTGCTCGTCAACAACGCCGGGGTCAACCGTGACCGGCCGTTCCTGTCGATGACCGCCGAGGACTGGGACACGGTGTTGGCCACCAACCTCTCCGGCCCCTTCCACCTCAGTCAGGCCCTGGCACCCGCGATGGCGGAGGCGGGCGGCGGCAGCATCGTCAACGTCGCCTCCACCACGGCGATCCGGCCCCGGGCGAACGGCGCCAACTACTGCGCCAGCAAGGCGGGCCTGCTCCAGCTCACCAAGTGCCTGGCCCTGGAGCTCGCCCCGCACATCAGGGTGAACGCCCTGCTGCCCGGATTCACCGACACCGAAGAGGTCACCGAGCGCTACCGCCTCGACGACCCGGAGCGGCGGGCCGCCGTCCTGGACGCCATCCCGGGCCACCGGCTCGGTACGGCCGAGGACATGGCCGACGCCCTCGAATTCCTGGTGACCGCACGCAGCCGCTATGTCACCGGACAGCAACTCATCGTCGACGGCGGCCACTTCATGGGGTGACCCGCCCCGGTACACGCACCCCCACCGGTCCGTCCCGACAGATTCCCGCACCGTTCAGGAGATGAAGCTCATGCGACTGACCCAGCAACAGGCCGAGCAGTACCACACGCACGGGTTCGTGATGCTCGACTCCCTCCTCGACACACAGGAGGTGGAGATGTTGCGCGCCGCCTTCGCACGCGATGCGAAGGTGCCCGGCCCGCAGGTGGTGGCCGAGGACGGCGGGACGGAGGTACGCGCCGTCTACGCCTCGCACCAGCGGCAGCCGGAATGCGCGGGCCTGATCCGCGACCCGCGCATCCTGGAGCCCGTCCGGCAGCTGCTCACCGACGACGTCTACGTCTACCAGTTCAAGATCAACGCCAAGCCGGCGTTCGGCGGCGACAAGTGGGCCTGGCACCAGGACTACCTCGCCTGGCGCCTCGCCGACGGCCTGCCCGCCCCGCGCCAGATCAACATCGGGGTCTTCCTCGACGACGTCACCGAGTTCAACGGCCCGGTCATCTTCCTGCCCGGCTCGCACCGCCAGGGACTCGTCCACGAGGACCGCTCGGCCGCCGCCAGGTCCGCGCAGCACCTCGACCCCGACGACATCTCGCTGACGCCGCAGCAGCTCACCGAGCACGTCGACCGCTACGGCATGACGAGCCCCAAGGGCCCGGCCGGCTCCGTCGTGCTGTTCTCCCCGGAGATCATGCACGGCTCGGCGCCCAACATGTCGCCGTTCACCCGCCGGCTGCTGATCGCCACCTACAACGACTGCGGCAATCTGCCGCGGCCCGAGGGCGAGCCCCGGCCGGAGTACGTCGTGTGCCGTGACACCGAGCCGCTGCGCCCGCTGGCGGCGCCGTTCTCCCACACCCTGGGCACGGTGGCGGCATGACGACACGACGCACCGGACGCGCCGTCGTCCTGGAGGAGTTCGGCGAGCCGCTGCGACTGCGGGAGTTCCCGCTGCCGCAGGCCCCCGTCGGCGGACTGGTCGTCGCCTGCGGATACGGCGGCGTCTGCGGTACCGATCTGCACCTGCAACAGGGGCACTTGGACATCCCCGTGCCGCTGACCCTCGGACACGAGGGGCTCGGTGTGGTGCGGGAGGTGGGCGAAGGCACCCACCACGACGCCGCCGGGGCGCCGCTCGCGGTCGGCGACACGGTGATGTGGGCCTCCTCCATCGCCTGCGGCGTCTGCCCGCCCTGCCGGCTGCACCGCGAGCCGACCCTGTGCGAGCGGCGCCGGACCTACGGCGTCAACCGCGCCCTCGGCGACGGTCCGGAGCTGTCCGGTGCCTGGGCCGACCACATCGTGCTCCAGCCCGGCACCACCGTGATCAAGGTGCCCGACGGCACCGACCCGCTCGCCGCCATGTCGCTGGCCTGCGCCGGCCCCACCGTGGCCCACGCGCTCTACGAGCGGCGGCCGGTGCGGCTCGGCGAGACCGTCGTGGTGCAGGGCAGCGGCCCGGTCGGGCTGGCGGCGGCGGCGTTCGCGCAACTCGCCGGCGCCGCCCGGGTCATCGTCGTGGGCGGCCCGGCCGCCCGGCTGGACCGGGCCCGCGCGGCCGGTATCGGCGACGTCCATCTGGACATCGCCGGCGCCGCCGACCCCGAGGCGGTCCTGCGGCAGGTGCGGGAGGCCACCGGCGGGGACGGAGCCGATCTGGTCATCGAGTGCGCCGGGGTGCCCGCCGCCGTCGGCCAGGGCCTCACCCTGGCCCGCCGGGGCGGCAGTTACCTGATCATCGGGCAGTACACGGACGCCGGGGACACGCTGATCAACCCGCACCAGATCGTCCACCGGCAACTCGACGTCGTCGGCTCCTGGGCGTTCACCGGCGCCCATCTCGTCGAGTACGTCCGCCTCCTGCCGGCCCTCACCGCCCGGTTCGGTCTGGCGGGGCTGGTGACGGCGTTCCCGCTGGAGGAGCATGCCGCCGCCCTCGCCGCGGTCGCCGACGGATCGGTGATGAAGGCGGTGCTGACGTCCTGACGCCGGACGTCCGGGCACCGCGCGGGCCCTGACACCGGCGCCTGCCGCAGAGGACGGCCCGGCCGTGGCGCGCCGCCGCGGCCGGGCCGTCGTGCCTGTCCGCCCGCCCGCACGGCGGGCCGTCCGGGCGCCCGGTCAGGCGGTGAGCGCCCGCAGGGCCTTCTCCGTCGCCGGGTCGTCTGGGAGATAGGCCAGCAAATGGTGGCCCGGCTCGTCCACGGCGGCGAGCTTGACGTAGCGCAGCCGCAGATCCCCGGCGACCGGATGCCGGAAATGCCGTACGGCGGGGTGGAACGCCGAGGTCTCCCGGCGGCCGTACCAGCGGGCGGCGTCCGGGTCGGCCAGCAGTTCCTCGGCGACCTCGGCGTACCTGCCGTCCTCCGGATGCCGCGCCGCCTGCGCCCGGAACTGGCCCAGCAGACTCCGCGCCTCCGGCTCCCAACTGGCCAGCAGCGTACGGGCGGGCTGCCAGCGGAAGACCAGCCACAGCAGATTGCGCTGCTTGGGCGCGAGCCGCGCCAGGTCGGTGAGGAGCGCGCTGTACCCCGCGTTCCAGGCCAGCAGGTCCCAGTGCGGGTCGAGCACCGCCGCGGGATTCGGCGTCAGCGAATCCACCAGCGACAGCAGATTGCGCGACACCCATCCGGGCGGACGCCCGGGCCGCGGGGGGTGCGCCACGAACGACAGCACGTGCGCGGTCTCGTCGGCGTTCAGCCGCAGCGCCCGCGCCACCGACCGCAGCACCTGTTCCGAGGTCCGCACCCGGCCCTGTTCCAACCAGGCGTACCAGGAGCTGCTGACCCCGGCCAGCTCCGCGACCTCCTCGCGCCGCAGCCCGGGGGTACGGCGCCGGGGCGAGCCGGGCAGCCCCACATCGGCGGGCGCCAGCCGCTCACGGCGGGAGCGTAAGAACGCGCCGAGTTCGCGGCGCGGTCCGCCGGACTGGTTGCCGTGCACGCGCCGGCTCCTTCCCCCGCCGTCGGCCGCCCCGGGGCGGAACACCGTGCCCGCAGGGTGTGAGCAAGGGTAATAGGTTGCGGGACCACGCGGTGAGTTCATGGTGATGGGCTGGTGGACGCCGGGCCGAGAGCACCGGCAGGCACGGACACAAGGAGCCCCATGGACACCACCGACTCACCCCCGGCCACCGCCGCCACGTCGCCCGTCGGCGCGACCGCCCCGCCGATGCCTGCCGCCGCGCTGCGCCTGCTGCGGACCGCCGGTTTCGTGAGCAACTTCGACCGCTTCTGCATCACGCCCATGGTGATGCTCATCGGCGCCCAGCTCAGCGCCCCGCTGCCCACGGTGATGCTCGCGGCCAGCGGCTACTTCCTCGCGTACGGTCTGATGCAGCCGGTCTGGGGCCTGGCGAGCGACCGGCTGGGGCGGGTGCGGGTGATGCGGATCTCGCTGGCCGGGGCCGCCGTCGCCGCATTCGCCTCGGTACTGGCACCCGACCCGACGGTGCTGATCGTGGCCCGGGTGGCGGCCGGAGCGTTCTTCGCCGCGTCCATCGCCGCGTCCATCACCTATGTCGGGGACACCGTGCCCGCCGCGGTCCGCCAGCGCCCGCTCAGCGAGCTGATGACCGCGTTCGCACTGGGCACCGCCGTGGCGACCGTCATCGCCGGGGCGCTGGCCCACTACGTCAGCTGGCGCCTGGTCTTCGCCCTGCCGGGCCTGATCGCCGCCGGTCTGACCGTCGCCCTGCGCCGGCTGCCGGAGCCGCCGCGTGAGGCGTCCGGTGCGCTGCTCGCCCCGTTCCGGGTCGTGCTGCGCTCCCGCTGGCAGTGGTACGTGATGGCCGTCGCGATGCTCGAAGGCGCCGTACTGCTGGGATTCTTGACCTATGTGGCGCCGGCGCTGGAGGCCCAGGGGGCCTCGGCGACGCTGGCCGGTGCGGTGTCCGCGCTCTACGGAGTGGGTTCGATGGCCGCGGCGCAGGGCGTCAAGCGGCTGGTGGGGCGCTGGACGCCGGTGTGGCTGATCGTGGCCGGCGGGGCGCAGATGCTGGTGGCCTTCGGCCTCGCCGCGGCCAGTACGTCGGTGCCCGCGCTGGTGGGGTGCGCCCTGCTGCTCGGCGGCGGCTGGTCGTTCATGCATTCCACGATCCAGTCCTGGGCCACGCTCCTCTCCCCGACGGCCCGCGCCACCGGGGTGGCGATGTTCGGCCTGGCGCTGTACGTCGGCAGCGCGCTGGCCAGCGCCCTCGCCGCCCTGCCGGCCGAGCACCACGCCTACCGGGGGATGTTCCTGACGGCCGCGCTCCTGACGCTCCCGCTCACGGTCGCCGCGGCGGTGGGCCGCGCCCGCTACCGGAACTGAACGCCGCCCGCCCGCCGGGGATCGAGCGACAGCCCGAAGAGGGCGCCTGACGGGAATCTCCCCGGTCAGGCGCCCTCTTGCGGTCTCTGGAAGAACAGCCTCCGTGGCTGCGGCCGAGTGCGAGGGGCGCACATCCGACGGCAACCACCGTCTGTCACGTCCCCGCTGTCTGCAACGACGTATGAAGGAAGCGGTGCATGGTGACACTCCGGGCGCCGGGTTTTCCCCGGTCCGGAGGGGGCTGGCCCCACCATCGACTGGCCCGCTGCCCGGATGGTCCGGCAGGCGTCGGGCAACGAGGCTGAAGGTATACGGATCCACCAAGCAAAAAGGGAACTCCTGTGTTCAGCTTCAAGCCACTGCGTCGCAGTACCGCCCGCACCGCTGCCGTCGGCGCGCTCGCCGTTGGGGCCTGCGTCACCGTCATGGCCGGCAGCGCGGGAGCCATCGTCAACGGGTCGGACTCCACCGAGAGCTACCCGTTCATGGCGACCATCCCGGAGTCGGCCCCGGACCAGGGGCTGATCGACGGGAACTGTGGGGCGTCACTGATCGCTCAGCAGTGGGTGCTGACGGCAGCCCACTGCATAAAGGTTGAGGGGCTCAAGCTGGACGGCATCGTGCGGGTCGGCAGCGACCACCGCAAGTCCGGCGGCACCGTCCGGAAGATCGACCGGACCTTCGTCCACCCCGGCTATGTGAACGGCGACAACAAGGCCGCCAACAAGAACGACATCGCCCTGATACGCCTGGACCGCCCGGTCGCCCAGCAACCCGTCAAGATCGCCGAACGGGCCGGGCGGCCCGGCACGCCGACCCGGCTCCTGGGCTTCGGCACCACCGTCGACACCGAGTTCGCGTTCCCGGACCGGCTCCAGGAGCTGAACACCCGCAGGGGCGCCGTGTCCGAGTGCGCGCCCGGCTACGCGGACCGGACCCGGCTGTGCACGATCACCACCGTGCCCAAGGCCATGGCGTGCTTCGGGGACTCCGGCGGACCGCAGGTCCAAAAGGGCCGGAACGGCCGCTGGGAGCTGATCGGCGTCACCTCGGGGCCCGGCGCCCCGGACGTGCCGTGCTCGCAGGGCCCCGGCCTCTACACCAGCGCACCCGCCTACGCGGGCTGGATCGACAAGACCATGAAGACCCACCGCGCTCCGTCGATTACGGCCAAGGCATCCGACCTCGCCGAGACCGGCACGGACGACAACACCGCGGCGATGGCCGGCATGGCCGCCGTGCTGCTCGCCGCCGGTGGCGGCACCACCCTCGCCATACGCCACCGCAAAACCTGCCACACCGCCTGAGCGCACCCGCCGCACCCCAAGACGGCGGCTCCCTCACCGAGGGGCCGCCGTCCTCCGCCGCCTCCTGCACGCTCACCCCCCCGAAGAGCACACCGCGCCCCGCCCCTGGACGACACGGCACTGCCGTCGTTTCCCGTGAACATCCGCCCAGGCCCGCTGGCGCGCGGTCACCGCACCCCACCTCGTCGCCCTCGTCCGTGCCGGAGCTCGCTTCGAAAACGGCCACCTTGTCGAACGCCCTGGCGCTGCAGCGGCATGATCAACCTCAATCAGCTTATGAATTGGGCAGGTTGATAGGTTCAGTTCGAATTGAGTGATCACGGCTGAGGGAGTGGAACGTGACCGGTGCGGTCAACCTGCGTCAGACGCTGCGGGACATCGAGGTCTTCGCCGGCGAGCTTCCCGGGTTCGACCCATCGATTGCGCCAGACACGCCGTTCGAGCTGTTCACCGAGTGGTTGCTCAAGGCGTTGAGCGCCGGGGTGCAGGAGCCGCATGCCATGACGCTGGCCACGGCGGACGCCAGCGGTGATCCAACCGCCCGCGTACTCATCCTCAAGGACGTGAGCCCCGAGGGCTGGCAGTTCGCCTCGGACGCGAGCAGCCTCAAGGGCCGCGACCTCGCTGCCCGCCCCTATGCGGCGCTGACCTTCTACTGGGCACCGCTTGCCCGCCAGGTCCGGGTGCGCGGCCCGGTTGTGCGAGAGACCCCTGAACTGTGCGCTGCGGATTTCCTCGCCCGGGGCGCGGGGGCACGGGCGGAAGCCCTGCTCGGTCGGCAATCGCAACCGCTCGCGGATCTGGCCGAGAGGGATGCGCAGGTGGAGGCATCGCTCACGCGGATCAAGAGCGAGCCGGACCTCGTGGCGCCAGGTTGGACGCTGTACTCAGTGCGCCCGGAGTCGGTGGAATTCTGGCAAGGCGACAAGCAGCGCCGCCACACCCGGCTCGTCTACCTGTCTTCACCCGACGGGTGGACCAAGCAGATGCTGTGGCCCTGATTCCTGTCCGATCCACAACTATTGACGATTGCTCCACGAAAGCGGTAACGGGCATCCCGGCCAGGCCGCGATCACCTTCTGCGAAGTGAGGCGGAGCTGCCGATGCCCAGAGTGTCGCTCAGCGGTACACCCACCAGGGCGTTCCCGGCAGGCCGCCGGTGCCGCCACCTACGACGCCGTCCTGACCGCCCTCATGCTCTGCGCACCCATCTGGTCCCCGGACGGGCACCCGTCGCCCTCGGGCACCTGGGACACCTGGGATGACCGCATCGACATCCTGATCCCCTTCGACCGGGAGAAGCAGGACCACGTCGGCTTCAGCACCTCGCGGCTGTTCGCCGCGGTCTATCCCGAAGCCGTCGCCCTCGCACCGCCGATAGGGCCGGCCGGGGGCTGCTGTGGTGTTCGCGGCACCGAGGTTGGCGCAACCGGCCTGGTCGGAGTGGGGGAGCCTGGCTGTAGCGGGACCGCCGGGCACCCGTCCTGTGGCTGGTGCCGACTATCTCTCCACCTGGGCCACAAAAATCTATGCTGGCGGGAGTAGACATTGGGTGGTGGCATGGTTATGGTTTCTCTCGTAGCCAGAGAGACAGCAGGGCCCGGCAGAGACGAACTGCCGGGCAGCGTTAACCGCAGTTGCAGTTCGCAGGACGGTTCGGTGGTGGAGTTCCGAAGCCAGGGTTGTTGCAGGACGGCGACGGGACTGACGGCCGGACCGGGTGGCCCGCAGTGATCAGGGGCCGCCGTGAGCAGTACCGCAGTATCTGTAAGTGCAGTCCAGCAGTGAAGTTGAGTGAGCAGTACCTCGGTGAAGGCGTCGGCTGCGGACGCGCGCACCGGGGGTTCGGCAGTGGGGCTCTAAGCCAGAGCAGATGCAGGACGGGCAACGGGGCTGGCTGCCGAAGGGTGGTGCTGTCACAGGCCACCGGCAGTGCGCAGGATGGCACTGTCAGCAGTAGAGAGTGATTGATCCCAGAGGGAAGAACGGAGGAGCAGGCGCCATCAGGATCGCCCGGGTGGAAGTCGTGAGCCCGGGTACCGCAGGACATCGATAGTGAGGTGGTCTCCGGTCAAGCAACCGCGATCCCCGCACCCCCGGCAGTATTCAGGTCGGGTCGGCGGAAACAGAAGGCCGGCGCAGTACCAGGGCCGGTAGATGGTGTAGCAGTTCCTTCGAGGCCCGGGTGCCGTACGGCACCCGGGCCTCTCCACGCGTTCCAGAGAGGTGTACATGACAGCAGGCGAATCCTTCGACCGTCTTGATGACGACGACTATCCCGCCTACACCATGGGCCGGGCCGCCGAGATGCTCGGCACCACGCAGGGCTTCCTCCGCGCCGTCGGCGAAGCCCGACTCATCACCCCGCTGCGTTCCGAGGGCGGACACCGGCGCTACTCCCGCTACCAGCTGCGCATCGCCGCCCGCGCCCGGGAACTCGTCGACCAGGGCACACCCATCGAGGCCGCCTGCCGCATCGTCATCCTCGAAGACCAGCTCGAAGAAGCCCAGCGCATCAACGCCGAGTACCGCCGCGCCGCGTCCCAGCCCGCAACCGGCGACTGACCTGCCATCGCGGCAACCTACCTCCGTCCGCCGATTCCCCGCATGAGCACATGACTGCTGAAAACACCCATCCGGCGGCACCCAGCCGCCAACCCCAGCACCTTTCCGGCACCCACCGCGCTCCGGAGGTTGATGCGCCTCCGCCCGCCCGGCCGGCCGACAGGTGCCGCCCCGGATGACGCCCTTCAGCGCGCGGCGGCTGCGCTGAAGCCGAGGATGCGGGGCTGGCTGCACGCCGGAGTGTTCCCCCTCGGGCTGGCCGGCGGCATCGTCCTGATCACCCTTGCCCGCTCCGCGGCGGCAGTCGTCGCCTGCTCGGTGTACGCACTGTCGGTCTGCCTGCTGTTCGGTACTAGTGCGCTCTACCACCGTGGGACATGGGGCCCGCGCGGGGAGGCCGTCCTGCGGCGGCTGGGCCACGCGAACATCTTCCTGATCATCGCCGGTACGTACACACCCCTGGCAGTACTGCTGTTGCCCGCGGGCCAGCAGCGGATTCTGCTGGCCTTGGTGTGGGGCGGAGCCACGGCCGGTATCGCGTTCCGCGTCTTCCTGGGAGCTACATGACCAGCGACGGCCGAGCCCGCAGTGCGCCGTAAAAGACGTTCACTGTTACTCGCCAATCTATTGCGGCCGGATGAGGGTTTAGCGTGCCGCGTGAAGAGTGTTTCTACCGACGCAAGCAGAGTGCCGTCAGCGACCGGACGCGCACCGTTTCCGCGTGCTAGTGTCGATCTCAGTTGCAGTTGTGGTTCCCAAAAACTTCCACGCTTACGCCCGCATTTAGCCGCGAGAAGCGTTTTGAATTTCCGGTTGTTCTCCGGGCGGGGCATCATCGCAGCGACCCGGTATCCGTGGATTGCGGGTGCCGACGTACTGCCCCACGAGGAGATATGACATGGCGTCTGGCACTGTGAAGTGGTTCAACGCGGCCAAGGGTTTCGGCTTCATCGAGCAGGACGGTGGAGGTGCTGACGTGTTCGCCCACTTCTCCAACATCGCCGCCGACGGTTTCCGTGAGCTGCTCGAAGGCCAGAGGGTCACCTTCGACATCGCATCGGGCCAGAAGGGCCCGACGGCCGAGAACATTGTTCCCGCCTGACGCTGACGCGCACTTCGTAGCTGGGCCCCGCATCCCTCGGGGTGCGGGGCCCAGCTACGGGCACTTCCCTCAATGACGCCACCTGTGGGACGAACCGTCCCCAGCTCTTCTCCAGGGGGGCACGCCTTCCCCGGGCCGCATTCATCGACGTCCGGGATCTCACACCCATCTGGCGTCACCCATTTCACCGTCTGCCTCCCGCACCGGATTCACTGCATGGCAGCTTTGCTTTCGCCTTTCATTTCGGCCCCTTCTTGCGATTCTCCGCACTTTTCTTCCGCTGCGGGAATTCCTTGATGCATGCCGTATCGAGGAAGGTTCTCGAATAAATCCCACACGTACGAACGACTGCGCCTCCCGGACCCGCCGCACCGGCGGCCCCGCTTTCGGTTCCGGCGCCGGTTCGGGCCGGGGCAGTCGCTTCGGCTCGCCCGTTCCGAGCCGTTCCGGGGGCCGGAGCCGCTCGGGCGGCCAGGGGCGGCGGTCCGCCGAGGCCTCGGGCGAGTTCGCCCTGCCGAAGACGATCACTCCCGCACTGCCCGCGGACGGGGCGTTCGCCGAGCCCGACATGCCCACCCAGTTACTGGCCGCGTTGACCGCGCAGGGCATGAGCGTCCCGCTCCCGATCCAGGGCGCGACCTCACGCGGCCGGCGCAGCCCCGCCTCGGCTGCCCGGCGCAGGACCGTGCGGCAGACCTCCTTCGACGCGGCGGCGTCCTAGAAACCTCGTGATCACTAAACTGGCCCATCACTGCAGGAGGCACCTTTTGACGCTGGTTCAGATGCAGCCCCGCTCGACGAATGTCACCCCCGCACCCACGACTGCGGCGGACGTCATGGACGCAGACGCACTGCAGGTCTGCGACGACATGATCATCGAAGTCGCTCTGTCCGTCATGGCCGGCGCCCGCACCGGGCACCTGTTCGTCTGCGACAACGACGGCCTGTGCGCCCACCTGGTCACCCAGGTCCAGCTCACCGCAGTCCGTGACAGCCCCGCGTACACGGACCGGGTCCAACTGCGCGACATCCTCGGCGGCAGTGGGCCGTTCACCTCGCCCCTGGCCACGACTGCCGAAGCCGAGCACGCAGCCCTGGGCCGCCGGCTCGCTGCCCTGCCGGTCGTCGAAGACCAGGACGGCGCTCGGGGCGTCCACGCCCTTGCCCACTGAACTGCCTCACCGCGGTAGAGCCACCCCTTCTTCTCTCTGTGAGGCATCATGCGCTGTGTCATCGCCCGCTTCCTGTTCGACCTCACCTCACCAAGAGCGGCGTCCTGGAATCCATGAAGGGCATCAAGCCCGAACAGGTCATCGGCGAGTCCGTGAACACCGGCCGCCGCATCTACCCGGTCAAGCAGGTCGGGCAGGCCATCACGCGCCAGGACCGCCGCGATTTCGGCGCCGGTGAAGTTCTCCGGGCCATGACTCAGCTCGGCTTCACCTGCCCCGGCCTCCGCCGGACCGCCGCGCCCACGCGTGTCCGCAGACCGTTCCAGCAGGCTTCCGCGATGCTCGGCGCCCCTGCCGCCGTCTGACCGACGAGCGGCGCGAGCCGCTACCAGAACAACAGTGAGGGTCCGACCGGCCCCTGCCGGTCGGACCCTCACCGCGTTGCCGCGCGGTCCGTCAACGCGCAGCGTCGTATCTCACTGGTCGGAGTAGCTGAAGTCGCCCACGGTCCAAGCGCTGACGTCATCGATCGCCACGCGGTACATCCCGCCTGTCTCCGGGATCCCCACCCTGCCCTGCAGAATCCGCGCCACATGGAAATGCAGATGCGTGGGCGCCTTCTTCTCACACGTCGTAGTGGTGAAGGCGGCTGAGAATTCATTGAGACGGGCCGAGTCCGCCAGGACCTCGGACACCCGCTGCCTCCAGACAGCTTCGGGAGCCAACCGACCCGTGATGACAGCACCACCGGCGACCACAGTCAGAGTCATCTGGTTGCTGCGTCCGGACTCCACCAAGGCCGCGACATCAACCAGCAGTTCGTCAGGCTTCGACATGAGAAGCGATTCTAATCAACGCCGCCGGTCGGCCTGAGCGGGGGCGCTGCTGCGACATGCAAGCTCGAACTGCCCAGGCGGGGGCGGCACGGACCACACTGTTCCTTCATCGCCCAGCGACATCGACCACATGGTCCCGCTCGCCGAAGCCTGGGACTTGGGCGCCTCCCGGTGGAGCGCCGCCCGCCGCCAGGCCTGCGCCAACGACCTCGACGCCCCCCGCTCCCTGGCCACCGTCACCGCCAAGACCAACCGGATCAAAGCCGACCAGGATCCCGCCCAGTGGATGCCGCCGGCCGCCGAAGCTCGCTGCACCTACCTGACTGACTGGACCTCCACGAAGCTCCGCTGGGCGCTGACCATCGACCACACCGAAGGCGACGCGCCGCGTCACCTCGTCGCCACCTGCCCCGCCACCGAAATCACTTACACCCCGCCTGATCCCGGAACCGTCCGACGCCCTTGGTCTGCGGTTCTTCTACCGCTTGGGCACCGAGTCAGCTGGCGGAGCTAGGTGTGTTGTCCCGGGACGTTGGTGACACGCGCGTGGGGTGCTTGAACGGGTGAGGGCCTTCTGGCTCGGTGTGGATTGCGACATCTACGCC
>NZ_JBIBYO010000009.1:135146-265429 GCF_043083385.1 Streptomyces sp. NPDC014733 | reverse complement strand
TATCTGGCGTTGACTTTTGGCACGCTGTTGAGTTCTCAAGGAACGGACGCTTCCTTTGTGCCTGTTTCACCAGGCCCTCCGGGCGCTTCCCTTCGGTCTTGCGTTTCCGACTCTATCAGATCCTTTCGGTTCTGATTTTCGCCGGTGCGGTCCGGCCTTTCGGCTTTTCCGCGGTTCCAACCTTACCAGATCCGCTGGGCGTTTCCGGCCCCCTGTTGGAGCGGGGTTGGCCTTCTTGCTTTCGCTTTCCGGCCTTTCCGACTCTATCAGATCCGTTTCTCGCCGTTTCCGGTCCGAATTCGTTTCCGATTACCCGTCGGAGGGGTTTGCCTTTCGGCTTACCCGAACATTATCAGAAATATTTCGACCGAATAATCGGCGAAGTTTCTGCTAAGTGATTCGAGTGGCCCCGTCGAATTGAATTCCAGTCGGAGCGAGATATGAGACTAACCGTTGCGATGGAGCCTGTCCAGCTCCCGGCAACCGTTCGAATCTACCTCCCCGAGACTCCCGTGTCAACGGGTTTCCTGGGGAGGTAGGAAGACTAGCAGGTCAGCTGCGGCGGACGCACATCGGGGGCCGGTGGGCACCGGCTACGTGAAGGTCGACGGTGGCGAGTCGAGGGATTCCAGCTCGATGCCGGGCGCGGAGAGGACGACGTCGCCGGCGAGGTGGACGGTGTGCTGTTCACCGGTCTCCAGGTCGTTGACCTGGTACGCGTCGTCGATCAGCGGGGCGTTGTCAGTGGCGTGTGCTGTGCTCGAGACCAGCGCCCAGGACTGATCGAGCGTGCGAGGGGCGAGGACGGGGGGTGTGAAGGCCACGAGCCGGGTGCGGACCGCGCCGGCGCCGGGTTCGGGGCGCAGCAGCCGGGAGGTGGCGATGAGGAATGCGGGGGACGCGCCGGTGAAGGCGTGGGCGGGGACGTTGCCCTCCGTGGCGTGTTCGCCGGTCGGGTCGGTGCGGACCCAGGTGACGCCGTCGAGTGCGGCGCCGCGTACCTGCCAGCCGCCGGCGTGGAGTTCGAGGCGGAGGGGGCGGCCCAGCTCGTCGAGGGTGAGGTCGACGGAGCCGAGGTGGTCGCCGGAGGGGGCGGTGATCTGGGAGACGTAGCGCCAGCCGGAGGGGCCGGTGGCGCAGTGGAAGTGTTCTTCACCGAGGGGGGTGTGGTCGTGCGGATCGTGCAGGGAGTAGTGGCCGCGGGGCATGGGGGTCCTTGGAGCGGGCGGGTGCGGGCCGGTGGGGCGGTACGGGCCAGGCCCTCGCCCGGTGGGGCGAGGGCCTGGTTTCACCGGCTGCTGTGGGTGTTACGCGGCTGCTCAGTAGCGGTAGTGGTCGGGCTTGTACGGGCCCTCGACCTCGACACCGATGTAGGCGGCCTGCTCCGGGCGGAGCGTGGTGAGCTTGACGCCCAGCGCGTCCAGGTGGAGGCGGGCGACCTTCTCGTCCAGGTGCTTGGGCAGGACGTAGACGTCGGTCGGGTACGCCTCCGGCTTGGTGAACAGCTCGATCTGGGCCAGGGTCTGGTCCGCGAAGGAGTTGGACATCACGAAGGAGGGGTGGCCGGTCGCGTTGCCGAGGTTCAGCAGGCGGCCCTCGGAGAGGACGATCAGGACCTTGCCGTCGGGGTGGGTCCAGGTGTGGACCTGCGGCTTGACCTCGTCCTTGACGATGCCGTCGAGCTTGGCGAGGCCGGCCATGTCGATCTCGTTGTCGAAGTGGCCGATGTTGCCGACGATGGCCTGGTGCTTCATCCGGGCCATGTCGGAGGCCATGATGATGTCCTTGTTGCCGGTCGTCGTGACGAAGATGTCGGCGGTCTCGACGACCTCGTCCAGGGTGGTGACCTGGTAGCCGTCCATCGCCGCCTGGAGCGCGCAGATCGGGTCGATCTCAGTGATGATCACGCGGGCGCCCTGGCCGCGGAGCGACTCCGCGCAGCCCTTGCCGACGTCGCCGTAGCCGCAGACCACGGCGGTCTTGCCGCCGATGAGGACGTCGGTGGCGCGGTTGATGCCGTCGACGAGGGAGTGGCGGCAGCCGTACTTGTTGTCGAACTTCGACTTGGTGACGGCGTCGTTGACGTTGATCGCCGGGAAGAGGAGATCGCCGTCGCGGTGCATCTCGTAGAGGCGGTGGACGCCGGTGGTGGTCTCCTCCGTCACGCCGCGGATCTCCGAGGCGAGGCGGGTCCACTTCTGCGGGGAGTCGGCGACGGTGCGGGTGAGCAGCTCCAGGATGGCGCGGTGCTCATCACTCTCGGCGGTGTCGACGGAGGGGACCTTGCCGGCCTTCTCGTACTCGACGCCCTTGTGGACGAGGAGGGTGGCGTCGCCACCGTCGTCGAGGATCATGTTCGGGCCGCCGGTGGGCGAGTTCGGCCAGGTCAGGGCCTGCTCCGTGCACCACCAGTACTCCTCCAGGGACTCGCCCTTCCAGGCGAAGACCGGGACGCCCTGGGGGTTGTCCGGGGTGCCGTTGGGGCCGACGGCGATGGCCGCGGCGGCGTGGTCCTGGGTGGAGAAGATGTTGCAGGACGCCCAGCGGACCTCGGCGCCGAGGGCGACGAGGGTCTCGATGAGGACGGCGGTCTGCACGGTCATGTGCAGGGAGCCGGTGACGCGGGCGCCGGCCAGGGGCTGGGCCGCGGCGTACTCCTTGCGGATCGCCATCAGGCCGGGCATCTCGTGCTCGGCGAGCGTGATCTCCTTGCGGCCGAAGGTGGCGAGGGAGAGGTCGGCGACCTTGAAGTCCTGGCCGGTGGCTGCGGTGGTCATACGGGCTGCTCCTCGTACGGCGAGGTGGATGTCGGGCTGGGCAGTCTGCGGCGCGGGCAGGCGGAAGCGCACGCGGAAGCGGACGCACCTCTCCCCTGGCCGCAGCGCAGTCCGTCGGAGGCCCTCTCTCCCTCGGCCGGTCCGCGGTGCGGGCCGCCCGACCGCCATCAGCAGCGACGTCTGGCACTGGGGACGAATCTACACCGACCGGCCCGGCGGCCCCAGCCCGCCTCGGCTCATTCTGTGCGCTGCGGGGGCGGTGCCGCGGGTCGCGTCGGCCGGGCCGTACGGGGGCGCGGGGAGGGGCCGGTGCGGGTGGCCGCGCGGGACGGTGGTCCGGCGGGGACGCCGCCCGGGGTGGGGTGGGGAAGCCGATCGGGGCTGAGATCGTGCGGTCTCCGGTGGGTGCGGGGCCGGTTGCCGCCCTGGGCCCGCGGCCGGTGTGCGCCGTGTGCGCGAAGGCCCCGCTCCGGGGAGCGGGGCCTTCGGGGAAGCGTGGTCGGGAAGCTGTGCCCGCGGGGTCAGCGGCCGCCGGGGGACTTCTCGGGGTCGGCGCCGGCGGCTGCGGCGGCCTCGTCGTAGATGTCGGGCTCCAGGTAGATGACCCGGGCGATCGGGACGGCGGCGCGGATGCGTTCCTCGGCGGCGTTGATCGCGTCGGCGACCTCGCGGGCCGTGTCGTCGTGCTCCACCGCGATCTTGGCGGCGACGAGCAGTTCCTCGGGGCCGAGGTGGAGGGTGCGCATGTGGATGACGCGGGTGACGGTGTCGCCGTCGACGACCGCCTCGCGGATCTTGGCGACCTGGTCGGCGCCGGCGGCCTCGCCCAGCAGCAGCGACTTGGTCTCCGCGGCGAGGACCAGCGCGATCAGCACCAGCAGCGTGCCGATGCACATGGTGCCGATGCCGTCCCAGATGCCGTTGCCGGTGGCCAGGGTGAGGCCGACGCCGCACAGGGCGAGGACGAGACCGATGAGGGCGCCGAAGTCCTCCAGCAGGACGACGGGCAGCTCGGGGGCCTTGGCGCGGCGGATGAACTGCGCCCAGCTCTGCTTGCCGCGCAACTCGTTCGATTCCTTCAGGGCCGTACGGAAGGAGAAGCCCTCGGCGATGACGGCGAAGAGGAGGACGCCGACCGGCCAGTACCAGTTGTCGAGGCCGTGCGGGTCGTGGATCTTCTCGTAGCCCTCGTAGAGCGCGAAGACGCCACCGATGGTGAAGAGGACGATGGAGACGAGAAAGCCGTAGATGTAGCGCTCGCGGCCGTAGCCGAAGGGGTGTTCCTCGGTGGCGGCGCGCTTGGCCTTCTTGCCGCCGAGGAGGAGCAGGCCCTGGTTGCCGGAGTCGGCGATCGAGTGCACGCCCTCGGCGAGCATGGACGACGAGCCGCTGAAGGCGAACGCCACGAACTTCGCTACGGCGATCGCCAGGTTGGCGCCCAGCGCCGCAACGATCGCCTTGGTTCCGCCTGATGCACTCATGAGTGCCGCATGTCCCTTCCGTCGGCCGGGCTTTACCGCCCCTTTAAAGATGTGGGGCGTCATTCTTGCAGCCCGGCCCGAACGCGGTGCAGGGTGCCCGGCCGGTGGACGGGGCGCTGAGAGATCGTGGCAGGTCAGAGGCCGGACCGGGGAGTTGCGGAGCCGGTGGCCGCGGGCTCACGTGACGTGACGACCGTGGCGCGGAAGAGCGTGCCCTCGCCGGAGACGGTGACGTGCTCCCCGGCCGGGACGAAAGCCGACTGCCCCGGGGTGAGGCGCAACTCGCCTGCTGGGGACGGGAGTTCGGCGGCAGCCGGACGGGCCGTGACCGTACCCGCCGTGCAGAGCAGGACCTGCGGGGTCCGGGCGTCCAGGGAGCGGGGGGCGGCACCGGGGGCGAGGACGTACCGGGAGAGGCGGAACTCGTCGGCGGGGGCGTCGTAGACCTCCTCGCCGTCGGTCTCCTCCGGGCGGAGGACGCCGGGGTCGCCGGGGGTGAAGCGGACGATGCGCAGCAGTTCGGGGACGTCGATGTGCTTGGGGGTCAGGCCGCAGCGGAGCACGTTGTCGGAGTTGGCCATCAGCTCGACGCCGAGGCCGCTGAGATAGGCGTGCGGGATGCCGGCGCCGAGGAAGAGCGCCTCGCCGGGCTGGAGGGTGACGTGGTTCAGCAGCATCGCGGCGAGGATGCCGGGGTCGCCGGGGTAGTGGTGGGCGAGGGCGGCGTACGCGGCGTAGGCGGGGGCGTGCGGGCCGTCTTCCGCGCCCCGCCGGGCGGCGGCCGCGGCGGCGCGGTCGACGGGGTCGGCGAGGGCGGCGCGGTCGGTGCCGAGGAGGGCGGTCAGGACCTCGCGCAGCGCGTCGGCCTCCGGTTCCGCGCGCAGGATGTCGACGTACGGCTTGAGCGCGTCGACGTCCAGGCCGGCCAGCAGGTCGGCGGCCTCGGCGGGGTGCCGGAAGCCGCAGAGCCCCTCGAAGGGGGTGAGGGCGCAGAGCAGCTCGGGCTTGTGGTGCGGGTCCTTGTAGTTGCGGTGCGGGGCGTCGAGGGGAACGCCGCGGCGCTCCTCGTCGGCGTAGCCCGCCTCGGCCTGGGCGCGGTCGGGGTGGACCTGGAGGGAGAGCGGGGAGCCCGCGGCGAGGAGTTTGAGGAGGAAGGGCAGCCGGGGGCCGAAGGCGTCGACGGTGGCTTCGCCCAGTTCGGCCTCGGGGGCGGCGGCGATGACGTCGGCCAGGGAGACCGGTCCGGCGCCGCGGTCGATGCGGGAGGGGGCGCCGGGGTGGGCGCCCATCCACATCTCGGCCTGGGGTTCACCGGTCGGTTCGGTGCCGAGCAGCTTCGGCAGGGCGGTGACGGAGCCCCAGGCGTAGGGGCGCACGGTGTTGACGAGGCGGTCCATGGGGCTGCTGCTTCCTGCGTGGCGTACGGGTTCCGGCGGGGCGACGGTGCCTGTGGGGCGTACGGGAGGTCCCGCGCGGTGGCCGCGGGGCGGCCCTCACAGATCACTCGGTGTCGGCGAGCGCGAGGTAAACGGCGGCGAAACCCACGATGGCGAGTAGTTCGGCCGCGGTCTCCAGGTCCGTGCCCTCCGGTGGTTCCAGCGCGCTGACGGCGGTGCCGCGCTCCTCGGCGAGGGTGTGGGCGGCGTGGGTCGCGGAGAGCGGCCCGGGGGCGTGGTCGCGCAGGAGGATGACGCGGGCGTGGAGGGCCGCGGGCTGTTCGACGCGGTCACGGAAGAAGTCGTCCGGGTCGGCGCCGGCGGCGAGGGCGCCGGAGAGCAGGGTGCGGTGGGCGGTGAGCGCCTCGGGGAGTTCGGCGGCGAGCGCCGGGCGTCCGGCGAGGCTCGCCAGCTCGGCGGCGAAGTGGCGGCCGGCGGCGCCCGCCACCCGCCCTTCGGTCCAGATCAGCGGCAGGGCGTCGGCGACCTCGGCGGCCAGGGTCTTCGCCGGGTTGGTGTACGTGGCGAGGGCCGGTCCGCAGCTCTCGGCGAGCTGGTCGAGACGGTCGGCGAGGCGGGCGAGCGCCTCGGGCGGGGCGCTGAGCAGGCCGATCCGGTCGGCGAGCGCGAGGATCGGGGTGAGCACCGACCAGAGGGTGCCGGGGGCGGCGGGCGGCGCGCCCTCGACGTCGAACTCGGCGTCGTACGCGGTGGTCGCCAGCGGGACGGCGAGACCGCGGGCCTGGCGGACGGCTTCGGCGAGCGGGGAACCGGCGGGGGTGACGGCGACGACGGAGCAGCCGCGGCGGTAGGCGCCCTCGACCAGTTCGGCGAGGCCGGGGTCGGAGCCGTCGGGTCCGGCGATGAGGACCAGGTCGAGGGGGCCGCACCAGCCGGGCAGCGTCCAGCGCAGGGCGCCGGGGCGGGCGTCGACGCCGGTGGGCGGGATGTGGGTGACGGGGCAGGTGCCGCCGCCGAGCGCGCCGAAGAGGTCGGCGACGCAGGGGGCGACGGGGGCGGGGCCGGCGACGAGGACGGCTCGGGGCCGCCCGTCGGGGACGAGGTCGGCGAGGCCGGCCTCGGCGGCACCGCGGGCGGCGGTGCGGACCCGGGCGCCGGATTCGGCGACGCCGCGCAGCAGACCGAAGCGGTCGGCGCGGGCCAGCGCTTCGGGGTTGTCGAGGAGTGACTCGTCGAGCATGGTGGGCGCGGCCTCCGTTCGCCGGTGTGGACGGGACACGCCGGGCGGTGCCGGGGCCGGGCCCCGGCGGCGTCCGGTCAGGCGGGGCGGCGGGCCTCGTCGACGAGGAGTACGGGGATGCCGTCCCGCACGGGGTAGGCGAGACCGCAGGTGGCGGAGGTGCAGACCAGCTCGGCGGGGTCGTCCGCGGTCCGGTCGGCCAGCGGGGCGTGACACGCGGGGCAGGCGAGGATCTCGATGAGGCTGGCGTCGACCGGCATGGGGGCTTGCTCCTTCGATGGTTGCGGCCCCGCCAGCCTACCGCCGGGTCGGGGGCGGGGGCCTGTCGTCGGGGGCGGGGGGCGTACGGGAGGGGCGTCGGTGGGTGGGCGCCGGTGGAGTGAGCACCGGGGCCCCGGGCGCCGGGCTGCGGCCGAGGCAGGCGGGCCCCGGCGCCCCGGGCGACGCGTCCGCCGGTCCACGTGCCCGCCCGCCACCCACCGCCGGCAACGGGACGGCGCGGCTACGCCCGCACCACGGCCAGCACCTCGTCCCGGATCCGGGCCGCCGTCTCCGCGTCCCGGGCCTCGACGTTCAGGCGGAGGAGGGGTTCGGTGTTGGAGGCGCGGAGGTTGAACCACCAGTCGGCGGCGGTGACGGTGAGGCCGTCGAGCTCGTCGAGGGTGAGGCCGTCGCGGTCCGCGTAGGCCGTCCTGATGGCGGCGAGGCGGCCCGACTGGTCGGCGACGGTGCTGTTGATCTCGCCGGAGGCGGCGTAGCGGTCGTACGCCGCGACCAGCTGGGAGAGCGGGCGGTCCTGGCCGCCGAGGGCCGCGAGGACGTGGAGGGCGGCGAGCATGCCGGTGTCGGCGTTCCAGAAGTCACGGAAGTAGTAGTGGGCGGAGTGCTCGCCGCCGAAGATCGCGCCGGTCTTCGCCATCTGCTCCTTGATGAAGGAGTGGCCGACGCGGGTGCGGACGGCGGTGCCGCCGGCCTCCTTCACCACCTCGGGGACGGACCAGGAGGTGATGCAGTTGTGGATGACCGTGCCGCCGGGGTGCTTGGCCAGCTCGCGGGCGGCGACCAGTGCGGTGATCGCGGACGGGGAGACCGGGTCGCCCTTCTCGTCGACGACGAAGCAGCGGTCGGCGTCGCCGTCGAAGGCGAGGCCGAGGTCGGCTCCGGTGGCGCGGACGCGGGCCTGGAGGTCGACGATGTTCTTCGGGTCGAGAGGGTTGGCCTCGTGGTTCGGGAACGAGCCGTCCAACTCGAAGTAGAGCGGATCCACTTCGAGGGGCAGTCCGGCGAGGACGGTGGGGACGGTGTGGCCGCCCATGCCGTTGCCCGCGTCGACGACGACCTTCAGCGGGCGGATGGCGGAGAGGTCGACGAGAGAGCGCAGATGGGCGGCGTACTCCCCCAGGACGTCGCGTTCGCCGACGGTGCCGGGGGTGGCGGCGGATTCCGGGGCGCCCCCGTCCAGCCAGCCCTCCACCAGGGTGCGGATCTCGGCGAGCCCGGTGTCCTGGCCGACGGGGGCGGCACCGGCGCGGCACATCTTGATGCCGTTGTACTGCGCGGGGTTGTGCGAGGCGGTGAACATCGCGCCGGGCAGGCCGAGGGCGCCGCTGGCGAAGTACAGCTCGTCGGTGGAGCAGAGGCCGATGTGGGTGACGTCCGCGCCGCGCGCCGCGGCGCCGCGCGCGAACGCGGCGGCCAGCCCCGGCGAGGAGGGCCGCATGTCGTGCCCGATGACGAGCGCGTCGGCGTCGGTCACCTCGGCGAAGGCGGCGCCGAACAGCTCCGCGAGCGACTCGTCCCACTGGTCGGGCACGACACCGCGCACGTCGTACGCCTTGACGAGCTGCGACAGATCAGCCACGGCCGGCCTCCTGGATCTGGATTCGGTACGGGAGATCCAACCTACCCGGAGGTACCGACAGCGGTCCGGGCGGACGTCGGGTACACGCCAGGCGGTACGCGGACGGGCGCGGTATCCGGGGCGGGCGGTCCGCCGCGCCCCGGACGGCGGGGTGTCAGGGCAGCATCCAGCCCAGCACGGCGGTGCTCTGCGCGACCACGATCAGGCACATGACCAGCAGCAACGCCAGGCTCCACGGCAGGACGCGGCGGAGCAGGTCGCCCTCGCGTCCGGCGAGTCCGACGGCGGCGCAGGCGATGGTGAGGTTCTGCGGGGAGACCATCTTGCCGAGGACGCCGCCGGAGCTGTTGGCGGCGGCGAGGAGGCCGGGCGCCAGGCCCGACTGGCGGGCGGCGGTGACCTGGAGGGCGCCGAAGAGCGCGTTGGCGGAGGTGTCGGAGCCGGAGACGGCGACGCCGAACCAGCCGAGCACCGGGGAGAGCAGCGCGCGTCCGGCACCGGCGGCGGCGACGGCGTGGCCGATGGTGGTCGCCGCCCCGGAGAGGTTCATGACGGCGGCGAGCGCGAGGACGGCGGTGACGGTGAGGAGGGCGTGCCGTAACTCGTGGACGGTCGCGGCCCATTCGCGGACCGCGTCGGGGGCGCGGACGCCGAGGACGGCGGCGGTCAGCACCCCGGCGAGGAGGACCAGGGTGCCGCCGGTGGCGAGGAGCGGCAGGGTGAGGACGTTGCCGCCGACCCTGGTGCCGGCGGCGTCCGCGACATCGAGGAACGGCCAGTCGACGGCGAGCGTCGCCCGCGCCAGGACGTCCCTGACCAGGGGGATCTGCGCCGCCGAGAAGATCACGACGATGAGGGCGTAGGGGGCGTACGCACACAGGACCGTGCGCCGGGGGTCGCGGAGGTCCGGCTCGGTGCGGCGGGCGCCGGTCAGGACGGCGGTGCGGACCTCCGCGGTGGCCGGGCGGCGGGCGGCGGGCAGGGCGGCGAGGGCCGCGGCGCCGGCCAGTGCGGCGCCGATGTCGGCGAGTTGGGCGGAGACGTAGGTGGCGGCGGCGAACTGCACGGCGGCGAAGGCGAGTCCGCAGGCGAGCGCGGGCCGCCAGGTCTCGCGCAGCCCGCGCCGCCCGTCGACGAGGAACACCAGCAGCAGCGGGACGACGAGGGCGAGCAGCGGCGTCTGACGGCCCACCACGGCGGCGAGGCCGTCCAGCGGGAGCCCGGTGACCTGGGCGAGGGTGACGACCGGGGTGCCCATGGCGCCGAACGCGACGGGCGCGGTGTTGGCGACGAGCGCGACGACCGCCGCCTTGACCGGGTCGAAGCCGAGGGCGACCAGCATCACCGCGCTGATGGCGACGGGCGCGCCGAACCCGGCCAGCGCCTCCAGCAGCGCGCCGAAGCAGAAGGCGATGACCAGGGCCTGGATGCGCGGGTCGTCGGAGAGGCGGGAGAAGGAGCGGCGCAGGACGTCGAAGTGGCGGGTGCGGACCGTCATCCGGTACACCCACAGGGCGTTGACGACGATCCACAGGATCGGGAAGAGGCCGAAGACGGCGCCCTGGGCGGCGGCGGAGAGCGCCTGTCCCACGGGCATGCCGTGGACGAGGGTGGCGACGGCCAGGGCGACGGCGAGGCCGGCGACCCCGGCGTGGTGGGCACGCATCCGGACGGCGCCGAGCAGGACGAGGACGGTGACCAGGGGCAGCGCGGCGACGAGGGCGGAGAGCGCGGGCGAGTGGGCCACGGGAGCCAGGTGCTGGACGAACACGGGGCCTCCAGACGGGAATCCCCGACCGCGCCGCGCCGTGGACCGTTCCACGGCGCGGAATCGGAACGGGCGGGGAGTGGAGGCATGGTCGGGGCGGCCTTACGGCGGCGTCAACCCTCCGTACGAGGGCGCCCACTCTCCGTGGGACGCGGAGCGGCGGGCCGGGTGCGGCGGGACATCGGCCGGAGGGTGCGTCAGGAGCGGTACCGGTACCGGAAGTTCGGCCCGGCGCCAGGGAGCACCCCGGTCCGGGGATGCGGTCCGGGGTCAGGGATCGAGCGTCAGGAGTCCGGCGACCGCAGCACGCGGAGGTGTCCGCGGCGGGCGGCGCCCGGCTGGGGGGTCTCGCGGGGTTCGGGCCGCTCCGGGGCGGCGGGGCGCTCCGGGGGGCGGGCCGCCTCGCGCACCGCGTTGGCGAGCGCTTCGAGGTCGTCACCGCTGGGGCGGGCCGGGCCGGGGTCGATGGCCAGACGGACGACTTCCCAGCCGCGGGGGGCGGTCAGGCGCTCGGAGTGCTCGGCGCACAGGTCGTAGCAGTGGGGTTCCGCGTAGGTGGCGAGCGGCCCGAGCACGGCGGTCGAATCCGCGTAGACGTACGTCAGCGTTGCGACGGCGGGGCGGCCGCACGCAGTGCGCGAACAGCGACGTACAGGGCTCACGACGTTGGACGGTACCGCACTCTTGACCGGGCCGCGACGACTCACCTCCCGCTCACCCGACCGTGTCGTCCCGGTTCGTCCGGTGCGTCTGACCTGCACCCGCTCGCGGCGGCCTGCGCCGGACGGCACGGAAAGGGCCGCGCGGGGCCGGATCGGACGCCCTTCGGGGGCGGTATCGCCAGATTCCCCGGACGGGAATGCGGAGGAAAGGGGTGAATGGTGCGGGCAGGTCGTGGAGAGGGGAGCGGGAAGGCGGTGGAGCGGGCCGGGTGGCGGACCGCGGGCGGGGGCGCGCCAAATGAACACAATCGTTATCGGACCGGTCATCCGCCTCCGTGTTCCCGGATGCCTCGCTCCGCCTCCCCGGAAGGGCCGCGGCGGCTACGCTCGGAGGCGATGGACACGTCCGAACCGCCCCGCCCGACGGAGCCGCGCCCGCGCCGCCGTGACCGCCACGGCCGTGGCATGCGCGGTCCCATCGCCCCGCCGCAGGTGCCGCTCGCCGTCAGCCGCGCCGACGCCTTCGAGGATCTGGTCCGCGATGCGCGCGACCGGCTGGAGCGGCGCTGGCCGCAGCTGTCCGGCGTCGACTTCCTCGTCCAGGAGGTGCCGCTGTTCGGCCCGGAGGACGGGTCGGAGCCGGACGACGGGACGGTACCGCTGGGCCGGGCGGAGCCCGCCGCCGGGCCGCACCGCGACCGCGTCATCGTCTACCGCCGCCCGGTCGAGATCCGGACCAAGAGCCGTGACGAGCGGGCGCTGCTGGTCCACGAGATCGTCGTCGAGCAGGTCGCCGAACTCCTCGGTCTCGCGCCGGAGTCGGTCGACCCGCGCTACGGCCAGGACTGACCGCCGCGCGGGCCCACCGGCCCGGTCCGTCAGTCCGTCAGCAGCGACAGGTCCTGGCCGGCCGTCGGGACGACCACCGTGCCGCGGTCGTCCGGCAGCGTCTGGACGGTGAAGGCGGGGACGCCGCCCTGCGGCAGGGCCAGGGTGCGCGCCGCGTGGACGGGGCCGCTGCCGGCGGCCGGTTCCACCGTCAGCGCGTAGCCGCCCTTGAGGCCCTGCGGACGCGGCGGATCGACGGCGAGGGTGGTGCCGCCCTTGACCGTGTACGTCTTGCTGACCGGCGTACCGCCTCCGCTGCCCGCCGAGGCGGTGACGGTGACCTTGGCGTCCTTGCCCTTCTCGGGCGCGACCAGCGACAGCGTGGCGCCCTTGGCGCGGTTGTCGGCGGCGGTGGCGCGCCGGTCGACGGGGCGGGTCGCGGGGATGAACGCCATCTCCTGGTCGGCGCCCTTGCCGCGGACCACCTGGAGCGCCGCGACGATCGGGGCGCGGGAGCCGGTGTCGGCGGGCGACAGCACCAGCGACCCCGCCTCGCCCTGCGGCTTGAGGTCGACCGCCGTCGTCATCCCGCTCTTGACGTGCAGCGACTCCAGTCCGGCCGGGGTGATCGAGCCGGTCGGGGTGGCCAGCTGCACCTTCAGATCGGCATCGGTGTCGCCCGGCGCGAGGACGACCAGCCGGACGGCGGTGGCGTCGGCGGGGATACCGGGGAGGACCGCGCCGGGCGCCGGGTCGGCGGCGGCCGGGAGCCAGTCGCCGCCCTTGTGGGCGTCGGTGGCCTGGACGGAGGCGCCGACCCGGCCCTCACGGGCGGTGACGTGCAGCGCCGCGTCGGGCTGCGGGGAGGCGGTGAGGGTGGAGAGCAGCACCGGGACGGTGGTGTGCGGCGGCACGGCGATGTTCTCGCCCGCGTCGCCGCTCAGCGCGCCGTCCTTGCCGCGCAGTTCGAGGTCGACGACGGCCTGCGTGGCGTCCGGATTGGTGAGGTGGACGTAGTCCTGCCGGTCCTTGCCGGTGCTGACGCCCGGGAACCAGAAGGTGGTGTCGGGCGCCGTGCAGCTCAGACCGAGCAGGCCGCGCCCGGCGCCCGCGGCGACCGTGGTGGTCTGCTGGACGGTCCAGCCGGGCGCGAACGCGCCGTCGGCCTCACCGGTCAGCGCGGGCGCGTCGGAGCGGTTGGTGGTGGCGGTGACGGGGGTGCCCGCGGCCTTCAGCGGCGCGACGGGCTTGGTGTCGTGGGGCGGCACGGCCTGCTGCCCGCCGCCACCGGCCTCGCCCTTGTCGCCCTTGCCTTTCCCCTTGCCGTCCTTGCCGCCGGTGTCCTCCTGGACCGTTCCGGCGGCCTGGAGGGCGGCGGTGCCCTTGCCCGTGGCGCCCTTGGGAGAGAAGGCGGTGTAGGTGGTCTCGCCGACGTCCGAGGAGGTCGGCGTCGGGCAGAGCAGCGCGGAGCGCTCGACCGGCTTGCGGGCCGCGCCGGGCGCCGCCTGCGGCGCGCCCCCGGGGGCGGCGACGGCGGCGACGCCGGTGGCCGCGGCGAGCGCGACCGCCGCGGCGGCCAGGGTCATCATCGTGCGCTTCACTGCTGCTCGCTCCCGTCACGGCGCGGTCCGGCGGGCGGGCCGGGGTACGTCGTGCCGTCGTCGTAGGGCTGCTGGACCGGGATCTGCTGCCCGTCGTAGGGCTGCTGTCCGTCGTAGGGCTGCTGCCCCGGGTAGGGCCGGCCGTAGGCGTACGGGTCGTAGCCGCCCGCCTGCTGGGCACCGGCCCCGTACGGGTCGGCCGGATAGCCGCCCGGCTGCTGGTAGGGGTCGGACTGCGGGTAGGAGCCGGGCTGCTGGTAGGGGTCGGGCTGCCCGTACCCGTACGGATTCCCGGCGGCGTCGCCGCCGTCGTGCGGGTACTGCTGCGGTACGGCCGCCGGGTCGCCGCCGTCGTGCCCGAACTGCTGCGGCACCGCCGCCGGGTCGCCGGGCTGCTGCGGGGCGGCGCCCCACGGGTCGTACGGCTGCTGCTGCGGCACCGCGGCGTACGGGTCGTGGGCGGCCGGGTCGTACAGGGGCGCCGCCGGTTCCCGGCCGGGGTCCGCGGTCGCGGCGTCCGGGGCGGCGGTCTCCGATGCGTCCGGTGCGGGGGTCTCCTCGGCGCGGGCGGCGGCGCGCAGACGGCGGGCGCGGCGGCCGTCGCCGGTCGCGGCCGCCGCCTGCGCCTCGGCGTCGGCCTCCTCCGGCAGGTCGTCGTCGATCTCCCGGCGGCGGCCCGGCAGCGCCAGGATCACCAGGACGACGGCGAGCAGGCCCTGGGCGGCCGTCCACAGGGTGTGGCCGAGCGGGTTCTCGTGGGTGAGGTCGAGGCGGCCGGCGCCGGCCGGGAGGGTGAAGCCCTGCGCCCAGCCGTCGACGGTGACCGGCTTGAGCGGCGTGCCGTCCAGCGTGGCCTGCCAGCCCGCGTCCGCGGCGTCCGCGATCCGCAGCACCCGGCCCTCCGGTCCGGCGGGCACTCGGGTGTGCGCCTCGACGGGACCGGCGGCCACCGCGACGGGGGCGGCGGCGTTCCCGGCGTGGGTGCCGTCGGTGGCGTCGCCCGCCACGATCGACACCCGCGAGACGCGCCGGTCGACGCGCCACAGGGCGCTGCCGTCGTCCTGGCTGAGCCGGGTCAGGCCCGGCGTCGCGTCCAGGACCCGGCCCATGTCGCGCGCGGCGCCGTCGCGGACCAGGACGTAGCGGACGGCGTAGCCGCCGAGCTGGCTGGTCTGGTCGGCGCCGGAGCCGGCGACGAGGTTGGCGACGATGGTGCCCAGCCGCCGGTCGTCGCCGGCCTCGCGGGCCAGGTCGGCGTCGCCGAGGACGGCGCCGGAGCCGCGGACCAGGCTGTAGCCGACGTGGCCGTCGCCGCCGTCGAGCACCAGGGTGCGGGCCCGGTCGGCGGTGGACGACTCCTCGGCGACGAACGCCGGGACCTGCACCGGGTCGCGGCGCTCCAGCGGCCCGGCGGCGCCGGTGATCATCCAGGTGACGGCGGCGTAGAGCGGGGCGAGCGCGGACGCCAGCGCGATCAGGACGGCCACCGGCTGCTTCCAGCCGAAGCCGAGGGCGATCATGCGGGTGCGGATGCCCTCCGCGCCGACGGCCGCGGCGGTCAGCAGCGCCAGGCCGTAGACCAGCATCAGCGGGCCGGTCCAGCCGTGGCCGTTGCCGAGGGCGGCGAGGAGCAGCGCGGCGAAGGCGACCGCCCAGGCGATGCGGATGGTGCGCTGCCGGGTGTCACGCAGGGCGGCGCCGAGCGCGGCCAGCACGATGCCGAGCAGCAGCAGACCGCCCGCGGTCTTCGGGCCGCCGGGGCTGATCGAGAGCAGGTCGAACGCGGACGCGGAGCCCGTGCCGTACGCCAGACCGGCCTCGCGGAAGAAGTTCGCGGGGTGCGAGAAGAGCGACAGCGACCACGGGGCGAGGACGACCAGCGGTGCCAGCGCCACGGCCGCGAACCGCAGGGCGTACCCGGTGAGCAGCGCGCGGTTGCCGTCCAGGGCGCGCAGGACCAGCAGCGCCAGGTTGAGCGCCACCACGAGCGGCCAGACGACGGGCGTGAACGCCATCGTGAAGGTGGTCAGCAGCGCCAGCGCCCAGGTGGCGCGCCAGCTCGGGCGGGTGCCCGGCGCCAGGCGCAGACCGCCCGCCGCGACGGCCGCGCGGGCCAACGCCGGCAGCGTGATCGCCAGCACCGCGGTGCCCAGACGGCCGCCGGCCAGGGCGCCGGTCGCCGCGGGCAGGAACGCGTAGACGACGCTGCCCCAGGCGCGCAGCAGCCGGGAGGCGACCAGCGGGCGGGAGGCGAAGTAGGCGGAGAGTCCGGCCAGCGGGACGGAGCAGACCAGCAGCAGGGTGAGGGTGAAGCCGGTGCTGCCCAGGAAGAGGGTGGAGAGCAGGGCGAGGACGGCCAGGTAGGGCGGCGCCGCGGCGGTCGAGCCGGTGCCGACCTGGTGCCAGCCGTCGAGGTACGACGACCACAGCTCGGAGACGTGCGCGGGCGCGGGCAGCAGCGCGCCGCCGGCCAGCGAACCGGAGCCGAGCAGGTCACGGCAGGCGATCAGTGAGACCAGCAGCAGCACGGCGAAGAGGACCGGCGCCGGGCGGCGGGCGATCCGCTTGATCCGGGCGAACTGCTCGACGTCGAGGAAGTCGGCGTCGTCCCCGCCCGGCCCGGACTCCACCGCGCCGTGCCGCCCGGACGACGCCACGTCGGGCGCGGCCCGTCCGGTGAGGTTGCCCGCGACCTGCTCGACGGTGACCCGGACCGTCGCGCCCGGCGGCGGGAACAGCGACCGCAGTTCGGACGCCTCGGTGGCGGGCCGGCCTCGGCGTTTACGGGCGGCGAGGACGCGGCCGGGCCGCAGCAGGGTGCCGAAGAGCCCGGCGAGTTCGTCGAGCGCCTGCCCCGGCACCTTGCCGACGAGGTAGGCGAGGACCCGCAGCACGGTGCCGAGGACCAGCCGGACCAGGACGTACGGGAGCAGCGCGCCGCGGGTGTTGGCGAGCAGGGTGTAGACGGCGCCGGCCTTGTCGACGCGGTGCGGGCTGGCGACGTTGCGGCCGACGCAGTCGACGGTGCGGCGTTCGCGGGCGGCGGCCTCGGCGTGCCGCAGGACCGCGTCGGGGGCGACGAGGACCTGGTGGCCGGCCGACTGGGCGCGCCAGCACAGGTCGACGTCGTCGCGCATCAGCGGCAGCCGCCGGTCGAAGCCGCCCAGCTCCTCGTAGACGTCGCGGCGGATGAGCATGCCGGCGCTGGAGACGGAGAGGACCGGGCGGACCTGGTCGTGCTGGCCCTGGTCCTGCTCGCGGCGGTCCAGGCCGGTCCAGCGGCGGCCGCTGCGGGCGATGGAGACGCCGACCTCCAGCAGCTGCCGGCGGTCGTACCAGCTGCGCAGCTTGGGGCCGATGACGGCGGCCGAGGGGCTGGCGTCGGCGACGCGCAGCAGTTCGGCGAGGGCGGTCGGCTCGGGCGCGCAGTCGTCGTGCAGCAGCCACAGCCACTGGACCGGTTCGCCGTGCGGGAGTTCCGGCATGTCGTACGCGTCGTCGCGCCAGGTGCGGCTGACGGGGTCCCAGCCGCTGGGCCGCCGCAGGTACGGCAGGTCGTCGGGGGTGAGCACCGGGGCGGTGCGGACCGCCTCGTCGACGGCGGTGCCGAAGCCGGAGCGGCGGGCGAGGTGCAGCACCCGCTCGTCGCCGAGGGCGGCGCCGAGGAGTTGGGCGGAGTCGTCCGCGCTGCCGGTGTCGGCGCCGATGACGTTCTGCACCGGGCGTTCCTGGCCCTGCAGACCGGCGAGCGCGTCGGGCAGCCAGCGGGCACCGTCGTGGGAGACGATCACGGCGGTGACGACATGCCGTGGAAACTCTGGGGTGCCTGCGGGATCTGTGGCGGTCTGGGCCGCCGACTGGCTGTGCACGGACATCGAGGTACGGGCCCTCCGGACCCGGGAGTTCGGGGCCGGCGGCGAAGCCGCGCGGACCGGCGCCCCCGGAAGACACTGCGACGGACTACCAGGGGAAGCGTCACGCCGGGCGCCGCGAGCCGGACGGGACGTTGACGACACCCCCTAGGGACGCGCGCGCCCACTCGGGGGCGGCGGCACGTCTCGGACGGAGCCCCACACTAATGGTTCACCCGCCCGCGCCCACCGGCTCTTCACGCAGCGGACCGCCCCCGGCGTGGAGTGCGCTGGAGGCGGTGGGTTCGCTATAGGGGGATATGGGGAGTTGGCGGGGTACGGCCGCGGGGCCCGCGGGGCCGCGCACCGTCCGTCCGGCGGACTTCCGCGCCGCCTTCAGACGGCGGCCTTCTTCAGCCGACGCCGCTCGCGCTCCGACAGACCGCCCCAGATTCCGAAGCGTTCGTCGTTGGCGAGGGCGTATTCGAGGCACTCGGAGCGGACTTCACAGGCGAGGCAGACCTTCTTGGCCTCGCGGGTGGAGCCGCCTTTCTCCGGAAAGAAGGACTCGGGGTCGGTCTGCGCGCACAGTGCGCGCTCCTGCCAGCCGAGCTCCTCTTCCGCCTCTTCGACCAGCAATTCTTCGAACAGCTCGGTCATGTGCGCCCCTCGTCTGCTTGACGTCCCCGTGATGCGACCGTGATCGATGACGGCCGAACGACACGAGTGAAATTACAAGTGGGAGGATCCGGGCCCGTCAAGCCAAGATCTGCTATTGCGCCCCTTATTCACCCTGCCGAACCAAACGTACACGGAAAGTGTTGAAATCGTGAAAAACTCGGACACTTCCCTGGGGGCGCACTCCTGAGGTACGCCCCCTTACCCACAGGGACGTGACCGACCGCACTGCCGTTGCACCTCGCGCGTCGGAGCGGGAGAGATCACAGCGCGGTCCGCGGGCCGCGACGGCGTACGCGGGCGCGGTTTCCGGGCCCCTTCTCCCGCCGGACGGGGGACAAACCTTTCGCCGGACGGTCCGACCGGATGGGGTGAAGCCGCACCGGCGCGGCAGGCGTCCGGTTGACATCGCGGACGCGAACCGTTCTCCTTGGTCGCATGCCAGCGACCTCCGCACCCCGCACGACCCGTTGCCACGGGTCGCTGCGCGCTGCGCACGCTCGCTGTCGCTGTTCCAGCTGTTGAAGCCACTGAGCTCCAGCCCTCTCCGCCGCACCACCCCCGCAGCGCCCCCGCTCCACGCGCACCCGCGGTGCCCCCACCGGGAGACCACCGCGCGCCGTCGCACCCCGTTCGCGTCATCCCGCTCGTCCTTCGAGGAATCCGAAGCACATGAACAGCGATGTCCAGATCGCCGGTGACCTGCTCTCCGTCGCCCACCTCCTGCCGCCCGTCCCCGCGCACCCCTCCACCGTCGCCGGCTTCGCCGGACTGGCCCGCTCCCTCGCCGCCGACCGCGCCTCCTGGGAACCGCTGGTCCGCTACGACGCCACCACCCGCTGGTACCACCGGCTGCGCTCGGTCCCGTCCGCCGGGTACGAGGTGTGGCTGCTGAGCTGGCTGCCGGGGCAGGGCAGCGGCCGCCACGACCACGGGCGCTCGTCCGGCGTACTGACCGTGCTGGAAGGGGAGTTGACGGAGCACGCGACGTCCGGCGGCGGCGCGGTGCGGCACGCGCTGCGCCCCGGTGCCCAGCGGGTCTTCGCCCCCGGGTACGTCCACGAGGTCGTCAACGACGCGCTGACGCCCGCGGTCAGCCTGCACATCTACTTCCCCGGGCTGACGGAGATGGAGATGCACCCCTCGCAGCACGCCGTCGCCGCCGAGGCCGCCACGCGCTGACGGCCCGTCGACGGCGGCCACCGGCCGCCTGCGCGCGGCTGCCAGACTGGGGGCATGCGCATTGTGGTTCTGGCCGGCGGTATCGGCGGCGCCCGCTTCCTGCGGGGACTGAAGGCAGCACGGCCCGAGGCGGAGATCACCGTCATCGGCAACACCGGCGACGACATCCATCTCTTCGGGCTCAAGGTCTGTCCCGACCTCGACACCGTGATGTACACCCTCGGCGGCGGCATCGACGAGGACAAGGGCTGGGGCCGGGACGACGAATCCTTCCGGGTGAAGGAGGAGTTGGCGGCGTACGGCGTGGGGCCCGACTGGTTCGGGCTGGGCGACCGGGACGTCGCCACCCACCTCGTCCGGACCCAGATGCTGGGCGCCGGCTATCCGCTCAGCGCCGTCACCGAGGCGCTCTGCGACCGCTGGAAGCCCGGCGTCCGGCTGCTGCCGATGACCGACGACCGCGTCGAGACGCATGTGGCCGTCGAGGAGAACGGGGAGCGGCGGGCGATCCACTTCCAGGAGTACTGGGTGCGGATGCGCGCCTCGGTCGACGCGCTCGCGGTGGTGCCGGTCGGCGCCGAGCAGTCCGCCCCGGCGCCCGGCGTGCTGGAGGCGATCGCCGCGGCGGACGTCATCCTCCTCCCGCCGTCCAACCCGGTGGTGAGCGTCGGCACGATCCTCGCGGTGCCCGGCATCCGGGACGCCGTCGCGGCGGCGGACGCCCCGGTGGTCGGCCTCTCCCCCCTCGTCGGCGGCGCGCCGGTGCGCGGGATGGCCGACAAGGTGCTGGCCGCGATCGGCGTCGAGGCCACGGCCGCGGCGGTCGCCCGGCACTACGGCGCGAAGGGCGGCGCGGCGGCCGACGACGCACCCGCCGGGCTGCTGGACGGCTGGCTGGTCGACGAGGTGGACGCCGCGGCGGTCGCCGACGTGGAGGCGGCGGGGATCCGCTGCCGGGCGGTGCCGCTGATGATGACGGACCTCGACGCCACGGCCGCCATGGCCCGCGCGGCGCTGACGCTCGCCGGGGAGGTACGGGCATGAGCACCGCCCCCGGGGCCACCGTTCCGGGCTACCGCGTCTGGGCGCTGCCCGGCATCCCCGAGGTGCGCCCCGGTGACGACCTGGTGAAGCTCATCGCGGACGCCGCGACCGCCGACGGGATGCCCGGGCTCGCCGACGGCGACGTCCTGCTCGTCACCTCCAAGATCGTCAGCAAGGCCGAGGGCCGGATCATCGAGGCCACCGACCGGGAGGAGGCCATCGACCGGGAGACGGTCCGCGTGGTGGCGCGCCGCGGCACGCTGCGCATCGTGCAGAACCGGCAGGGCCTGGTCATGGCCGCCGCCGGGGTCGACGCCTCCAACACCCCCTACGGGACGGTGCTGTTGCTCCCCGAGGACCCGGACGCCTCGGCCCGCGCCGTCCGCGCCGGGCTGCGCACCGCGCTCGGCGTCGACGTCGGCGTCGTCATCAGCGACACCTTCGGACGGCCGTGGCGGTCGGGCCTGACGGATGTGGCGATCGGCGCCGCGGGCGTCCGTGTCCTGGACGATCTGCGGGGCGGCACCGACGCGTACGGCAATCCGCTCAGCGCGACGGTGGTGGCCACCGCCGATGAACTCACCGCCGCGGGCGACCTGGTGAAGGGCAAGGCGGCGGCGCTGCCGGTCGCGGTGGTGCGCGGACTGCCACACCTCGTGAACGCGGTCACGGGGCCGGACGACGCGGACGACGCGGGCGCGCGGGCGCTGGTGCGCGGCGGCGACGACGACATGTTCCGGCTCGGCACCTCCGAGGCGGTGCGGGAGGCGGTGACGCTGCGGCGCACGGTCCGGGAGTTCACCGACGATCCGGTGGACGGCGGCGCGGTGCGCCGGGCGGTCGCGGCCGCGCTGACCGCCCCGGCGCCGCACCACACCACGCCGTGGCGGTTCGTGCTGCTGGAGTCGGCGGAATCCCGGATCCGGCTGCTGGACGCGATGCGGGACGCCTGGGCCGCGGATCTGCAGGCCGACGGTTTCTCCGAGGAGTCCGTCGCCCGCCGGCTGCGCCGCGGCGACGTGCTGCGCAACGCGCCGTACCTGGCCGTGCCGTGCCTGGTCGCGGACGGTGCGCACCGCTACCCGGACGCGCGCCGGGCGGCGGCCGAGCGGGAGATGTTCGTCGTCGCCAACGGCGCCGGCATCCAGAACTTCCTGGTCGCCCTGGCCGGGGAGCGGCTGGGCTCGGCCTGGGTGTCGTCGACGATGTTCTGCCGCGACGTGGTCCGCGAGGTCCTGGAGCTGCCCGCGGACTGGGACCCGATGGGCGCGGTCGCCATCGGCCGCCCCGCGGCCCCGCCGCGGGAACGCCCGGCACGGGACGGCGCGGACTTCATCGAGGTGCGGTGAGCGGGAAGGGCCTTCCCGCTCACCCGTAGGGGCCGTCTTCGGCCCGTGGGGAAGCGTGTCCGTCCGTACGGGCCCGCGGGCGGCCCTTACGGGTTCACCGTCGGTCCGTGCGCCGGCCGCCGGTCACAGGCGGGCGATGTCGCCGACGGGGAAGCGCGGGGCGCGGCGTGGCGGGACCGTGCCGGAGAGCAGGATCAGCCGGGCCGCGCGGTGGCGCTGGCCCGCGTACGGCGCGAGGAGATCGAGCATCTCCGCGTCGGTGGTGCCCCGGCGGCCGGTGAGCGCATAGCCGATGATCTTCGGCAGATGGAGGTCGCCGAGGGTGAGCGCGTCCGGGGCGCCGAGGACGCGTTGCAGGGTCTCGGCGGCGGTCCACGGACCGATGCCGGGGACCGCGCAGAGCCTGCGGGTGGCGTCGGCCGGCTCCATCGCGGCGGCCTCCTCCAGCCGCCGGGCGACCCGCGCGGCACGCACGATCGTGTCCGAGCGCTTGGCGTCGACGCCCGCGCGGTGCCACTCCCAGGACGGGATCAGGGCCCAGCCACGCGGATCGGGCATCACCCGCAGCCGGTCCCAGGGGCCGGGGGCCGGCTCGCCGTGCCGCCGGAGCAGCAGCCGCCAGGCGCGGTACGCCTCGTCGCTGGTGACCTTCTGCTCCAGGACGGAGGGGATCAACGACTCCAGGACCAGCCCCGTACGACCGAGCCGGACGCCGCGGTGGCGGCGGTGCGCGGCGTGGACGAGGCGGTGGCGCGGGGTGAACGCCTCCGGGTCGTCGGCGGCGCCGAGGAGGGCGGGCAGCTGCTCCAGCAGCCAGTCGGCGCCGGGCCCCCATGCCTCGGCCTCGACGGCGCCGTCGGCGGGCCGGACCGCCAGCCGGAGGGTGCCGGGCCCCTGCGGGGTGCGGCTGGCCCGCCAGATCTCGCCGCCGCGCACCGCGAACGCGGGATCACCGGGCCCGCGCCCCAGCACGCCGAGCGTGCGGTGCAGATCGTAGGGGCCGGGCGGCACCCAGGTACGGGTGGGCATCTCGCCAGCGTAGGCGATGGGGGTGACAGCGGGGGCGGACGTGGTGCGGGCGGGGGCGGGCGGCCTGCCCGGGCCCGGCCCGGCGGAAGCTCCGTGCGGCCGGACCTCGGCGCTCCCGGTAAGCCCCGGCGGGCCCGCACGCCCCGTACGGGTCCGGCCCGGTGCCCGTACGGGTCCGGACCCGAGCCCTTACGTGAGCGGGCCCGGCCCCGGGGTGTCCCCTACTGGTCCGAGGAGAACCGCACCGACCCGTCCGGGAGGTGGGCGTCGCACCAGACGCGGATGCCGTCGCGGAGCTCGTTGTCCGCGCCGATGACCGCGCCGTCGCCGATGACCGCGCCGTCCAGCACCGTCCGGGCGCCGATCCGGGCGCCCGCGCCGATCAGGGAGTCCCGCACCACCGCGCCCTCCTCGATCACCGCGTCGCGCAGCACCGTGCTGCCCTCGACCCGCGCCCCGGCGCCGATCCGGCTGCCGGGACCGGCGACGGTACCGCCGGCCAGCTTGGCGTCCGCGGCGACCTGCGCGGTGTCCAGGACCAGCTGCTCACCGCAGCGGCCGGGGACCGCCGGGGACGGGGCGCGGCCCAGGACGAGGTCGGCGGAGCCGCGGACGAACGCCTGCGGGGTGCCCAGGTCGAGCCAGTAGGTGGAGTCCACCATGCCCTGGAGGTGCGCGCCGTCGGCGAGCAGCCCGGGGAAGGTCTCGCGCTCGACGGAGACCGGGCGGCCCGCCGGGATGGTGTCGATGACCGAGCGGTTGAAGACGTACGCCCCGGCGTTGATCTGGTCGGTGACGATCTCCTCGGGCGTCTGCGGCTTCTCCAGGAAGGCGGTGACGCGGCCGGAGCCGTCGGTGGGCACCAGCCCGTAGGCGCGCGGGTCCTCGACCCGCGACAGGTGCAGCGAGACATCGGCGCCGCTGGTGCGGTGGGTGTCGACGAGCGCCGGGATGTCGAGCCCGGTGAGGATGTCGCCGTTGAAGATGAGGACCGGGTCGCCGGGGGCGGAGTGCAGCCGGGAGGCGACGTTGCGGATGGCGCCGCCGGTGCCCAGCGGCTCCTCCTCCGTCACGTACTCCAGGTGGAGGCCCAGGTCGGAGCCGTCGCCGAAGTGCGGTTCGAAGACCTCGGCCAGATAGGACGTGGCGAGGACGATGTGCTCGACGCCCGCGGCGCGGGCCCGCGCCAACTGGTGGGTCAGGAACGGCACACCGGCCGCCGGCACCATCGGTTTGGGCGTATGCACCGTCAGCGGGCGCAACCTCGTGCCCTTGCCGCCGACCAGGAGGATCGCTTCAGTCACCTTGTCGTCTCTGCTTCCTGCTGGGGTCGGCCGATCGGCGGACCAGTGTAGGCAGACGGTTCCGCGCCCCGGCCCGGGGGCGGCGTCCGCGGTGACGTGCGGCGTTACCGGGCGGGGCACCGGCGGCGCGGCGGCGGGACGGTTCCGCCCCGGGCCCGCGCCCCGCGTCCGGGCGCCCCGGCCGCCCGCCTCCGGCGGGAACTCCGTCACCACCGCGGCGCCCCGCACCGGCTGACGCCACGTCGGCACCCCGTACGGGGCGCCGGCCGCCCCGTAGGGGTCCGCGCCCGTCCCCTACGGGATGACGGCCCGTCCCCCACGGGCCCGTGGCTCCACCCGTACGGGGCCGCTCCCCCGCCCCCGCGGGTTCACGCCCCGTCCCTCGCGGGCCCGGCCCCCGTCCGGCCGGGTCCCGTACCCTGCGACCGTGAACGCCACCGAACGCACCCCCGCCGGCCTGCTGCGTTCCGCGCTCGCCGCGGATCCGGCCCGCCCCCTCGTGACCTTCTACGACGACGCCACCGGTGAGCGCGTGGAGCTGTCCGTCGCGACCTTCGCCAACTGGGTGGCGAAGACCGCCAACTACCTCCAGGGCGATCTGGCCGCCGGCCCCGGCGACCGTCTCGCGCTGCTGCTGCCCGCCCACTGGCAGACCGCGGTGTGGCTGGTGGCCGCCTCGTCCGTGGGGGTGCTGGTCGACGTCGACGGCGACCCGGCCGCCGCCGATGTGGTGGTCAGCGGCCCGGACCGGCTGGAGACCGCGCGCGCCTGCACCGGCGAGCGGGTGGCGCTGGCCCTGCGGCCCCTGGGCGGCCGGTTCCCGCAGGCCCCGGCGGGGTTCGCCGACTACGCGGTGGAGGTCCCGTCCCAGGGCGACCGCTTCGCGCCGTTCGCCCCGGTGGCCGCGGACGATGCGGCGCTGTCCGTGGACGGCGAGGAGCTGACCGGCGCCGAGGTCGTCGACCGTGCGCTGGCCGACGCCCGCGCCGCCGGGATGCCGGCCGCGCCCCGGGTGCTGTCGAGCCTGGCGTACGACGGCTGGCCGGGCCTGTCCTACGGGCTGTACGCACCGCTGGCCACCGGCGGCTCGGTGGTGCTCTGCCGCCACGCGGAGCGGCTGGACGAGACCGCCGCCGCGGCCCGCGTGCAGAGCGAACAGGTCACCTTCCAGGCGCCGTCCGCCGCGCTCTGACCGCGGCGTCCCGACCGCTGCCCGCCGGGCGCCGGAGCACGCCCCGCCGCGCGCTCCGGCACGCCCCCCTGCGTGCGCCGCGGCCCGGCCGAGCCGCGGCTCCGGCCGTTCCCCGCGGCCTTCGCGTCCGCCGCCCACACCGTCCGTACCGTCAAGAAGTCCGCCGACAGGCGCGGCTCGATCTCCCGGCCGGGCGGCAGATCCCGCGCGGCGAAGAAGCCCCGGGTTTTTCCGCGCCGCAAGAGTCCCGGTAACGGAAGTGCCACGCAGCGTATGGAACGCGTACAGCAGTTCCTTGACCCCCGTGTGAAGAAAGTGCAGAGCAATGGTGTGGTGCGCAATCCGGCCCGCCGCTATCCGTTGCCGGATGCCGCAACGAGTTCCCGCACCACCGACAAGGCGTCGGCTTCCCTCACCGGTCTCCGCGAATTGGTCCGCGACATGCGCGCCATTCCCGCCGGACATGTGCGGTTCATGACCGTGCCGCGTACCGGGTACCGCGCCGACGCCCCTCCCGGCCGGTTGCCGCACCCCGCCGCCGACCAGCTCTTCCGTGCGCCCGGCGGCCCGGACGGCTTCGGCAACTCCGGCCGTACCCCTTCACCGAACGCCTCGGATACGGCATCCTCCGGTGAGAAGACGGCCAGTTCCCCTGCGCCGCCGACTCCTTCGTGGCCGCCCATTCCGGAACCACCGCAGCGCGCGGGATCTGCGAATAAAAATGCCGCAAAGGTCCTGCCAACGACTCGAATGGATTGGGCGGATTGCCCAGTTGTAGGGAAGTGGAATTTGTCACGGGCGGCGTTCCACGCTGAACTTGGCGGATAGTGTGAGTGATCCGGTCCGCAGACCAGCCGGACGAACGAACGTGAAACACAGGTCCGACCGTGCGCCCGAGGGGAGGCGCCGCGTGGCACCGACGGAGGATGCAGGGCACCGTGGACGCGCAAGGCCGTGGGCGGGCGGGGGACAACGTCGACCCCGCCGATCAGTGGGTACTCAACCCCAGCACCGGTAAGTACGAGCTGCGGCTCGACGCCGCACCCGAACCGGCAGCACCCGATCCCGCACCCAGACGCTCCCGGCGCGCCCCCACCGCGCCGCGGGACGACACCGACACCCGCGAACTCCCCACGCAGCGCGACCGCCGCTCCTCCGCCGCGGCGAAGGACGCGCCGCGCCCCGGTGGCCGCGCCGCAGCCCGTAAGGCCGCCCGCGGCGGCGCCGGGCCCGCCACCTCCGGCCGCCGCAAGGCCAAGCCGAAGAAGTCCGGGAAGCGCAAGGCCCTCCTGTGGACGTCCGGGGTGCTCGGCTTCGTGGTGCTGGCGGGCGGCGGCGGGGTGTTCTACCTCTACCAGCAGCTCAACGGGAACATCGCCAAGGTCGACGTCGGCATCGAGAACGACGCGGTCTCCGACGGCCCGGTGAACATCCTGATCATCGGCACCGACGCCCGCTCGGGTAAGGGCAACGAGGGCTACGGCGACAACGGCAGCGTCGGGCACGCGGACACCACGATCCTGATGCACGTCTCCAAGGACCGTACGAACGCCACCGCGTTGAGCATTCCGCGCGACATGATCACCAACATCCCGGCGTGCCCGACGAAGCAGAAGGACGGGTCGACGAAGACCATCCCCGGCGAGAGCGGGGTGCGGTTCAACACCAGCCTCGGACAGGAGGGCCGGGACCCCGGCTGCACCTGGCGGACCGTCGAGCAGCTGACCGGTCTGAAGATCAATCACTTCATGATGGCGGACTTCAACGCCGTCAAGGAGCTTTCCGAGGCGGTCAACGGCGTGGAGGTCTGCGCCGCGAAGGACATCAACGACCCCAAGTCGCACCTGAAGTTGAAGGCCGGCCGGCACATCGTCAAGGGCGAGCAGGCGCTGGCGTTCGTCCGTACCCGGCACACCGTCGGCTTCGGCAGCGACCTCAGCCGGATCGAACTGCAGCAGCAGTTCCTCAGTTCGATGATCCGGAAGATCAAGTCGGACGCGTTCAGCAGCCCGTCCAAGCTCTACGACATCAGCCAGGCGGCGACCAAGGCGCTGACCGTCGACACCGGTATCGGCAGCGCGAAGAAGCTGCTCGACCTGGGCACCGACCTCAAGCAGGTCGACATCGACAAAATTACCTTCGCCACTGTGCCCGTCCTGGACAACCCACAGGACGCCGCCACCGTCATACTCGACAAGAGCAAGGCCGAACCCCTGTTCAAGATGGTTCAGGCCGACCACATGCTCGCGAAGAAGGGCAAGGGGAAGGGGAAGAAGAAGGCACCGGTGAAGAAGGCGCCGCCGGAGCTGGTCCGTGTCGACGTCACCAACGGCGGCGGGCCACTGGGCGCGGCGCAGGAGACCGTGGACTGGCTGCAGAACGCGAAGGCCGCCAAGCTCTCCACCAACGCGGGCAACGCACCGGCGAAGCTGGCCACCACCCGCCTTGAGTACGCCCCCAACCAGGCCGACCAGGCCGCCACTTTGGCCGACTGGCTGGGTCTGCCGAAGAGCGCACTCAAGGAGTCCACCACGGACGCCGGTGACCGGGTGCCGATGAAACTGACCCTCGGCAAGGACTTCACCGCCCCCGGAACCCCTATTGAGGCGCCGACCGAAACCCCGGACGGCGTGCAGAACGTCAATGCAGATGACAAGAACGTCTGCGCCAAGTGACCTGAACGAGCAGCGGCCGCCCCGCACAGGCGCCGAGCGCACCATTTACCGACCCGGGGAGAGGGCCCGATGCGGCAGAGCAGTGTGCGCGGCGAGCGACCGCGCCGACGCCGGTCCGGAAACCGACAAGAGCAACAGCAGCCGGAGGCAGAGCAGTTGGGCTGGGACGACAGCCTCTACGAGGACGCCGGCCCGCCGCCGGACGCCCCCGGCTGGATAGCCGGCGCCGACGCCGTGTCCGCGGACGGCGCCGGCGAGGGCAAGAGCGACAAGACCGACGGCAAGACGGACGCCAAGAGCGACGGCAGAAGCATCACGGCCGCCAAAGGCGGCAAGGGGGGACGCGGCGGCCGGCGCAGAGCCGCCGAAACCTCCGCGCACGGCGGACGCCGACGCCGCCGTAAGGGCCGTGCACTGCGCTGGACCGCGCTGGGCCTGGGCTTCCTGCTCGTCGGCGGTGCCGGGGCGGGGTACCTCTACTACCAGCACCTCACCGCCAACATCCGTAAGGACAAGCTGGACCTCGGCGACAGCGGGCTGCGCAAGCCGGAGCCGAACGCCTTCGGGCAGACGCCGCTGAACATCCTGCTGATCGGCTCCGACGGCCGGAACAACGACAAGAACATCGAGCTGGGCGGCGCCGCGGAGGACCGCGACCGCAAGCCGCTGGGCGATGTCCAGATGCTGCTGCACGTCTCGGCGGACCGCAGCAACATGTCGGTGATGTCGATCCCGCGCGACACCCGCGTGCCGATCCCCAAGTGCACCGACCCGGACGACGGCCACGTCTATCCGCAGACCACCGCGGCCATCAACCAGTCACTCCAGCACGGCGGTCCGGGCTGCACCGTCGCCACCTGGAAAGAGCTGACCGGCGTCTACATCGACCACTTCATGATGGTCGACTTCGGCGGCGTGGTGGACATGGCCGACGCCATCGGCGGCGTCCCCGTCTGCGTGGACAACAACATCTACTCGCACAACCGCAGCGACGGTCACGGCAGCGGGCTGAAGCTCACCAAGGGCACCCACTCCATCAAGGGCGTCCAGGCGCTCCAGTGGCTCCGGACCCGCTACGGCTTCGAGGACAACACCGACATCGCGCGGGCCAAGGCCCAGCACATGTACATGAACTCGATGGTCCGTCAGCTCAAGGCGGGCACCAAGCTCACCGACCCGGGCAAGCTCCGCGACCTCGCCGAGGCCGCCACCAAGGCGCTCACCGTCGACGACGAGCTGGGCACCCCCATGAAGCTCTACGACCTGGCGGGCCAGCTCCGGGAGGTGCCCACCAAGCGGATCACGATGATCACCATGCCGTGGGAGTACGGCCCCGGTGAGAAGTACGTGATCCCGAAGCCGGTCGAGGCGGAGCAGACCTTCGCGCTGCTGCGCAACGACACCGGGCTGGACGGCAAGGACACCGGCAAGAAGAAGAAGGCCCCGGACCCGAAGCCGTCGATGTCCAAGGACCAGCTGCACGTCACCGTCCAGAACGGCACCCAGAGCACCGTCCTCGGCCCGGCCCCCGGCCGCGCCGCCGTGGTGCAGCAGCATCTCGCGCAGCTCGGCTACACCGCCGCGGGTACCGACTCCCAGCTGATCAGCCAGGCGGACACCACCGTCGAGTACAGCGACAAGAAGCTGCGCGGCGATGCGCTGGCGCTGGCGAAGGAGATCGGGCTGCCGAAGAGCGCGGTGCGGGAGAGCAGTTCGGCCGGCGGGCTGCGTCTGATCGTCGGCGGCGACTGGCGCACCGGCACCGCCTACCCGAAGGCCGCCGGCGACGACGGTTCCAGCAAGGCGCCGAAGAACGACAGCACGCTCAACGGCGAGGACGACAAGGCCTGCATGAAGGTCAACCCGAATTACACCTTCTGACGCCCCCCGGGCGCACACATGAGAGGGGCGGGCCGCCGTGGCCCGCCCCTCTCATGTGCGTCAGGTCCGTACCGCTACGGCGTCGCGGGCTTCACCGCCGGGCGGCGGCTGGCGATGACCTTGCGGGCCAGCGAGCGGGGGCTGGTCAGGAAGCCGACGCCCCAGGCCATGTGCATGGTGGCGAGCGCGACCGGGATCTGGGCGCGCGCCTTCAGGGAGAGGCCCTTGCCCGCCGGGACGGAGCCCGCGGTGATGGCGGCCAGATATCCGGCCGGGACGACGAAGCCCCAGGGGGTGACGGCGGCGCCGACGACGACGCCGGCGGCGATGGCGCAGACCGCGGTCGGCGGGGCGAGGTAGCGCAGGTTGATCGAGCCGGAGTGGTAGCGCGCGACGACGTGGCGCCACTTGCCGTAGTCCTTGTACTGCTTGGCCAGCGCCCTGACGCTGGGCCGGGGGCGGTACTGAACCTTCAGCTCGGGCGAGAACCACACGCCGCCGCCGGCCTCGCGGATGCGGTAGTTCAGCTCCCAGTCCTGGGCGCGGATGAACTCCTCGTTGTAGCCGCCCTGTTGCTCCAGCGCCTCGCGGCGGAAGACGCCGAGGTAGACGGTGTCGGCGGGACCGGCCTGGCCGCCGGTGTGGAAGGCGGCGTTGCCGACGCCGATCTTCGAGGTCATCGCGGCGGCGACCGCGTCCTCCCAGGCGTTCTCGCCCTCGGCGTGCATGATGCCGCCGACGTTCTGCGCGCCGGTCTCCTCCAGGAGCCGGACGGCGGTGGCGATGTAGTTCGGCGAGAGCATGCCGTGGCCGTCGACGCGGACCACGATCGGGTGGCTCGACGCCTTGATCGCGGCGTTCAGCGCGGCGGGGGTGCGGCCCGTGGGGTTCGCGACGGTCTGCACCCGCGGGTCCTCGGCCGCGAGCTCGGCGGCGATCTCCTCCGTACGGTCCGCGGACGGGCCGACGGCGATCACCACCTCCATCTCGCCGGCGTACTCCTGCTCCAGGATGTGCCGGACCGAGTTGCGCAGGTGACGTTCCTCATTGAGCACCGGCATGATCACGGAGACGGCCGGGGGCTGCTGCTGGGGCATGGTTCCTCGGGGGGACGGCCCGCGGCGGAGCCGCCGTCGCGGACGGCAGCGCTCGCCGGGAGAGTGCGATATCCCGGCTCACGTTACCGCTTATGAGTGACGGCAACGGACGGCAGGCGGGTGGTGGGGCGGCCGGGGCCCGGCGTGTAGGACTTTGCAGTAGATCGTATCGACTTACTGTGTTCCCGCAGTTTCCGCCGGATCGCTCCGCCCGCCCCGCCCGCCGTGGCAGGGCCGCGGCGGGCGGCCACCGCTCACATCCGTCCCGCCGCGGAGGTGTCCCCCGTTGACCGTTCCGTCCCGCCCCGCCCGTTCCGCAGTGCGCCGCACCGCCCGGGAGCGCGGGCGCTCACCGCGCAGGCGCTGGGGGCTGCGGATCGCCTCCGTCGCCTCGGTGCTGCTGATGACCGCGAGCGGCGTCGGGCACGCCATGGTCACCGGCGTGGAGGAGGGCATCGGGCGGGTCCACCCGTTCCAGGGGATGCCGGAGCAGGAGCGGCCGACCGGCGGGGACGGGCTGAACTTCCTGGTCGTCGGCACCGACGGCCGGGACAAGATCACGCCGGCGGAGAAGCGGAAGTACCACCTCGGCGGGGCGCCCTGTCACTGCACGGACACCCTGATGCTGGTGCACCTCTCCGCCGGGCGGGACCGCGCCAGCGTCGTCAGCCTGCCGCGCGACTCGTACGCCGAGGTGCCCGCCCACAAGGACGAGGCGACCGGGCGGCAGCGGCCCCGGCACGCCGTCAAGCTGAACGCGGCGTACGCCGAGGGCGGGCCGGGGCTGACCGTCCGCACCGTCGAGCACATGACGGGTGTGCACATCGACCACTATCTGGAGGTCGACTTCACCAGCTTCATGCGGAGCGTGGACGCCGTCGGCGGGGTGGACATCTGCACCGTACGGCCGCTGAAGGACAGCTACACCGGTCTCGATCTGCCCGCCGGGAAGGCGACGCTCAACGGCGGGCAGGCCCTCCAGTACGTCCGCTCCCGCCATATCGACGGCTCCGCGGACCTCGGCCGGATGCAGCGCCAGCAGCGGTTCCTGGCGTCGCTGATCCACAAGGTGACCTCGTCCGGGGTGCTGCTGAACCCGGTGCGGTTCCGGCAGGTCGCCGAGGCGATGCTGACGTCGGTCCGCGCCGACTCCGACTTCACCGCCGACGACCTGGTCGACCTGGGACAGGCGATGCGCGGCTTCACGCCCGCGTCGTCGGAGTTCCTGTCGGTACCGCTCGCCCGCGAGGGGGTGCGGCTGCCGGGCGGCGGGACGACGGTGCGCTGGGACCCGGTCGCCGCCGAGAAGGTCTTCCGGGCGCTGCGGGACGACAAGCCGCTCACCGCGCCGAAGAAGGCGGCGAGCGGGCCGCGGCCGACCGTGGTGGACGTCCCGCCGGACCAGATCCGGGTCCGGGTCGACAACGGCACCGACCGGCACGGACTGGCCAAGGCCGTCGCCAAGGCGCTGGGGTCGGCCGGATTCGTCCCGACGGGCGTCCCCGCGGACGCGCCGGACGGCCCGCACCCGAAGACGCTCATCTCGTACGATCCGCGCTGGGACCGCTCGGCGCAGACCCTGGCCGCCGCGCTGCCCGGCGCCGAGCTGCGCAAGGTGCCGGGGCAGGGCCCGGTGCTGCGGGTGACGGCCGGGCAGGACTACACCGGGGTGCACCCGGTGCGGGCCGAGGAACCGACGCCCGGTGCCCCGGGCATCGCGGCGGTCACCGGCGACGAGGCCGCGTGCCCGTGACCGGGCCGGTGCGGCCCCGTCGCCCGTACGCCCGGCGGGCGGGGCTGACGGCCGCGCTCTGCCTGGTGGCGACGGTGGCGGCGGCCGCCCCGCCGGCTCCGGCGGCGCCGGTCGGCTGCGGCGGTCCGACGGGCGGGCTGCTGTGTCTGCGCGGCCCGGTGGGCCGCCCCGGCGTCTACACCGCGCACTACCGGCGCGGGCGCGCGACCGCCCCCGGCGAGATCGCGGTACGCCTGGGCTACCAGCGCAAGGACTCCCGGATCACCGCGTTCCCCGGGTGGTTCGGCACCGTCCGCACCTCCGGCGGCGCGGCCACCCTGCGCGGCCGGGTGGGGATGGCGGCCGGGGAGTGCATCCGCGGAGTGATGGAGCACGGGGAGCGGGTCTACGTCACCAAGTGGAGCTGCGGCTGACCCGGAGGTCGGCGGCGGCGGGTTCCGGAGGGCGCATCGTGTGGCAGCTGATCTGGGGCATCACGCCCACGACCGTGGCGCTCCACCTGCTGGGGGCGCTGGCCCTGGGCACCGGGCTGGCGCTGTGGGAGGGCCGCGACGCGGCGGACCCGTGGCCGCGCCGGACGGCCGGGGTGCTGCTCGCCGGGTGGCTGGCGCTGCTGCTGGTGGCGACGCTGGCGCCGGTGCAGCCGGTCGGTTCGGGCGATGCGACGGTGTGGTGGCTGCCCGGCGCGGAGCTGTTCGACCCGGGCGCGCCGCTGCTGCCGGACGAGGCGCCGGTACTGGTCCGGGAGCAGCTGGCGGGCGCGGCGCTCTATCTGCCGGTGCCGCTGCTGCTGCGGTTCGCGGCGGGGCGGCGCTCGGCGGCGGGGGCGTTCGGGCTGAGCGTGGCGCTGTGTGTGGTGGTCGAGGCGGCGCAGGCGGTGATGCGGGCGGGCCGGATCGCGGATGTGAACGATGTGCTGAGCGGGGCGGCGGGGGCGGGCCTGGGCCTGGGGCTGGCGGCGCTGGCCCGGTGGGCCGCCGCCGTCATGCGTCGTTCAGGCCCTCGGCGGCGTGCCGTGCGCGCAGCTCCATGATCGCGCGACGCCGGGCGAGGCGGTGGGTGCGGCGGATCTGCGCCTCCTGGTAGCGGCGGCGGTCACGCTCGGTCTCGGTGATCACCGGCGGCACCGGGCGGGGCTTGCCCTCGGCGTCGACGGCGGCGAAGACGAGGTAGGCGGAGCCGACCTGGGTGGCCGGGGTGGACTCGTTCCACCGCTCGGCCATGACCCGGACGCCGACCTCCATGGAGGACCGGCCGGTCCAGTTGATCTGCGCCTTCACATGCACCAGGTCGCCGACGCGGACCGGCTCCAGGAAGGCCATCTCGTCCATGGAGGCGGTGACGGCGGGGCCGCCGGAGTGCCGTCCCGCGACCGCGCCCGCCGCGTCGTCGACCAGTTTCATGATCACGCCACCGTGCACCGTGCCCAGCAGGTTGGTGTCCGCGGCGGTCATGATGTGCGACAGCGTGGTGCGGGAGACGTGGGTGGGCTTGCCCGCGGGGGCGCCCTCCTCGTCGTCGGTCACGAGTTCGGTCATGCGTCCACCCTAAGCGGTGGCGGTGGCGGGCCCGCCGGGAGGACGGGCCTTCGGCTGCCGTGCGGCGCCGTCGCGGGCGTCCGTCATGCGGTTTTCCTCCGCCACGTCGGAATGGTCACATCCGTTCGGGGTCTGCGGGCCCGCTTTGCATCAGCTCTGCAACAGCCGCGCCCCGATTCCACCCCCGCCCTGTAAGACCCCGCACCGCGGCAGGCACACTCCTCGTATGAATGAGTGGCACGGGAACGGACCCTCCCGCGACCAGCGCGGGTACGGACGCGGCAGTGGCGGCGCCCGGCCGGAAGGCGCACGCGCCATGCCGCAGGTGCGGCGGGACGCCGGGCCCGGCTACGGCCGCCCGGGGACGGGAGCGGGCCCGTACCGCGGCTCCGTACCTCCGCAGCAGGCGCAGGGCTACGACGACTACGACGGCTACAACACCGGCCAGGTCTACGGCGGTGGCGGGCCCGGCGGCCCGCAGCAGGGCGGCCGGGGCTCCCGGCCGCGTCCGAACTGGGGCCGCCGCATCAAGTGGACGGTGCTGACCGTCGTGGTGGTCGTCGCGGTCGCCTCCGTCGCCACCTACTTCTGGGCCGACGGCAAGCTGCGCCGCGAGGTGGACCTGAGCAAGGTCATCGACCGGCCCGAGGCGGGCGACGGCACCAACTACCTGATCGTGGGCTCGGACAGCCGCGAGGGCATGACCTCCGAGCAGAAGAAGAACCTCCACACCGGGTCCGTCGAGGGCAAGCGCACCGACTCGATGATGATCCTGCACGACGGCAGCAACGGCCCCACGCTGATCTCGCTGCCGCGCGACTCCGGCGTGGAGATACCCTCCTTCGTCGGCTCCGAGTCCGGGAAGAAGTACCCGGGCACCGGCCGCCGCACCAAGCTGAACGCGGCGTACGCCGAGGACGGCCCCGAGCTGCTGGTGCGGACCGTCGAGTACAACACCAAGCTGCACATCGACCACTACGTCGAGATCGGCTTCGCCGGCTTCGCCAACATCGTGGACGCGATCGGCGGCGTGGAGCTGGACATCCCCAAGGCGTTCAAGGACAAGGACTCCGGCTCCGACTTCCAGGCGGGCAAGCAGACGCTCAACGGCTCGCAGGCGCTCGCCTTCGTCCGCGCCCGTAAGGCGTTCGCCACCAGCGACCTGGCGCGCACCAAGAACCAGCAGAAGTTCCTCGCCGCGCTCGCCAACCAGGCGGCGTCGCCGGGCACGGTGCTCAACCCCTTCCAGCTCTACCCGACGCTCGGCGCGGGCCTGGACACCCTCATCGTCGACAAGGACATGAGCCTGTGGAGCCTGGGCAACATGTTCTTCGCGATGAAGGGCGTCAACAGCGGTGAGGGCACCTCGCTGAACATGCCGATGTCCGGCATCAGGGACGGCTTCGTCATCTGGGACAAGCCCAAGGTCCAGCAGCTCGTCCAGCAGCTCAACAACGACGAGAAGGTCACCGTCGCGGACGGCAACTGACCGCTCCGTCCCCGTACGGCACGACGGCCCCCGGCACCGCGCCGGGGGCCGTCGCCGTACACGGAACGGTCAGCGGTCCGGGGCGGGCCGGGCACCCCGGCGCGGCGCGCGGGACCGCTCGGCCAGTTCCTCCAGCGCCGGGAGCGCCTCGCACAGCAGGCGGCGCCGGTCGGGCGGCAGGGCGGCGATCTCCAGGGCGAGGCGGCTGGTGCTCTCCCGGCGTACGGAGTGCAGCAGCGCGCGCCCGGCGTCGCTGAGGGCGAGCAGGCTGGCCCGCTGGTCCTCGGGGTCGGGGCGGCGCACGAGCCAGCCGGAGCAGTCGAGCAGGTCGGCCATGCGGGAGGTCGTGGAGAGCGCGATGTCCATCCGCGCCGCCAGCTCACCGATCCGCAGCGGCGCGTACGCGTCGAGCACCGCGAGCGCCGCGAGACGGCTCGGGGTGAGGTCGGGGTGGGCCCGGTCGCCCCGCACGAGGGGGAGCAGCCGCAACAGGGCGGCGCGGAGCCGGCCCGCGGCCTCGGCGGTGCCGGCCGGTGCGGCGGGGGACGGCGTACGCGGGGCTTCCGGTCCGCCGCCCGCCGCCGGGAGCGGCCGGTCGGCCGGATCGGCGGTAGTCATCCGGGGCCTCCCGAGGTCGGGGGCGGGGGCGTGCCACCGCCGGGCGGTGCCGCGCCCCGGCCGGGGCGCGGTGCGGGGCCGGTCGGGCGGCCGGGCGCCGAGGATCCGGCCGCCGGGGCCGGGCCGGGCGGACCGGCCGGGCCCCCGGAGCGTACGGCGGCGGGCCGCCGGGCCCCGGCCGCCGCCCCGGCCCCGGACGCCTCCCCGGCCGGGGCCGCGACCGCCCCGCGGCGCCCGGCTCCTCCCCCGGCCCGCTCGTCGTGCACATACCGCCCGCCGCGCAGCAGCGAGGCCACCGCGGCGATCAGGCAGGCGACCAGAGCGAAACCGAACGCCACCGACAGCCCCTGGGAGAACGGGCCGGAGATCAGCTGCGGGAAGAACTCCCGGCCGGTCAGATAGGCGGCGTGGCCGTGCGGCAGCCCGTCGAGGACCTGCGGGCCGAGCAGCGTACGGATCGGGTTGTAGCCCAGCAGCGAGGCGAAGAGCACGCCGACCGGTGGCAGGGCGGCGACCTTGGCGGCGTCCGCGGCCGGTACGCCCTGCGCGGTCAGGCCGTCGGTCAGGGCGTGCGGCAGGGAGGCGGCCAGCCCCGTGATCATCAGGGAGAAGAAGATGCCGATGGAGAGGACCATCGCGGAGTTCTGGAACGTGGTGGAGATCCCGGCGCCGACGCCACGCTGGTCGGGCGGCAGGCTGTTCATCACCGCGGCCCGGTTGGGCGCGGCGAACAGGCCCATGCCGACGCCGTTGAGCAGCAGGATCACGGCGAAGACGCGGTAGTCGAAGTCGACCGGCAGCCGGTCCAGCGCCACGAACGTCGCGGCCGCCAGCAGCATCCCGCCGGTGGCGAAGGTCCGGGCCCCGAACCGGTCCGAGGCCCATCCGGAGACCGGCCCCGCCACCAGGAACCCGAGCGTCAGCGGCAGCATGTAGATACCGGCCCACAGCGGGGTCTCGGTGAAGCCGTAGCCGTGCCGGGGCAGCCAGATGCCCTGGAGCCAGATGATCAGCAGGAACATCAGACCGCCGCGGCCCAGCGAGGCGAGCAGGCTGGCGAGGTTGCCCGCGGTGAACGCCCGGATCCGGAACAGCCCGAGCCGGAACATCGGCTCGGCCACCTTCGACTCGACGACACAGAAGACGACGAGCAGCGCCACCCCGCCGGCCAGCGCGCCCAGCACCCCGGGGTTGGTCCACCCCATGGTGTGCCCGGCGTAGGGCTGGATCCCGTAGGTGATCCCGGCGAGGACGGCGATGAGTCCGGCGGCGAAGAGGACGTTGCCCCACCAGTCGGGCCGGGCGGGGGTGCGGATGCCGGTGTCGCGCAGCTTCAGATACGCCCAGACCGTCCCGAAGACGCCGAACGGCACCGAGACGAGGAAGACCAGCCGCCAGTTGACCGGCCCGAGCAGTCCGCCGAGCACCAGCCCGACGAAGGAGCCCGCGATCCCGGCGACCTGGTTGAGCCCGAGGGCGAGACCGCGCTGCCGGGCGGGGAAGGCGTCAGTGAGGATCGCGTTGGAATTCGCCATCAGCAGCGCCCCGCCGACGCCCTGGAGCACCCGCATCCCGATCAGCCACAGCGCCCCGGCCGTGCCGTGCAGCCAGGTCACGGAGAGCAGCACCGAGAAGACCGTGAAGACGGCGAAGCCGAGGTTGTACATCCGGGTGCGCCCGTACATGTCGCCGAGCCGCCCGAAGCTGACCACCAGCACGGCGGTCACCACGAGATAGCTCATGATCAGCCAGAGCAGCAGCCCGGTGTTGCCCGGGCGCAGCGGATCGACGCCGATGCCGCGGAAGATGTCGGGCAGCGCGATGAGCATGATCGACATGTTGATCGAGGCGATCAGCACCCCGAGGGTCGTGTTCGACAGCGCGACCCACTTGTGGCGTGGCCCGGGAACCCACCGCGGCTCACGGCCCGCGGCGGCGCGAGGCACCGGATCGTCAGCGGAATTTCCCACGGGGACCACTCCCACCGGGACGTTCACTTGCTTGACATCAACCAATTTAGTCCCGGCCGCCGCGCACGGCCAGAGACACGGAACGGCCCCCGGGCGGGAACGCCGGGGGCCGTCATTTCCGAGTGGGGTACCGCCTTACGGCAGGTTCCGCGCCATGACGATGCGCTGCACCTGGTTGGTGCCCTCGTAAATCTGCGTGATCTTGGCGTCGCGCATCATGCGCTCGACCGGGTAGTCGCGGGTGTAGCCGTAGCCGCCGAGGAGCTGGACGGCGTCGGTGGTGATCTCCATCGCGGCGTCGGAGGCGTAGCACTTGGCGGCGGCGCCGAAGAAGGTGAGGTCCTCGTCCTTGCCGCCGGCCGAGATGCGCTCGGAGCGGGCGGCGGCGGCGTAGGTCAGCTGGCGGGCGGCCTCGACCTTCATCGCCATGTCGGCGAGCATGAACTGCACGCCCTGGAAGTCGCCGATCGGCTTGCCGAACTGCTTGCGCTCGCGGACGTAGCCCTTGGCGTAGTCCAGCGCGCCCTGGGCGATGCCCAGCGCCTGCGCGGCGATGGTGATGCGGGTGTGGTCGAGGGTCTTCATCGCGGTGGCGAAGCCGGTGCCCTCGGCGCCGATCATGCGGTCGGCAGGGATGCGGACGTTGTCGAGGTAGACCTCGCGGGTCGGCGAGCCCTTGATGCCGAGCTTCTTCTCGGGGGCGCCGAAGGACACGCCCTCGTCGCCCTTCTCGACGACGAAGGCGGAGATGCCCTTGGACCGCTTCTCCGGGTCGGTGACGGCCATGACCGTGTAGTACTCGGAGACACCGGCGTTGGTGATCCAGCGCTTCACGCCGTTGAGGACCCAGTAGTCACCGTCGCGGACGGCCTTGGTCTTCATGCCCGCCGCGTCCGAACCGGCGTCCGGCTCGCTCAGGCAGTACGAGAACATCGCGTCGCCCTTGGCCAGCGGGCCCAGGTACTTCGCCTTCAGCTCCTCCGAGCCGGAGAGGATCACCGGGAGCGAGCCGAGCTTGTTGACCGCCGGGATCAGCGAGGACGAACCGCAGACCCGGGCGACCTCCTCGATGACGATCACGGTGGCGAGCGCGTCGGCGCCGGCGCCGCCGTAGGTCTCCGGTACGTGGACGGCGTGCAGGTCGTTGGCGACCAGCGCGTCGAGCGCCTCCTGCGGGAAGCGCGCCTCCTCGTCGACGGCGGCGGCGAACGGTGCGATCTTCGCCTCGGCGAGGGCACGCACCGACTCACGGAGCATGTCGTGCTCCTCCGACGGCCGGTACAGATCGAAATCAGCGGTTCCCGCCAAGGTTTCTCACTCCCCTGAGAGCTGAGCTAACTACCGTTAAGTAACCCGTTCCGCTCCGGATTCTAGGCGCCCCGGGCCCGACGGGATACGTGAGGTTGCCGACAGACCATCCGTTCCCCGGTGGCCGGTGCCCGACGCCCGTCCACAGGGGCCCGACTATGCTCGGTCAGCGCCTTTTCGCCCGTCCGTCACCGATCCCGCACACCGCACACCGGCGCGCCGCGCCGAAAACTGGTTTGGAGCATCCATGGCCCTCAAGATCACCGTGATCGGCACCGGCTACCTCGGCGCCACCCACGCCGCCGCCATGGCCGAGCTCGGCTTCGAGGTCCTGGGGCTGGACGTCGTCCCCGAGAAGATCGAGATGCTGCGGCGCGGCGAGGTCCCGATGTACGAACCGGGACTGGAGGAGCTGCTGCGGCGCCACATCGACGGGATCGAGGGCTCCACCGGCCGGCTGCGCTTCACCACCTCCTACGAGGAGGCCGGGGCCTTCGGCGATGTGCACTTCGTCTGCGTGAACACCCCGCAGAAGCACGGCGAGTACGCCTGCGACATGTCGTACGTCGAGAGCGCCTTCACCTCGCTCGCCCCGCATCTGACCCGTCCGGCGCTGGTCGTCGGCAAGTCGACGGTGCCGGTGGGCAGCGCGGCGCGGCTGTCGCGGCTGCTGGCCGCGGCGGCACCGGCGGGCGAGGCGGCGGAGCTGGCGTGGAACCCGGAGTTCCTGCGCGAGGGGTTCGCGGTGAACGACACCCTGCACCCGGACCGGATCGTCGTCGGCGTCGAGAGCGAGCGGGCCGAGGCGCTGCTGCGGGAGATCTACGAGAAGCCGGTCGCCGAGGGCTCGCCGTTCGTCGTCATGGACTACCCGACCGCCGAGCTGGTGAAGACCGCCGCCAACTCCTTCCTGGCGACGAAGATCTCGTTCATCAACGCCATGGCGGAGGTGTGCGAGGCGGCCGACGGCGATGTGATGAAGCTGGCCGAGGCGATCGGGCACGACGAGCGGATCGGCAAGAAGTTCCTCCGCGCCGGCGTCGGCTTCGGCGGCGGCTGCCTGCCCAAGGACATCCGGGCGTTCATGGCCCGCGCCGGTGAGCTGGGCGCGGACCAGGCCCTGACCTTCCTGCGCGAGGTCGACTCGATCAACATGCGGCGCCGCGGCCACATGGTCGAGCTGACCCGGGACGCAGTCGGCGGCAGCTTCCTCGGCAAGCGGATCGCCGTCCTCGGCGCCACCTTCAAGCCGGACTCCGACGACGTCCGCGACTCCCCCGCCCTCAACGTCGCGGGCCAGATCCACCTCCAGGGCGGCCAGGTCACCGTCTACGACCCGAAGGGCATGGAGAACGCCCGGCGGCTGTTCCCGACGCTGGGCTACGCGGCCGGCGCGCTGGAGGCGGTCCGCGGTGCGGACGCGGTGCTGCATCTGACCGAGTGGCGGGAGTTCCGGGAGCTGGACCCGGCGGTGCTGGGCGAGGTGGCCGCCGAACGCCGCATCCTGGACGGCCGCAACGCCCTCGACCCGGAGCTGTGGCGGAAGGCCGGCTGGAGCTACCGGGCGCTGGGGCGTCCGCAGGCGTAACCCCGTCTTCTCCGTTCCGCCCGGCCGGGCCCGCTCCGGCCGGGCGGTCGTGCGTTTCAGCCGGATTCCGCGCGGCGGGCGCGGTAGCTGCGCATCTTCGCCCGGCTGCCGCAGACCGCCATGGAACACCAGCGGCTGCGCCCGGCCGGACTCCGGTCGTAGAACACCCACCGGCAGTCGTGGGCCTCGCACGCCTTCAGACGCGGCCAGGTGCCGTCGGCGGCGGCCGTGGCCACAGCGGCGGCCAGCAGTGCGACGAGCCGGTCGGCACCGCGCAGCCCGGCGGCCGGGCGGAGCGCGGGGGCGCCGTCGGGGGCGAGCGCGAGGACGAGCGGGCCGCGGGCCAGCAGCCGGTCCAGGGCCCGGGCGTCGGCGGGCGGCGGGGGGCCGCCCGCGGTGTGCGCGAGGCAGACGGTGCGCAGCGCCTCCCGCAGCTCGGTCAGGGCGCGCAGGGCCGCCGGGCCGCCGTCCGCGGGGGCGAGCGGGGGCAGGCCGTGGGCGGCGAGGAAGGCGTCGAGCCCGCCGTCCGCGGTCAGCGCGTCCGTGCCGGTCTCGATGTCGAGGGTGTTCACCAGGTCCTGCACCGGAAGGAGGGACGCCGGCGCTGTTCGGTCCGCCACCCTTGCCACGTTACCGGCCGACCGCCATCATGCAGTAACGCAGTTACCCGTAAACGGCTTGAGGAGGTAACGACATGGCGCTGATCGAGCTGGGTGTCGTCGCGCTGGACTGTCCCGACCCGCGGGCGCTCGCCGGTTTCTACGCCGAGCTGCTCGACTGGCGGGTGACGGGCGAGGGGGACTGGTTCGAGGCCGTCGGACCGCAGGGCCGCCGGCTCGCGTTCCAGGAGGTGCCGGACCACCGGCCACCCCAGTGGCCGGGCCAGGAGCAGCCCCAGCAGTGCCACCTCGACTTCAACGTACGGCGCGCGGACGCCGAGGCGGCGCAGGAGAAGGCCCTCGCCCTCGGCGCGAAGCTGGTCCAGCAGGACGACGCCCGGCAGAGCTGGCGGGTCTACCTGGACCCGGCCGGCCACCCGTTCTGCCTCTGCTTCGTCGGCTGACGGCGGCGCGGCCCCGCCGGCCCGGAGGCACGAAGCGCACCGGCGGGCCCCGTCCGTGACAGGGCCCGCCGGTGCGTGAGGGGGTGCGCTCAGCCGTCCAGCTGCTCGATCGTGGCGATCGACTCCGGGCGGCGGGCCTGCTCCGCGCGGGCCACGTCCTCCGCGTCCCGCAGCGTGCGGACCGCGTTGCGCCAGGTCAGCTTGGCGAGATCGGCGGTGGACCACTTACGGTCCAGCAGCTCGCCGAGCAGGTTCGGGTAGCTCGCCACATCCGCCAGGTCGGTCGGGGTGAAGGCGGTGCCGTCGTAGTCGCCGCCGAGCCCGATGTGGTCGACGCCGGCGACCTCCCGCATGTGGTCGAGGTGGTCGGCGACAATCGCCGCGGTCGCCTCCGGCATCGGGTGCGCCGCCCGGAACTCCCGCTGCACCGCCATCGCCTCGGGCGTGGTGTCGAGGTGGTGGAAGCCGTGGGCCCGCATGTTCTCGTCGGCCCGCAGCACCCAGGGGCCGACCTCCTGGTGCACGAACTTCGGCACGAAGGTCGCCATCGCGGTGCCGCCGTTGGCGGGCAGCTGCTCCAGGACGTCGTCGGGGATGTTCCGCGGGTGGTCGCAGACCGCGCGGGACGAGGAGTGCGAGAAGATCACCGGCGCGGTGGAGACCCGCAGCGCGTCCCGCATCGTCGTGGCGGCGACGTGCGAGAGGTCGACGAGCATGCCGAGGCGGTTCATCTCCCGCACGACCTCCTCGCCGAAGGCGCTGAGGCCACCGGCGCGGGGCTCGTCCGTCGCGGAGTCCGCCCAGGCGAGGCTGTCGTTGTGGGTGAGCGTCAGGTAGCGGACGCCCAGCCGGTGCAGGGCCCGCAGGGTGGCCAGCGAGTTGTTGATGGAGTGGCCGCCCTCGGCGCCCATCAGCGAGGCGATGACGCCGTCGGCGCGCGCCGCCTCCATGTCGTCGGCGGTGAAGGCGAGCCGCAGCGCCTCGGGGTGGCGGGCGGCCATCCGCCGCACCACGTCGATCTGTTCGAGGGTGGCGCTGACCGCCGTGTCACCCGCGAAGTCGGCGCGGACGTACACCGACCAGAACTGCGCGCCGACGCCGCCGGCCCGCAGCCGCGGGATGTCGGTGTGCAGGAACTCCGACTGGTCACCGGCGATGTCGCGGCGGTCCAGGTCGTAGCCGACCTGTGTACGCAGCGCCCAGGGCAGGTCGTTGTGGCCGTCGACGACGGGGTGTTCGGCGAGCAGAGCGGCGATGCGCGGGTCCACCGCGGCGGCCGTCATCACTTGCTCCCGAAGCCGAAGCCGGCCGGGGAGGCGACCTTGTTCCGCAGCCGCTTGCCCTTCTCGGTGGCCTGGTCGTTCAGCTCCTGCTGGAACTCCCGCATCCGGCCGAGCAGTTCCTCGTCGTGCGCGGCGAGCATCCGCGCGGCGAGCAGCCCGGCGTTGCGGGCGCCGCCGACGGAGACCGTCGCGACCGGCACCCCGGCGGGCATCTGCACGATGGAGAGCAGCGAGTCCATGCCGTCCAGGTACTTCAGCGGCACCGGCACCCCGATCACCGGCAGCGGCGTGACGGAGGCGAGCATGCCCGGCAGATGGGCGGCTCCCCCGGCGCCCGCGATGATCGCCTTGAGACCGCGCCCGGCGGCCTCCTCGCCGTACGCGATCATCTCGTGCGGCATCCGGTGCGCGGAGACGACGTCGACCTCGTAGGGGATCTCGAACTCGTCGAGCGCCTTGGCGGCGGCTTCCATCACGGGCCAGTCGGAGTCGGAGCCCATGACGATGCCGACGAGCGGCGCGGTGCCGGGGGAGCTGTTGGTCATTCGGTGATCGTTCCTCGCAGGTAGCCGGCGGCGTGCGCGGCGCGCTCGCGCACGTCGGCAAGGTCGTCGCCGTAGGTGTTGACGTGACCGACCTTCCGGCCGGGCTTCACGTCCTTTCCGTACATGTGGATCTTCAGCTGCGGATCGCGTGCCAGGCAATGGAGGTACGCGGAATACATGTCCGGGTAGTCGCCGCCGAGGACGTTGGCCATCACCGTCCACGGGGCGCGCGGGCGCGGGTCGCCGAGCGGGAGGTCGAGCACGGCGCGGACGTGGTTGGCGAACTGCGAGGTGATCGCGCCGTCCTGGGTCCAGTGGCCGGAGTTGTGCGGGCGCATCGCCAGTTCGTTGACGAGCACCCGCGGCTCGCCGTCGGGACCGGGGACCTCGAACAGCTCGACCGCGAGGTGACCGACGACGCCCAGCTCCGCCGCGATCCGCAGCGCCATCTCCTGGGCGTGCGCCGCGAGATCGGGGTCCAGACCGGGCGCCGGGGCGATGACCGTGTCGCAGACGCCGTCGACCTGGATGGACTCCACGACGGGGTAGGCGACGGCCTGGCCGTGCGGTGAGCGGACGACGTTGGCGGCCAGTTCGCGGGTGAAGGGGACCTTCTCCTCGGCCAGCACGGGCACCCCGGCCCGGAACGGCTCGGCCGCCTCCTTGGAGGAACGTACGACCCAGACGCCCTTGCCGTCGTAGCCGCCGCGGACCGTCTTGAGGATCACCGGGAACCCGTCGCCCTCCCCGGCGAACGCCTCCACGTCCTCGGGACCGGAGACGATGCGGTGCCGGGGACAGGGCACGCCCAGCGCGTCCAGTCTCGCCCGCATCACCCCCTTGTCCTGGGCGTGCACCAGCGCCTCGGGGCCGGGGCGGACGGGGATGCCGTCCGCCTCCAGCGCCTTCAGGTGCTCGGTGGGTACGTGCTCGTGATCGAAGGTGATCACATCGCAGCCACGCGCGAAGGAGCGCAGCGTGTCCAGGTCGCGGTAGTCGCCGATGACGACTTCGCTGACCACCTGGGCCGCCGAATCCTGCGGGGTGTCGCTGAGGAGCTTGAACTTGATGCCGAGGGGGATGCCCGCCTCGTGGGTCATACGGGCGAGCTGACCGCCACCGACCATGCCGACTACCGGGAACGTCACGCCCCCAGCGTATCCGTACGGGCGTGCCACTCCGAAGGGTGGTGTTTGGAGGATCGTCCGAGAGTGGCCGTACGGCGGGGGCAGTGTGCGGAGCGTGATCTTCCGTATCACCTCGGGCGGGCGTCGCTGCGCGCGCCCGCGCGCGGCGACGTCCGGGAAACGCTGGTTAGCATGAGGGGCGGTCCGGGACGACCGGCCGGGCCGGCCGCCACCGACAGGGAGCAAGACGATCACCATGAGTGAACGGAGCGCGCTGCGGTCGCGGCTGGAGCAGCTCCTGCGGGAGGTCGCCAAGTTCGGTGCCGTCGGCGGCGCCGGGGTGATCGTGAACTTCGCGGTCTTCAACCTCGTACGGCATCTGACGGAGCTGCCGGTCGTGCGGGCCAGCGTCATCGCGACGGTCGTGGCCACCGGCACCAACTACCTCGGCTACCGCTACTTCACCTACCGCGACCGCGACAAGCAGGGCCGCACCCGCGAACTCTCGCTCTTCCTGCTGTTCAGCATCGCCGGACTGATCATCGAGAACGGCATGCTCTACGCGGCGACGTACGGCTTCGGCTGGGACTCCCCGCTGCAGAGCAACGTCTTCAAGTTCCTCGGCATCGGCGTCGCCACCCTCTTCCGCTTCTGGTCGTACCGCACCTGGGTCTTCCGCACACCGGACGGCACCGAGCCGCTGCCGGACGCGCTGCCCCGCGAGCCCGAGCAGGCGCGGGAGCGGCAGCCGCAGGCGCACGGCGCCCCGCGCGGGTAACGGGCCGGACCCGGGCGGTCAGCGGGCCCCGGACCCGCGACGAGGCGCGCGCTCACGCCTCCGGCGGCTCCGCCTCGCGGGCCAGGAAGAGGGCGAAGACCGGCGGGCGTTGCTGGAGCAGTTCCAGCCGTCCGCCGTCCGCCTCCGCCAGATCGCGGGCGACGGCGAGGCCGAGCCCGGTGGAGTTGCGGCCGGAGACGGTCCGCTCGAAGACCCGTGAGCCGAGGTCGGCGGAGACGCCGGGGCCCGCGTCGGTGACCTCCACCACCGCCTGGTTGCCGGTGACCCGGGTGCGCAGCGCGACCGTGCCGTCGCCGTGCATCAGCGAGTTCTCGATCAGGGTGGCGAGCACCTGCGCCACCGCGCCCGGCGTGCCGACGGCCCGCAGCCCCTTCTTCCCCGAGCGGACGATGGAGCGGGCGGCGCTGCGGTAGGCGGGCCGCCACTCCTCGACCTGCTGTTTGACGATCTCGTCGAGGTCGAAGGCGACGGCGGAGCCGGACCGCGGGTCACGGGAGTTGGTGAGCAGCCGCTGGACCACGTCGGTCAACCGCTCGACCTGGGCCAGCGCGATGGTGGCCTCTTCCTTGACGGTGTCCGGGTCGTCGGTGAGCGTGATCTCCTCCAGCCGCATGGAGAGCGCGGTCAGCGGGGTGCGCAGCTGGTGGGAGGCGTCGGCGGCGAGGCGGCGCTCGGCGGTGAGCATCCGGGCGATCCGCTCGGCGCTGGAGTCCAGCACATCGGCGACCCGGTCCAGCTCCTGGACGCCGTAGCGGCGGTGGCGGGGGCGGGGGTCGCCGGAGCCGAGGCGTTCGGCGGTCTCGGCGAGGTCGGTGAGCGGCGCGGTGAGCCGGTGGGCCTGGCGGATCGCGAGCCCCACCGCGGCGACGATCGCCAGCAGCGCCACCGCCAGGATGACCAGCAGGGTGCGGCCGATCTCCTCGTTGACGGCGGCGCGCGACTCCTGGACGGTGACCTGCTCCCCGCGGTCGCCCGAGACCTGCGACTGGATGACGTCACCGGTGGGCCGGGTGCCGATCTCGATCGGCGCCTTGCCGGGCACCTTGATCCGGGCGTAGCGGTGGACGGTGATCTGTTCGGAGAGGGCGTCCGGCGTGACCTTCTCGCCGCTGCCGATCCGGCTCTCGACGATGCCGACCAGCCGCACCGCCTCGGACGCCACGCTCTCCTGGGCGCCCGCCTGGATGGTGCGGGTCTCGACGACGACGAGCGAGAGGCCGAAGACGGCGATCACGACGAGCACCACCGCGAGGGTGGAGTTGATCAGGCGGCGGCGCACGGTGCCCTCCGGGCGGGGGTTGCGGTGGTCTGTCTCGGCGTCCCGCCCGGCAGGGCCTGCCCGCGGCCGCGGCCGGGCCCCGGGTGCGTCAGCTCTTCTCGAAGCGGAAGCCGACGCCCCGGACGGTGGCGATGTAGCGCGGGTTGGCGGCGTCGTCGCCGAGCTTCTTGCGGAGCCAGGAGATGTGCATGTCGAGGGTCTTCGTCGACGACCACCAAGTGGTGTCCCAGACCTCACGCATCAACTGGTCACGGGTGACGACCCGGCCCGCGTCCCGCACCAGCACCCGCAGCAGGTCGAACTCCTTGGCGGTGAGCTGCAGCTCCTCGTCGCCCATCCACGCACGGTGCGATTCGACGTCGATCCGCACGCCGTGGGTGGCCGGCGGCTGCTGCGGTTCGGCGGTGGAACCGCGCCGCAGCAGCGCCCGGACGCGGGCGAGCAGTTCGGCGAGGCGGAAGGGCTTGGTGACGTAGTCGTCGGCGCCGGCGTCCAGACCGACGACGGTGTCCACCTCGTCGGCGCGGGCGGTCAGCACCAGGATGGGGAAGGAATGACCTTCGTTGCGCAGCCTGCGCGCGACCTCCAGGCCGTCCATGCCGGGCAGTCCCAGGTCGAGTACGACCAGATCGATGTGGTCCTGGAGGCCGGCGTCGAGCGCCGTGGGGCCGTCCTCGCGCACCTCGACTTCGTAACCCTCGCGGCGCAGTGCGCGGGCGAGCGGCTCCGAGATGGACGCGTCATCCTCGGCGAGCAGTACACGGGTCATGGCCCGATGGTAGTCCGATGCACCGTGGCCAGGGGGCGAGCGGGGCGGGCGGGACGACATATGCGACAGGGGGGCGGCGAGCTTTGCCGACCCGCCGGAATGGTTCCCTGCAACGAATGTGAGCGTTGTCTCACCCCTCCCAACGCCGGTCGAACGGGACGTATGGTGGGCCGAACGTCCATCGCACAACCGCCGGGGCCCTCGGCACCTCACGGGTGTCCGCGGTCCCCAGTTGTGTGCAGGGTGCGGTACACCGTGCCCGGTGCACAGCGATTGACCTGTCGACCGGGTCCGCCGCGCCAAGAATGACGGGGGGCGTGGATGGCGGTGTACGACCGTCCCGCCGGCTCCCCCTCGGGTGGCGTCGATCCCCTCGGACGTGGGGTTCGCGGGCAGGTCTACGCCGGTGCCGGTCATCGACCCCCATCCGGGCGTGACGTTCGACCCTCGCGTCCCGAGCAGACCAAGGAAGCACCCATGGCGTCCAGCCTGACGAAGGACACCGCCGCGCAGGGGAACCCTGCATCCGGCGGCAAGACCTTCTTCGGCCACCCCCGCGGACTGGCCACTCTCTTCATGACCGAGATGTGGGAGCGTTTCAGCTTCTACGGCATGCGGGCCCTTCTCGTTCTGTACCTGATCTCGGGCGGCACGGATGCCAAGCCCGGGGCCCAGGGCGGCGGTCTCGCGATGACGATGGCCACGGCGTCGGCGATCTACGCGGTCTACCTCGCGATGGTCTACCTGCTGGCCATGCCCGGCGGCTGGTTCGCCGACCGCGTCTGGGGCCCGCGCAAGACGGTGATCATCGGCGGTTGCGTCGTGATCCTCGGTCACCTCACGCTGGCGGTGCCCGGCACCGCGATGTTCTTCGCCGGTATGGCACTGGTCGCGCTCGGCTCCGGCCTGCTGAAGGCCAACATCTCGACGATGGTCGGTCACCTCTACGACGGTCCGCAGGACCCGCGCCGTGACGGTGGCTTCACGATCTTCTACATCGGCATCAACGTCGGTGGCTTCGCCGCCCCGCTGGTCGTCGGCACCATCGGCCAGAGCGTCAACTGGCACCTCGGCTTCGCGACCGCCGCGGTCGGTATGGCCCTGGGTCTGATCCAGTTCGCCATCGGCACCCGTCACCTCTCGCCGATCAGCAGCACCGTGCCGACCCCGCTCTCCGTCCAGGAGCGCAACTCCTGGCTGCGCAAGGGCCTGATCTGGCTGGCCGTGGCCGCGGTCTTCTACGGCATCGTCGTCGGCACCGGCACCTTCACCCTGAACTGGGCGCTGATCCCGATCGCGCTGCTCGGCCTGATCATCCCGGTCTCGGTGCTGGCGCGGATCAAGCGCGACAAGGATCTGTCCGCCGAGGAGCAGACGAAGGTCAGCGGCTACATCTGGTTCTTCGCCGCCGCCGCCGTCTTCTGGATGATCTTCGACCAGGCCGGCTCCACGCTGAGCGGCTTCGCGGAGAAGAACACCGCCGACACCGTCTTCGGCCTGCACTTCCCGTCGACGTGGTTCCAGTCCGTCAACCCGCTCTGGGTGATGGCGCTGGCCCCGGTCTTCGCCTGGATGTGGCTGGCGCTGGCCAAGCGCCTCAAGGAGCCGAGCACCACGGTCAAGTTCGCCATCGGCATGCTGATGATCGGCGTCTCGTACTTCGTCTTCATCGTCCCGATGGGGATGTCGTCGGACGGCACCAAGGTCAGCCCGATGTGGCTGCTCATGGTCTACATGATCCAGACCATGGGTGAGCTGTGCCTCTCCCCCGTCGGCCTGTCGGTCACCACCAAGCTGGCGCCGGAGAAGTACGCCAGCCAGATGCTGGGCGTCTGGTTCCTCGCCGTCACCGCGGGCGACTGCATCGTCAGCCTGCTCTCCACGGCCGGTGCCGACCTGAGCGGTACGGGCGTCCTCGCCGCGGAGGCCACCCTGGCCGTCCTGGCGGGTGTGGCGATCTGGCTGAACCGCAGGAAGATCCTCGGGCTGATGGGCGACGTGCGCTGACGCGTCCCCCGGCCCACCACGAGGGCCCGGCACACCACGCTCGGTGTGCCGGGCCCTCGTGCATGCGGGGCCGGTCAGCGGCGGGCCCGGCGCCAGGGGGTGCCGAGCAGGAGGGCGCCGCCGAGCAGCAGCACGGTGCCGGCGAAGAGGCCGAGGGCGGTCAGCCCGCCGTGGTCGCTCGCGCCGGTGTCGGCGAGACCGCCCGCCGCGCCCCCCGTGGAGCCCGAACCGCCCGTGGAGCCGGACGTGCCGCCCGCCGCGGCCGTCCCGCCGGAGGCGCCGCCGGGCCGGGCCGCGGTGTCGAGGGTCAGGGAGGCGCCCGGGTCCTTCTCCGGGGTGCAGGTGGTGGTCGTGCCCAGGGCGTTGACGGTCAGGACGCCGGGGGTCAACGTGGTGCGGCCGGTGGCGCCCGGGGTGTAGGCGCCCTTGAGGTCGGGGATCTCGATGGGCTGCCCGGACTTGATGGGCGCGGCGTTGGGCGGGCCCTCGACCTTGACGGTGCCCTTGTCCGCGCCGCCCAGCGCGACCGCCATCGACGGCTTGACCGAGCCCTTGGGGATGTCCGCGGGGCTGTCCATCACGGACTTGGCGAACTTCACCGTCAGGTCGTAGCCACCGCCCTTCGCCACCGCGTCGATCCGCACCGGCGAGGTGGCCTTCTTGTCCCCGATCGGCGTCTTGCAGGCGTACGGGACCTGCACCTGCTTCCCCTGGTGCGCGGTGCCGTCGGGCTCACCGCCGGAGCCGCCGGTGCTGCTGCCGCCTGAGCTGCCGCCGGTGCCGCCTCCGGAATCGGAGCCTCCGGTGCCGGTGCCGCCGTCCGTACCGCCGGTGGACGTCCCGCCCGCGGCCGCACCGCCGGAGCCGCCGGAGCCGCCGGACGAGGTGCCGCCCGCCGCCGTCCCTCCGGAGTCGCCGCCCCCGGTCGTACCGCCGCCGTCGGTCACCTTGATCGTGACGGCCGGTTTCACCTGCTCCTTCGGGACGCACTTGGTGTCGGTGGAGATCGGCTTGTTGACGTTGATCGTGTACGCGCCGGGGGTCAGCGTCACCTCCCCCGGCTTCTCCAGCTTCAGCGTGCCCTTCATGTCCGCCAGCACCATCGGGCTGTTCTTCGGGATCGGCGGATTGCTCCGCGGCCCCTTCATCGCCAGCTCACCGGCCTGCGCCCCGGCGAGCTGCACCACGCCGGAGGGCTGCACGGTGTCCTTGTCCAGGTCGAGGACGTCCGGGTTCTTCGAGGCGGCGGTGACCGTCTTCCACACCACCTCGATCTCCTCGCCGACCTTCGCGGTGGCCGGTGCGCTCAGCGCCACCGTGGTGGTGCCCTCGATCGGCGGCAGCCCCGAGATCGGTGGCGGGGTGCACTCCGTCCGGTACGCGGTGTCCGCCGCCTGCGCGATCGGGGCCGTGGCCACCAGCCCCGCGCCCGCGAGCAGCAGCGCCGCCCCGGCGGCCACCCCCGCTCTCCTCCGTTGCCCCATCACGCTCCTCCGTTTCCTCATCACGATGGCCCTTCCCCTGTCGGTGGTGCGGTGGATGTGGTCGCGGACGGTGCGGTGTCCGGGGTGTACCAGGGCAGTGCGGCCGGGTGGTCCGCCGCTGCGGTCCCCCCGTCCGTACCGCCACGAAGAGTGCGCAGCCGGGCGCGCCACCGGCCCGGCGCCCGGGGCCCGGTGGCCCCGCGGGCGGACCCGGCGGCGCGCGGCGCCGGTGCGGTCCGCGGCCGTACCCGGTCGACGACAGCCATCCCGGCGCGGAAGACGGCGACGGGCACCACCACGCAGAGCAGCACCCAGAACAGCGTCACGCCCCAGGGCCGCCCGACGCCCCATGCCTGTTCGACCAGCAGCTTGCCGCCGTACCTGGCCGAGACCCGGTAGTCGCCGTGGGCGCCGGCCGCCAGTTCCACGTCCAGCGCGACGCGGGCCTTCTTCCCGGCGGGCACGGTGCCGCGCCACTGCCGGTCCTCCCACTGGGGCGCGAACACGCCGTGCGCGGTGCCCACCGTGAAGACCGGGTCCTTCGCCGGTACCGCCCCGGTGTTGCCGACCGTGAAGGTCAGCCGCCGCCGCGGGGGCGCGCCGAACCAGGTGAGCAGGTTGTCGCCGCCGGTCAGTTCGGGCCCGGAGACCACGGCGAGGCGGGCGCCGGTCTCCTTCGGCAGCGGCGCGACGGGGAGCCCGGCGACCGCGAACGGCACGTCGTCGGCGGCCGCCGGGCCGGTCACCGTCGCCACGTGCACCACACAGGGACAGGGCTTGGGCGGCTCGGCCACCGGCAGCGCGGTCCGGAACGCGCCGGAGGCATCGGTGGTGACCGCCCGTCCGTCGCCGTTGGCGCAGGAGTTGGTGCCGCCGATCATGTTCTGGCCGCAGATCAGCAGGGTGAGCAGCGCCTTGGGCCGCCAGCCGCGCCCGGAGACGGTCACCGTGCCGCCGGTCCCGGCCTGTGCGGTACCGACCTCGGCGGTGGGCGCTCCCGCGGCGCTGCTTCCCGGGGCCGCGGCCGCGGCCGGCGCGTACGGCAGCAGCGCCGCGCCCAGGACGAGGACGGCGGCGGCCGCGCGGCGCAGCCGGGCCCGTACCGTACGGCGTGCCGCTCCCCGGCTCACGGTCGGTCTCCCACGCGCGTCAACTCCCTTGTCTCCGAGGTGTGTTGGTCCGGTGGTGCGGTGCGTCCGGCGCGGCGTCGGCGGCGCCACAGCGCGCCGCCCGCGCCCGCGGCGACGGCGAGCGCCCCGGCGCCGAGCGCGCCCCGGGAGAGGGGTGCGTACCCGGCGCGCGCCAAGGCGTGTGCGCCCCCGGCGGCGGTGACGGTGAGGGTCACGTCGACGGCATCCAGGGCGGGCGGATCGGACCAGGTCTCGGTACGCCGGACGCGCTGTCCGGGGGCGAGCGTCAGCGGCAGCGCGCGGGCCGGGCGGCGCAGCGCGGTCCCGAGGACGCCGTCGGCGCGGACCGCGAGGCGGGGCCGGAGCACCGTGGTGCCGCGGTTGACCAGCGTGTAGCGGATCTCCGCGCCCTCGTCGCCCCGGGCCACCGTGACATCCTCGACGGCCAGCGCGGCGAGCGCGGGCCCGGTCACCCGCAGATGGACGGGGACGCTCCGCCCGCCCCCGGGGCCGTCGGCGCGCAGTACGGCGGTGCGCTCTCCGGGTGCGGCGTCCCGGGGCACCCGGACGGTGAACGGCACGGCCGCCCGGGTCCGCGCCGGGACGCGCACCCGGTCCGCGGCGGGCGCGAGCCAGGCGGAGGCGTCCGTACCGCCCGGGGCCGGGGCGCCGCGCAGCCGGACGGTGACGGGGTGTCCGGCCGGGTTGGTCACCGCGAGCCGGTCGGCCAGGACGGTGCCGGGCGCGCCCTCCAGGTAGAAGAACGGCCGGTCGTCGCCGGTCGGGCGGCTCCCGGCGCCGGGCGCGGGCGCGGCCGACCAGCCGGGCCGGGCATCGGCCGCCGCGGCGCCCGGGGGCCGGCACACCGGCGCGGCGAGCGTCGCGAGCGTCGCGAGGGCCACGGACGCGCCACGGGTACGGAACGGCATCGACTGCTCCTGGTGCTCGTGCTCGTACGCGTACGGAAGGGGCGGCGCGGTGCGGGCGCGCGCCCCGGGGAGGTGCGACGGCGGGTCAGGCGGCGCGGCGGCGACCGAGCCAGAGGGCGCCGGCCGCCCCGGCGAGCAGCACGGTGCCGCCGAAGGTGCCGAGGGCGACGGCGGAGTCCGCGGGCCCGGTCTGCGGCAGCTGCCCGCCGGAGCCGGACGCGCCCCCGCCCGAGGAGCCGCCGGACGCGCCGCCCGACCCGCCGGAGCCGCCCTTGACGTCCAGGCTGAGCGACGGCTTGGGGCTGTTGGCGGGGGTGCAGGTGGTCGTGGTGCCGAGCGCCTTGATGGTCAGCTCGCCCGCGGTGAACGTCACCTTGCCGCTGGCCTTGGGGGTGTACGTACCGCTCAGGTCACTGATCTTGATGGGGGTGTTGGCGGGGATCGCCTGGTCGTTGGGCGGACCGGTCACCGGCACCGTCCCCTTGTCCGCGCCGCCCAGTTCGATGACGGCGGAGGGTTTCATGGCGCCCTTGCCCAGCTCGACGGGGCTGGACGAGACGCCCTTCCGGAACGACATGACGAGCTGGTACCCGCCGCCGCTCGGGGTGGACCTGATGTCGATGGGCGAGACGGCGCCCTTGTTGCCGATCGGGGTCTTGCACTGGTAGTTGACGTCGACGACCTCGGCGTGCGCGGCCGGTGCGGACAGCAGCACCGCAGCTCCGGTCAGCGCGACGGCGACGGCGGGCCGGGCCGCGCGGCGGGGGCGGCGGATCTGCGGTGCGTGGAAGCGGGCCACCTCTCGTTCCCTTCTCCCGGGTCCAGGGGCGCGGCGGGGCCCGTGCGGGCCGCGGGCCCGGCGGCCCCGTACCGTCCCTGGGCGCCGCCCGTTTTACTGACGGCGCATCAGATGGGTGGCTCAAGGTACGCCGGGGACCGCGAAGGGGGAAGGCACTGCGCGGGGCGGATCGGGGCGGAACGCACGGAGGGCGCGGACCCTCCGGTCCACGCCCTCATCTCCCGGCCGCGCCGGGCTCCCGGGCGGCGCGCGCCGCCCGTCACCGCTCAGGACGGAGCGGCCAGTTCGGCCCAGACGGTCTTGCCGGGGCCGTCGGGGTTGCGGACGACACCCCAGTCGAGGCAGAGCCGCTGCACGATGAACATGCCGTGCCCGCCGGGGCGTCCGGCGCGGTGCGGGGTGCGCGGGGCGGGCGATCCGGCGCCGAGGTCGCCGACCTCCAGTCGCAGCACCTTGGCGGTGCAGCGCAGCCGCAGCTCCTCGGGGCCCTCGGCGTGCAGGCAGGCGTTGGTGACCAGCTCGGAGACGACCAGCAGGACGTCCTCGGCGGCCGCGCGCTGATCGGCGGTGGCGGCCGGCAGCCAGCCCCAGTCCTGGAGGGCCTCACGGGCGAAGTCCCGGGCGCGCGCGACGGCCCCTCGGGTGCCGCTCAGGCGCAGCCTGCGGACCTGGCCGACCGGGGCGGCGGCCGGGGCCACGGCGGAAGCGCCGGCGCTGCCCGACTCCGGGCCGAGGTCGCCCGGCGGGTACGGCCGGGTGGTGCTCATCAGCGCTTCACCTCACCGATTCGCCTTTTCACGGAAAACGGATAACTGACAGATTCAACGGATTCAGATGTCTCCTGCCCGACCGGACCGTGAGAACACCCACTTCTTGGGAACGGAAGATGTGACGCGGACTACGCGTCCGGAATGCCGCCCCCCGGAGCATCCTCCGTCACCCTTCGCCGGCCAGTGCCGCGTCGAGTGAGTCGTGCACCGTGAAAACCGCCTCCGCGCCGGTGATCTCGAAGACGCGGGCCACCACGGGCTGCATCGCGACGAGATGGACCCCGCCCCCCGCGGCCTCCGCCTTGAGCCGGGCGCCGAGCAGGACGTTGAGTCCGGTGGAGTCCATGAATTCCAGGGGTTCACAGTCGACCACCAGGCGGGCGCGCCCCTCCGCCACGCACCCCTCCAGCGCGTCACGCAACAGATCGGCGGTGTGGTGATCCAGCTCACCCGCCGCCGTCACGACCGCGCTGGCGCCGTGATGCCGGATCGCGACGTGAAGCCGGCCCCGGCTCGCACTGCCGACCGTCCCGCGGTCCATGCGCGCGCACCCCTCTTGCTGTCTCGACGTCGTTTGCCTATGACTGCGCTCATCGAACCCTACGCCTTCGCTTCACACAGGGGTAGCTGAACAATCCGCATATAACACCAAATACGGACATCGCACACTTGCCATCTTCCAGCAAAGCCAGGTAGGCGTAGATGCAGACACATTCGCCACGGCCGGCTTTGGAGGCGCCGCACACCGCAGCTTCACGTAGAGGCATCGGCAGCCATATGCCGAGAACGATGGAGGAGACCATGTCACCCCGGCTCGACGAAATGCGCACCGACGACACCCGGCAGCACACCTCGTCGACACCCCCGTCCGACCCGACCGGACAGATCCCTTCCCAGCCGGCCGCCGCCGAACCCGAATTGCCGGTGGTGCCCGGAATCGACGGACTGCCCGAGATCCCGCCGTTCGACGAGGTGGGTCCGGTCGATGCGAGGGCCCTGTCCAAAACCCTCTTCGAGCGCCTCGAATCGCTCGAGGAAGGCACCCACGAATACGCCTACGTCCGTAACACCCTGGTCGAACTCAACCTCGCCCTGGTCAAGTTCGCAGCCTCCCGGTTCCGCTCCCGCAGCGAGCCGATGGAGGACATCGTCCAGGTCGGCACGATCGGTCTGATCAAGGCGATCGACCGGTTCGAACTGAGCCGCGGCGTCGAGTTCCCGACGTTCGCGATGCCGACGATCGTCGGCGAGATCAAGCGTTTCTTCCGCGACACCAGCTGGTCGGTGCGTGTGCCGCGGCGGCTGCAGGAGCTCCGCCTCGACCTCGCCAAGGCCGGTGACGAACTGGCCCAGAAGCTGGACCGTGCACCCACGGTCGGCGAGTTGGCCGAACGTCTCGGCATCACCCGGGACGAGGTCGTGGAGGGCATGGCGGCGAGCAACGCGTACACCGCGAGTTCGCTCGACGCCCAGCCCGAGGAGGACGACAGCGAAGGCGCGCTGGCGGACCGTATCGGCTACGAGGACCACGGACTCGAAGGCATCGAGTACGTCGAATCCCTCAAGCCGCTGATCGCCGAACTCCCGCCGCGCGACCGCAAGATCCTGTCGCTCCGTTTCGTCGCCAACATGACCCAGTCCGAGATCGGCGAGGAGTTGGGCATCTCCCAGATGCACGTCTCCCGGCTGCTCTCGCGCACCCTGGCACGGTTGCGCAAGGGTCTGATGATCGACGAGTGAGATTCCGCGGTCGCCACCGGTCCACCGGCCGGTGTCCGCCCGCGCGAAGGAGGGCCTGCCCCGGGCGACTCGGGGCGGGCCCTCCTCCGTGTCCGGGGCCCGTGCGGGCCCCTGTGTCGCGGCTCAGGCCACCCGGACGCCCTTGCGCCAGACGCCCGACACCAGCGGGACGCCGGGCCGGTAGGCGAGGTGGACGTGCGAGGGCGCGTCCAGCAGCGTGAGGTCGGCGCGCGCGCCGGGGGCGATCCGGCCCACGTCGGTACGGCGCAGCGCCCGCGCACCGCCCGCCGTCGCCGCCCACACCGCCTCGTCCGGCGTCATCCGCATGTCCCGTACGGCGAGGGCGATGCAGAACGGCATCGACGAGGTGAACGACGAACCGGGGTTGCAGTCCGTGGAGAGCGCGACGGTCGCCCCCGCGTCCAGCAGGCGGCGCGCGTCGGGCCAGGTGGCGCGGGTGGAGAACTCCGCGCCGGGCAGCAGCGTCGCGACGGTGGCGGAGTTGGCCAGCGCGTCGACATCGGCGTCGGTCAGATGGGTGCAGTGGTCGGCGGAGGCCGCGTCCAGCTCCACGCCGAGCTGTACACCGGGCCCGTAGGACAGCTGGTTGGCGTGGATGCGGGGCAGCAGGCCGCGCCGCTTGCCCGCGGTGAGGATGGCGCGGGCCTGATCGCCGTCGAAGGCGCCCTTCTCGCAGAAGACGTCGATCCACCGGGCGTGCGGGGCACAGGCGTCCAGCATCGGGCCGGTGACGAGGTCGACGTAGCCGGCCGGGTCGTCGGCGTAGTCGGGCGAGACGATGTGCGCGCCGAGGTAGGTGACCTCGTCGGTGTGCTCCCCGGCGATGCGCAGCGCGCGGGCCTCGTCCTCGACGGTCAGGCCGTAGCCGGACTTGGTCTCGAAGGTGGTGGTGCCCTGGCGCAGCGCCTCGGCGAGGTAGTGGGCGACGTTGGCGGAGAGCTGGTCGTCGGTGGCGGCGCGGGTGGCGGCGACGGTGGTGCGGATGCCGCCCGCCTCGTAGGCGCGGCCGGACATCCGGGCGTTGAACTCCTGGGTGCGGTCGCCGCCGAAGACCAGGTGGGAGTGGGAGTCGACGAAGCCGGGCAGGGCGGAGCGGCCGCCGGCGTCGACGGCGTTGTCAGTGGCGGGTGTTTTGCTGGACGGACCGACCCAGGCGATGCGGTCGCCGTCGATGACGACGGCCGCGTCCTGGATCAGACCGAGGGGGCCTTCGCCGAGGGAGGGGTCGTTGGTGACGAGCTGGGTGAGATGGGTCAGTGCGGTGGTGGTCATCGCGGTGGTGTTCTCCTTCGTCCGCTGGTTCGTCCGCTGGGGGCGCGTCAGTCGCTGGTGCGCACGGCGGCGATGGCCGCGGCGAGTTCGGTGGGCACGTCCGGCACCAGCGTGTGCACGCCGTCGCGGACGATCTGCCGGCCGCCGACGACGGTGTGCCGTACGTCGGCCGCCGTCGCGGCGAATACCGCGGTCTCCGCGGCGAGCCGGGGCGGCGGGCCCGCGGTCCGTACGGAGTCCAGCGCGATCGTGGTGAAGTCCGCGAGGGCGCCGGTGGTCAGGGTGCCCGCACCCTCCCAGCCGAGGGCGGCGTGGCCGTCGGCGGTGGCGGCGCGCAGCAGCGCGGCGGCGGTCCAGTGGCCGCGGGCGCGGGTGCGCAGCCGCTCGTTCAGCTCCATCGCGCGGGCCTCTTCGAAGAGGTCGATGACGGCGTGGCTGTCGCTGCCCAGGGAGAGCGGGCTGCCGCTCTCCTGGACGCGGACGGCGGGGCCGATGCCGTCGGCGAGGTCGCGTTCGGTGGTCGGACACATGCACACACCGCTCCCGGCGCCGCCGAGCAGGCCGATGTCCTCCTGGGTGAGGTGGGTGGCGTGCACCGCGGTGGTGGCGCGGCCGAGGGCGCCGTGGTCGGCGAGGAGGCGGGTGGGCGTGCAGCCGTGGGCCTCCTGGCAGGCGTCGTTCTCCGCGGTCTGCTCGGAGAGGTGGACGTGCAGCGGGGCGTCGCGCTCGCGGGCCCAGTCGGCGACGGTGCCCAGCTGCGCGGCGGGCACCGCGCGGACGGAGTGGATCGCCGCGCCGATGCGGGCGTGTTCCGCGCCCTTGAGGGCGGCGGCGCGCTCGGCCCAGGCGTCGGCGGTGCCGTCGGAGAAGCGCTGCTGGTGCGGGGCGGGCGGGGTGCCGAAGCCCGCGGAGAGGTAGGCGGTGTCGAGGAGGGTGATGCGGATACCGGCGTCGGCGGCGGCCGCGATCAGTGCCTCCCCCATGGCGTTGGGGTCGGCGTAGGCGCCGCCGCCGGGCCGGTGGTGGAGATAGTGGAACTCGCCGACGCAGGTGATGCCGGCCAGCGCCATCTCGGCGTAGACGGCCCGCGCGAGGGCGTGGTAGCTGTCCGGGTCGAGGCGGGCGGCGGTGTCGTACATGACCTCGCGCCAGGTCCAGAAGGTGCCGGAGCCCACCTGCACGGTGGAGCGCAGCGCCCGGTGGAAGGCGTGCGAGTGGGCGTTGGCCAGGCCGGGCAGCGTCAGTCCGCGCAGGACGACGGCGCCGGGCGGCGGGGTGGCGGTGCCGGTGCGGACGGCCGTGATCCGCCCCTGCGCGGTCTCGACGGTCACACCGGGCTCGGTGTGGGTGCCGAGCCAGGCGTGTTCGAGCCAGTAGACGACCGCGCCCCGCGGGGTGGGGCGTTCGGGGGCGGTGTCCTGCGGTGCCGTTCCGTGCGGCGTCGTGTCCTGCGGCGTCATGCGCACGCGAGCCCCTCCAGTACGTCGGCGAGTGCGGTGACCCCGGCGACGCAGTCGTCCTCGGCCGCGGTTTCGGCGGGCGAGTGCGAGACGCCGGTGGGGTTGCGTACGAACAGCATGGCGGTCGGCACGGTCGCCGAGAGGATGCCGGCGTCGTGTCCGGCGCCGGTGCCGAGGACGGGGACGGGCCGTCCGTCGCCGGCGCGGGCGAGCAGGGTGCCCAGCTCGTCGCGGAGGGCGTGGCCGAATTCCACGACGGGGGTGAAGGATTCCCGGACGACGCGCAGGTCGACGCCGTCGCGGGCGGCGCTCTCCGCGGCGGCGCGCTCGATCTCCTTGACGACGGTGTCCAGGATGTCCTGGTCGGCGGCGCGGGAGTCGAGCCAGCCGCGGACGAGCGAGGGGATCGCGTTGACGCCGTTCGGCTCGACGCTGATCTTCCCGAAGGTGGCCAGGGCGCCCGCGGTCCGGGCGGCCTCCCGGGCGGCGAGGACGGTCCGGGCGTAGCTGAGCATGGGGTCGTGGCGGTCCTCCAGGCGGGTGGTGCCCGCGTGGTTGGCCTCGCCGTGGAAGTCGAACCGCCAGCGGCCGTGCGGCCAGATGGCGGAGGCGATGCCGACCGGGTCGCCGGTCAGGTCGAGGGCGCGGCCCTGCTCGATGTGGAGCTCCACGAAGGCACCGATCCGGTCCAGCCGGTCGCGGTCGGGGCCGATCGCGTCGGGGTCGTATCCGGCGCGCTCCATGGCCTGCGGGAGGGTGACGCCGTCGCCGTCGCGCAGCTCACGCGCGTCCTCGGGGGTGAGGGCGCCGGCGCTGAGCCGGGAGCCGACGCAGGCGAGCCCGAAGCGGGCGCCCTCCTCGTCGCCGAAGTTGACGAGGGCCAGCGGCGCGCGGAACTCCGCTCCCCGGCGGCGGAGCTCGTCCAGCGCGGCGAAGGAGGAGACGACGCCCAGCGGGCCGTCGAAGGCGCCGCCGTCCGGGACGGAGTCCAGGTGGGAGCCGGTGACGACGGCCGAGCCGGGGGCGACCTCGGTGTACGAGCGGACACCGAGCCAGGCCCACTGGTTGCCGTTGCGGTCCAGCTCGTAGGCGAGACCGCGGGACTCGGCCTGGGCGCGGAACCACGCACGGCAGTCGGCGTCGGCGGGGGTCCAGGCGTGCCGGCGGTAGCCGCCGGAGGAGGTGTCGCGGCCGAGGGGCTGCAACTCCCGCCACATGGTGTGGAACGACGCGGGCCGGCCGGTCATGCGCGCACCCCCGTCGTGGGTGCGGCAGCGCCTTCGGTCGGAACGGGACGAGGTCCTGGCACAGGTGCCTCCCGGCAGCGATTGGATCGGGATATTCACATATTGACTTCGCTGAATATGCCTAGTCAACAGGACGAAGAGGGCGGCGACCGCCGCGACCGGACCGGGTGCCCGCCAGGATTCACCCCGTTTTTGACTTGCCCGCCGGGAAAGCCGGTGTTAGCTTTCCCAGTAGGCAAGTAACTCACGGGGAGGGGACGACCATGACCACACCGGTCGATGCGGAGCGCGCCTGGCAGGACCTGCAGCGCATCCGGGTGCCGCAGGAGCGGGTCTACGACGAGGTGGAGCGCTGCGCCTCCGGCGACCCGGCCACCACCTCCACCACGGCCGCACTCATGTGGCTCTTCGTCGCCAGCTGGGGCCTGGCCCTGCCCCACTGGACCTTCTGGCTGGTGACGGTGGCCTACGTCGCGCTGCTCGGCACGCTGATCGCCCTGCGCACCCGCCGCGCCCGGGTGCGGCTGCACCGCTCGCGCCACACCTGGCGCTCCGGCGTCTCCGCCCTGCTCGGCGCCGTGGTGACGCTCACCACCCTCCTGCTCTCGGGGTACCTCGCCGAGACCCTGCGGCTGCCGCTGCCCACCGTCGTCCAGGCCACCGTCTCCGCGGGCGTCTTCCTGCTCTGCGCCGGCCCGATGAACCGCTGGACGCTGACCGCACTGCGCGGCCACGGCGCCCGCCCCGCCCCGAGCGGCACCCCTGCCGCGCCGCCCGCCCGATGATCCGCCCCCGTGGTGAGGAGTACGCCCGATGAGCACCCCGACAGGCTTCGACGAACTGATCCATCCGGCGACCCGGCTGTCCGTGGTGGCGCTGCTCGCGGCCACCGAATGGGCCGACTTCCCGTTCATCCGGGACAGCCTCTCGCTCAGCGACTCGGCGCTCTCCAAGCAGCTGCACACCTTGGAGGAGGCCGGGTATCTGGAGATCCGCAAGGAGGGCGGCGGCCGTCGGCGCCGCACCAAGGTCCGGCTCACCGGCCGGGGCAGGTCCGCGTTCGAGGGCCATGTGGCGGCGCTCCGGGCCATCGTGGAGAACGCCCCGACCGCCTCCCCCGCGGCCGCCGCACCCACCGGGGAGAGCGCCGCCCCGGCGCCCGCCACCGCCGAGGCGACCCGATGACCGCGTCCACGGTGCCCGCGCGCCCCGGCGGCGCCCCGGTGATCCGGGTGCGTGAGCTGCGGATGAGCTACGGCTCCCGGGAGGTGCTGCGCGGGGTGGACCTGGAGGTGCACCGCGGCGAGATCCTCGCCCTGCTCGGCCCGAACGGCGCCGGCAAGACCACCATCGTGGAGATCCTGGAGGGCTTCCGGCGGCGCTCGGCGGGCGAGGTCGAGGTGCTGGGCACGGATCCGGCCCACGGCGACGAGACCTGGCGCGCCCGGCTCGGCCTGGTCCTGCAGACCTGGCGGGACCACGGACGCTGGCGGGTCGGCGAGCTTCTGGCCCACTTCGCGTGCTACTACCGCGCGCCGCGCGACCCGGAGGCGTTGCTGCGCCTCGTCGGCCTCAGCGACCAGGCCGGTCAGCAGGTGGCCCGGCTCTCGGGCGGCCAGCGACGGCGCCTCGACGTGGCACTCGGCATCGTCGGCCGCCCCGAACTCCTCTTCCTGGACGAGCCGACCACCGGTTTCGACCCCGAGGCGCGCCGCGATTTCCACACCCTGGTCGAACGGCTGGCCCGGGAGGAAGGGGTGACGGTCCTGCTCACCACCCACGACCTCATGGAGGCCGAGCGGCTGGCCGACCGCATGGCGATGCTGGTCAAGGGCCGGATACGGGCCTGCGGTACGCCCCGGGAGCTGGCCCGGCGGGCGGCCGCGCGGGCGGAGGTCCGCTGGACGGCCCCGGACGGCACACCGCGCCGGGAGCGGACCGCCGACCCCTCCCGGCTGGTCTGGGAGCTGCACCGGTCGGCCGACGGCCCCCTCCCCGATCTGGAGGTCCGCCGCCCGACGCTGGAGGACACCTACCTCCACATGCTGCACGGGAAGGACGGTGCAGCCGGTGCGGCCGGTGCGGCCGATCCGGCGACGGACGGGGCGCGGGGCGCCACGGACGAGGCGGCGCACGCGGCCTGATCCTGCGGCACCGCACAGACGCGCGCACGGACACGGCCACAGACGCAGACACGGCCACAGGCACGGCCGCAGACACGGACGACGAGGAACAGCACGGGGGGAATGACGCCATGACAGCTACAGGGGCGGACACAGAAGCAGGCGCGGAGACGGCTGCGGCGGGAGCGGTCGGCTGTGCTCCGGGCGGGGTTCGGGGGACCGGCCCGGGGGATGCCGGTGCGCGAGGGCGGATCCGGCGCGCCGGATGGGCGCGAGGTGTCATCGAGATACGGCATCTGCTGCGCAGCCGTAAGGAGATGGGCGGGCATCTGCTCAACGTCGTGGTCGCGCTGGTGATCGCGGGGACGCTGAGCGGCACCGTCCCCGGCACCCGGACCCCGATGGGGCATCTCACCCTCGCCGGGTTCGCCGCGTATCTGCTCTTCCAGGTGGGGCTGATCAACCTGCCGCAGATGATGGTGACCGAGCGCGAGGAGGGCACGCTGCTGCGGCTGCGGGCCACGCCGGGCGGCATACCGGCCTATCTGCTGGCCAAGTCGCTGCTGATGGTCGCGGTGGCCGTGGGCACGCTGGTGGTGCTGCTCGGGGCGGGTGCGTTGCTGGTGGACGGGCCGCTGCCGCACGGGCCGGGCGACTGGCTGACGCTGCTGTGGGTGACCACGCTGGGCCTGCTCGCCGTCATACCGCTGGGCGCCGCCATCGGCGCCGTCCTCCCCAACCCGCGGGAGGCGCTGGCGCTGCTGACGCTGCCGGTGATGGCGCTGCTGGTGACGTCGGGGGCGATGTTTCCGCTGAGCGCGCTGCCCGAGGCGGTCCAGCGGGTGGCGTCCTGTTTCCCGCTGCGGTGGATGGCGCAGGGCATACGGTCGGCGCTGCTGCCGGACGCGGCGCGGGCGGCGAAGCCCGCCGGGTCCTGGGAGCTGCCGTGGGTCGCGCTGGTGCTGGCGGCGTGGGCGGTTCTCGGGTTCCTGCTGGCCGTACCGCTGCTGCGGCGGGCCACCCGGCGGGAGTCCGGGTCGCGGCTGTCCGCACGGCGGCGGAAGGCGGAGCTGAGCGGCGCCGGGGTGGCGTAACAGCTCGGTGACCGGTCCCTGGACACCTGTGGCGTCGCACGGCAGAGCGATGATGGAGTGACGACATGACTGGCCTCACCACTGGTTCTCCGACCGTTCCGGGCCTCACGGACCGGGACCGTGCCGTACGGGCAGCCGTCGAGCAGGGGCTCGTGAGCCCCGCCGCACCCGTCGCCGGGCTGCTGGATGTCGCGGGGGTGCGGCGCTCGGCGGCCGAACTCCGTTCCGCGTTCGCCGAGTTCACCGATGCCGGGGTCCCCGTGCTGCACGCGTTCGCGGTGAAGGCGGCGTCGCTGGTGCCGGTGCTGCGGCTGCTCACCGACGAGGGGCTGGGCTGCGAGGTGGCCAGCCCCGGGGAGTTGGCGCTGGCCCGCGCGGCGCGCGTCCCGGTGCGGCGCACGGTGCTGGACTCCCCCGCCAAGACCCCCGCCGAGCTGCGGGAGGCCCTGGCGCTCGGCATCGCGGTCAACATCGACAATCCGGAGGAGCTGGCCCGGGTCGACGCGCTGGTGTCGTCGGCACCGACCGGCGCGCCACTGGGGCTGCGGGTCAATCCGCAGCTCGGCGGCGGCAGCATCGGCGCGATGAGCACCGCCACGGACACCTCCAAGTTCGGGGTGGCGCTGCGGGACGAGGGGGCCCGCGAGTGGGTGGTGTGGGCCTACCAGGACCGCCCGTGGCTGACCCGGCTGCACGGCCATGTCGGTTCGCAGGGCATGGCGTTGCCGCTGATGGCCGACGGGGTCCGGGCGCTGTTCGACCTCGCCGAGGAGATCAACGCGCGGGTGGGGCGGACGCAGGTCGACACCCTCGACATCGGCGGCGGGCTGCCGGTGAACTTCACGTCCGACCGGGTCACGCCCACGTACCGGGAGTATGTGGAACTGCTGCGGGAGCGGGTGCCGGGGCTGTTCCGGGGGCGGTACGGGCTGGTGACCGAGTTCGGCCGGTCACTGCTGGCCAAGCACGGCACCGTCGTGGCGCGGGTGGAGTACGCGAAGTCGGCGGGCGGGCGGCCGATCGCGGTCACCCACGCGGGGGCGCAGGTCGCCACCCGGACGGTGTTCGTGCCGGACGCCTGGCCGCTGCGGGTCGCCGCGTACGACGCGCGGGGGCTCCCCAAGGAGGGGCCGGCGGTCGCCCAGGACATCGCCGGGCCGTGCTGCTTCGCAGGCGATCTGGTCGCCGAGAACCGCCCGCTGCCCCTCCTGGAGTCCGGCGACCACACCGCGCTCCTGGACACCGGCGCCTACTACTTCTCCACCCACTTCGCCTACAACTCCCTGCCCCGGCCCGGGGTGTACGGCTACACGGCGGACCCGTCGGGCGAGGTCCGCTTCGCGACCGTCCGTACGCCGCAGACCCTGGAGGAGCTGACGGCGGAGAGCGGCGGGGCACACGGGGAGGGGTTGCGCACGCTGCGGTGAGCTGAGGGGCTCGGGCGGTCGGCCGAGGCGCTGCGGGCACGTATGGCGCGAGCCACCGGGCCAGGCCACGGCGGCGCGAGCCGGCGCGGCCACCCGGGACCGGCCGCCCGCAGGCGTCCCGCCCGTCCCGCCCGCCGCGCTACCGCCGCGGCGTCCCCGAGCCCGTACGGCGGCGCGGGGTGCGGGCGCCGCCCGGGGCGGCGTCGCCCGCGGCCAGGCCGGTGGTCCGGTGGCCGGGGACGGTGCGCCCCGCGGCGCCACCGCGTACCGCCGCTTCGGTACGGACCCAGAGCAGGGCGTCGTGCTCCCGTTCCCAGCGGCCGAGCCACAGGGCCTTGGCCCACAGTCCGAGTGCGGCGCCCGCCAGCAGCAGACCACCGGCCGCCGGCAGGGCGAACGACGAGGCGACGGCGGCCGGGAAGGCGAGCAGCAGCCATCGGCGGTGGGCCCGGCGCCAGGCGCGGAGGGTGACCGCCCGGTCCTGGAGGACGACGGCACGGTCGGCCCGTTCCGCGGCTCCCAGCAGGGCGTTCCAGCGGCGGCGGCGCGCGGCGTACACCGCGAACGCGACGATCAGGCCGCCCGCGATCCCGGCGAGCACCCCGATCCGCCGCCCGGTCAGCCCCGGCGGCAGCGCCCCGATTCCGGCCGCGAGCAGTCCGGACCACCACAGCCACCCGGCCGGCGCCCGGACGATCACCGCCACCCGCGCCAGCCCATAAGCCCCACGCCCCACACCGGACCTCCTCACCTCGACCACGCCGCACGGACGGCCCGGCGCGGCCTCATCCGCGTGCCGGCACGCCCGTACCGTCACGTCTGCACCGACACCCCCGTACCGGCCGCGGATCGTAGTAAGTCCGGATGAGGATTCCCTGAGACGGGAGACAGGAGGCGGGCGGCGGAGGACGGGCGGCGAGAGACGGCGAACGGCCACGACGGACCGGCCCGGAACCGCAGGCCCGGGCCCAGACCAGAGGTCCCCCGAGGCACCCGTCCCCGGGGCCTCACTCCACGAACAGCCCCCGTGCCGCCGCCTTCGCGTCGAACTCCTCCAGGCTGGCTTGGGCCCCGGGCAGGGCGTCGCACATCGCCTCCAACAGGACGCGGCCCAGGAGCATCGGGGCGCAGACCGTGTCGAAGGTCAGGCCGGTGCCGACGGGGGCGGGCAGCAGCAGGTCGGTGTGGTGGGCGACGGGGGCGAAAGCGCTGTCGGCGACGGTGACGACGGTGAGCCCGACGGCGCGCGCGTACTCCAGCGCCTCGACGACCTCGCGCGGATGACGCGGCAGCGCGAAGCAGAGCAGGGCGCTCGCCCCGGCGCGTACGGCGGCGTCGATGCGGTCGGCGAGGAGCGAGCCGCCCTCGTCGAGGAGGCGGACGTCGGGGTGGACCTTGCGGGCGAAGTAGACGAACCCGGCGGCCTGGGCGGTGGCCGCGCGCAGGCCGAGGACGGGCAGCGGGCGGGAGGCGGCGAAGAGCCGGCCCGCCCGGACGACCGGTTCCGGGTCGGCGAGGACGGCGGCGAGATGGCGGAGGTTGTCGATCTCCGCCTGGACCGCCTGCTGGTACTCGTTGGCCACGGCGGTGGCGTCCGGGGAGGTCGGGGCGGTGTCGCGCAAATGGCGGCGGAGCGCCGGGTAGCCGTCGAAGCCGAGGGCGACCGCGAAGCGGGTCACGGAGGGCTGGCTGACCCCGGCGAGTTCGGCGAGTTCGACGCTGGAGAGGAACGGCGCGTCGGCGGCGCGGCGCACCATGCAGTGGGCGATCCGCCGCTGGGTGGGCGTCAGCCGCCGCCCCTCGAAGAGCCGCTGCAACCGGGCGGCCGCCGCATCGCCACCGGCCGCACCGGCCACCGGGGCCCCGGCCGCCGCACCACCGTCTGCCGGCACCTCGACCGCACCGGCCGCCGCACCACCCTCCGCCGAGGCCCCGGCCAGACCGGCCTCCCCCGTACGCGTCGTGCCCGTCGTGCCCGTCGTCCGCATCGCACCCGTCACACCCGTGGCGCCGGCCGCACCGCCGCCGTCGTGCCCGTCCCCGTCCCCGCTCATCGCCTCTTCCTCCCGGCCCGGTCGGGGGCCATGTCGTCTACCGATCGACTCTACGGAAACTCCGGCCCCGCGACGCACCTCCGATCCCGCCGCAAGCCCGCCCTGACACCCCCGCCGTACGCCCGCCCGGGGGCCGGCGCCGGCCGGGCGCCCGAATCGGACCGCACCGGACCAGACCTCACCGAACCGGGCTCCCTTCCACCCCGTCCGGCACAGATGCCCCACTCCCACCTATTGACCTTCCATTCACTCCACCCTAATTCTGAATGAATTCATACAGGAGTCCCCCAAGGAGGTGGTGTCCATGGCCGGTGTGGTGGAAAAACGCTCGATCGATGTCGTCCCGGACGAGGAGCGGCACGGCAGCGCGTTCAACCAGTTCACGCTCTGGCTGGGCGCCAACCTGCAGATCACCGCGGTGGTCACCGGGGCGCTGGCCGTCGTCTTCGGCGCGACGCCCTTCTGGGCGCTGGCCGGACTGCTGGTCGGCAATCTGCTCGGCGGCGCCGTGATGGCGCTGCACTCCGCGCAGGGCCCCCGGCTCGGACTACCGCAGATGATCACCTCGCGGGCCCAGTTCGGGGTGCGCGGCGCCATCGTCCCGCTGCTGCTGGTCATCGTGATGTACATCGGCTTCTTCGCCAGCGGCACGGTGCTGGCCGGACAGGCGGTCGGTGAGCTGACGCATCTCGGCGACACCACCGGAATCATCGTGTTCGCGCTGGTCACAGGTGTCGCCACGGCCGTCGGCTACCGCCTGATCCACCTCCTCGGCAAGGTCGCCGGGCTGGTGTGCGCGCTCGCCTTCGTCTACCTCGGCGCCCGCCTCCTCCACCAGGCCGACCTCGGCGCGCTGCTGCATCCGCACGGTTTCGGGCTGCCCGTCTTCCTGCTCGCCGTCTCCCTGTCGGCCTCCTGGCAGCTGGCGTTCGGCCCGTACGTCGCCGACTACTCGCGCTATCTGCCGCGCCACACCTCGACCCGGGCGACGTTCTGGTGGACGCTGTCCGGCTCGGTGCTCGGCTCGCAGTGGTCGATGACGTTCGGCGCGCTGGCCGCCGCGGCCGCGCCCGCCGCCTTCGTCGGCCACGAGGTGACGTACGTCGTGGGCCTCGGTGGCACCGGGCTGATCGCCTCGCTGCTCTACCTCGTCATCGCGCTCGGCAAGCTCACCATCAACATCCTCAACACCTACGGTGGCTTCATGTCGCTGGTGACCGGCGTCAGCGGCTTCCGCGGCCGGCGAACCCTGTCGCCGCGCGCCCGGATCGCGTACATCGCCGGGATCATGGTGGCGGGCACCGTCGTCGCGCTGCTGGGGAAGGATTCCTTCCTCACCGCGTTCAAGGACTTCCTGCTGTTCCTGCTGACGTTCTTCACACCGTGGTCGGCGATCAACCTCGTCGACTACTACCTGATCTCCAAGGAGCGGTACGACATCCCCGCGCTCACCGACCCGCGCGGCCGCTACGGCGCCTGGAACGGCACGGCGCTCTCGGTCTACGCGGTCGGCGTCCTGGCCCAACTGCCGTTCCTGGCCACCGCGTTCTACACCGGCCCGCTGGTCGGCCCGCTCGGGGGCGCCGATGTCTCCTGGATCGTCGGCCTGCTGGTACCGGCCGTGCTGTACGGGATCTTCGCCCGGCGTGACACGGGGCGGCTGGTGCCGCCGGAGCCGGCCGCGGCCGTCGCCGAGGGGCCCGAACCGGCCACGCCCCGCTGAGCCCACCGCACCCAGGGAAGAGGAGCGGGGACCGCCGCACCCCGGCCGTGGCCGGGGTCGGGACGACGGCGGTCCCCGCGGGGGACGCGTTCCGGGCCAGGACCGGAGGCGGCGTCCCGGCGAAGCTGGAGGTCCGGGAGCCGCTCCGGAGTTCCGATCGCCGTGACCGACAATCTGCCGGACCCGTGTTAAGCGCGTGCTGCGTCCACATGACACATGTGCACATCTTGCGCGGCGGGGCGGCGGGTGCCGCGCGCCGGGACGGCCGGGCCCCCGCCGGCCGCCCCGCCTCACACCGGAAGGGCCGTCACTTCCCCGCTTCGCGCGCCAGGTACGCCAGCAGGTCCTGCCGGCTGACGACGCCCTTCGGCTTGCCCTCGACCAGGACGATGGCGGCGTCCGCGCCCTCCAGGACGGCCATCAGGTCGGCGACCGGTTCGCCGGAGCCGACCTGCGGCAGCGGCGCCGACATGTGCTTCTCCAGCGGGTCCGACAGCGAGGCGCGCTGGGCGAAGAGCGCGTCGAGCAGCTCCCGCTCGACGACGGAGCCGACGACCTCGGCGGCCATCACGTCCGGGTGTCCGGCGCCCGGCTTGACGATCGGCATCTGGGAGACGCCGTACTCGCGCAGCACCTCGATCGCCTGGCCGACGGTCTCCTCCGGGTGCATGTGCACCAGCGACGGCAGCGCGCCCTCCTTGTGGGCCAGCACCTCGCCGACGGCGGCGGCGCCGCCCTCCTCCAGGAAGCCGTAGTCGGCCATCCACTCGTCTGAGTCAATCCGCCAACATGTGTATAGTTTCCGACTAGCAAGTTCCGACTAGCAACTTTATCGGAGGGCATGGTGGCCGGTTCCTCGCGCAGCTTCCTCAACCCGGAGCTGGTGAGCGCCCTGAAGGAGGGACACACCTTCGAAGAGTGGCTGGATGGCCGAATACCGGGCGTGGACTACTCCCGGATCAGCGGCGACCATGCCCTCCGCTCCTCGACGCGGGCGAAGACGAGGGAGGTCGGCACCGGCGTCCGGCACCAGCACGAGGAGAACGCGGAGACGGCCGTCGAGCACGGCATCGCGATCGTCAAGTTCTTCGAGGACAACAACATCACCGCCGCCGACCCGGAGGTGGTGAGGCCGAGCTTCATCGACATGACCCGCTCGCTGCACTATCGGAAGACCTCCGAGGGTTACCCGGTGTGCGCGGTGATCTCGGTCGAGCACGAGCGGGTATGGCGCCTCCCGGAGGACTACATCAAGTTCCGGCGGGCGGTGATCGTCAAGGGCGACGGGCTCTTCATAGAGCGGCGGAAGCCCTATGACCTAGCGAGCGTCGGCGGGAACATCCTGGGCCTGGTCAACTCTGGCGTGTCCGAGGGCGAGGTCACCAAGACCAAGGAGCGGACCGAGCGCAACCTGCGCCGCAGGGCCCAGGACGGGACCTCGCCTGGCGGCCGGCGCCGGTTCGGGTGGCTCGCCCAGGATGTGCGCGAAGGCCGCGGGATGAACATGAAGCTCCACCCCGAGGAGTCGATCATCCTGCGCCACATGATCGACAAGGCCCTGGAGGGTCGAGCGTGGAACTCGATCGCTCGGGACCTCAACGAGTTCGGGATCGTCGGGGCGAGCGGGAAGCCGTGGTCAGGGGCTACGGTGCGGCAGCTCTTGATCAACCCGGTGCTGTGCGGTCAACGAGCCGTGGGTGGCAAGTTGGTGCTCGACAAGAGCGGGAACCCCGTCATGGGCAAGTGGGAGACGATCTGCACGGTCGAGGAGTCGGAGGCTCTGCGGCAGCTCTCCGTTCGCCGGGGGGCCCAGGCGGGTGGCCTCCGGAAGACGAGCCCCGGCCTCGCAGTGCCGGGCTCCCCGGAGTCGCGGACGCGGAAGTACCTGTTCTCAGGCTTCCTGCGCTGCGGCGCCCCGCGCAAGGACGACCCGTCCAAGATCTGCAACTCCAAGATGGGGGGCAATCCGCGCCCGACAAAGGCGAAGCCCGACAACTGCGTCTACGTGTGCGCGAGGCTCGACTGCGCTGGGACCTCTCGTCAGATGGCACCCGTGGACGAGTTCCTGGAGGAGCTGATCGTGCGCGCCCTTGAAGCCCGGTACAAGATGACGCAGCCCAAGAAGGTGGAGTGGGCCGGGGCGGCCATGCTCGCCGATGTCCAGGCACGACGAAGCACCCTCGAAACCAAGTGGGCCGAGGGCGCCGTGTCGGACGACTCGTTCTACCGGCTGCTTCCGGGGCTGGATGAGAAGATCGCCGGCCTGGAAGCGGACCGGCGGGACTTCCTGGATGAGCAGGCGGCGAAGAATGCTTTCTCTGGGTGGGACCGGTCGAAGTGGAAGGACATGGATCTGACGCAGAAGCGCGCGGCCATCGGCCGCATCATTCATGCGGTGATCGTCTCGCCGATCCCGAAGGGGCGGTCGCGTAGCGCTCCGTTCGATCCGGATCTGCTCAGGGTCGTTCCCCGGTCGTAGCCGGGTCTGCGAGGCCGAGGATCTGGCGAAGTTCGCGGTCGGTCTCCTCGGTCCAGGCGGGGATCTTGGCCAGTTCGCGGGTGACCCACTCTTCCTTGCTGATGAACTTCATGCGTGACGCCTCCCGGCACCGGCAGGGCCCCCGAGTTCCCTCGGGGGCCCAATTTACGACTAGCAAGTTTCAGGGCAGGAGAATGCTGCCCTGGGGCCAGATGACCCGGCTGATACCGGCGGAGCCGATCAGCTTCGAGCAGTCCCGGCAGGGGGCCCGGGTGATGTAGAGCGTCGAACCCTGGCAGTCCGCCCAGTCCGCGTACAGGAGACAGTTAGCCTCCGCGTGCGTCTCGATGCAGGCTCCGTAACCGGTTCCCGTGGGAGCGTCGGAGCGACAGCGAAGGCACCCGCCACCAAGGCACGACGGTCCCCCCGGAGGGGCACCGTTGTACCCCGTAGCCGCGATTCGCCGATCTGGGCGAACCAGGACGGCCCCCACACGCGCACGTAGGCAGTCACCGCGGACCGCAACCGCTTCTGCAATGCCGAGGAAGTACTCATCCCATCCGGGCCTGTCCACCGCGCTCACTCGTCGTCCGCGTCGGCGATGACGTACGTCGGCCCGCCGACTTCGTTGCCCCAGTAGTCCTGGGCCATCTCCTGGGCGAGGACGTGAGGGACGCCGGCCTGGATCGCTTCGAGGTAGACGAGGCCGGTGATCCGTGCGGCTGCGACCGCGAACGAGCCGCGCTTCTCCAGCCGGGCCGCGTTGAACTCGGCCTCCAGGTTCTCCATCATCTCGTTCAGACCATTTTCTTCATTCATTCATGCTCCTCGTAGGTAAGGCGTCATTCCGGCCGTCAGTGCTTGGAGTTCTCCAGCTCAAGCACGCTGCCCCAGCTCTGCTCGCCGATCTCCCCGTCCGCGGGGATGAGGAGACCCTTGAAGGTCATCTCCATGATTCGGGCCGCCTGTTCGGTCAGCTCGGCAGCCCGCTCGCGCGGGAAGCTGAATACGATCTCGTCGTGAATCGGTAGCCGCATCCATTGCGTGAAGTCAGCTCGATCCAGCTCTATGAGGGCCCGAGCCGTGATGTCGCGAGCGCTGCTTTGGATGTAGTAATTCAGGGCGGCGTATGCCCGGTCGCGGTCCACGGGGAGGCGCCGGCCGGTGGCGGTGTAGACGTATCCGGTACGCCGCGCCTCGCGTTGCAGCTTCTCGGAGAATCGCTTGACTCCCGTGTAGGTTTCCCAGAACGCCTTCACGGCCTTCTTGGCATCTGCGGGGGCGATGCCCCACTGTTCGGAGACGGCTTTCCAGCCGCCGCCGAAACACACCGTGAAGTTCGTGCCCTTGCCCGCTTTCCTCATGGGGTGCTTCTCCGCACCTTCCGGCATGGGGCCGAAGGCCGCGATGGCGGTCAAGTTGTGGAGGTCGTCACCGTTCCGGAACGCTTCCAGCATGACTGGGTCTCCGGAGGCCGCAGCCATGACCCGGAGTTCCATGTTTCCGTAGTCGATGCTGACGCTGACCTCACCTTCGTCAGCGAGGAACATTCCGCGTACGTAGCCGTCCCCTGCGGGGAAGGTCTGGGCGGGGATGGCCCCGGTGATCGACATCCGGGCCGTCCTGGCCTGGCAGCTATTGATGCTTCCGTGCACCCGGCCGTTGGCGTCCTGGCCGTTAAGGGCCCGCTCGAACCATGTCTTCCTCCACTTCCCTGCCTTCTTGGCCTTGGTCACCGCATCGGCCAAGGGATGCTTGAGGGACGACAACACGTCGTCGTCCATCGCGAATTGCCCCTGCGGATGGTTCTTGCTCGGCTTCGTCCGTTTGGTGAGGCGAATGCCGAACCCGGTGAACGCGGTGATGAGTTGCTGATTGCTGTTGACGTTCTCGACGCCGTACTTCGCTGCCTCTACTTCCCAGCGTCGCTGGTCTGCCAGCAGCTCCTTCGTCCGCTCCTGGGCGTACCGCTCGTGGAGCAGGTAGCCCGTGCGTTCCATCTTCGAGGTGACGTAGCCGAGGCGGTGTTCCCAGCTCACCAGGCCGGCCTTGCGGGACCTCGTCGGCACCTTGGGCCACAGGATGTGGAAGAGCCGGAAGGCCCAGACCGGGTCCATGCCCGCGTAGAGGAGGAAGTCCGGGTCGAAGAGTTCGACCACGGGCCATATCTCTTCCTTCTTGACCTTGTACTTCTTCGCCAGGGAGGTCATGGAGCCTTTGACCTCTTCCGCGGCCCGCTGGTCCACGTAGTACTTCAGAAGCTCTTCGAGCTTGAGACCGGGCCCGCCTTCCTTGACGGCGCGGGGATCCACGAGGTGTGCCAGGTACTTTGTGTCGAGGAGTTTGGGCGCCAACTCCTCAATGGTCGGCCCTATTCGAGCCTCGGCTACGTGCACGTCGTAGGTGCCGTTGTGGGCGATCAGGCGTTCCGCCTGCTCCAGGGCCCAGCGTGCGGCCTGCGTGAAATCTGGCCCCAGTTCTACCGGGAGCACCCACGACTCGGTTGCGTTCCCGAATTGTGCGAGGCGGCAGCGGAAGCCGTTTGCCCACCAGTCGAGTCCGGTTGTCTCGGTGTCGAAGCCGAGCACGGGGTTGTTGGTCACGAAGGTGCGGAACGGGGTGAGGTCGTCGGTGGTCTCGGCGATGTTGATGGTGATCGGCGTCCCCTTGAGGACGTAGCCGATGGTCTTCACCGATTCCCCGCTTTCGAGTTGTGGCGGGTCAGGCTCTACTCCTCCGAGGGCTCGTGGGACGCGATAGCGGCGTCCAGTGAATTCCGCAGCAGCTTCGCGGCGTCCAGACTGATTTGCCAGGAGTTCCAGCCCCGGTATCCGCTGACGACGAATGCCGCGTCGATGGTCACGGTGGGGGCCCCTTCGAAGGAGAGGCTGGGATGCGCGTCGGCTTCGACGTGGACGAAGGAGTAGTTGCGCTCGAATTCATTCATTGCCGCGCTCCACTTCGGGGGGACAGGTGTGGGCGTCTGCCGCCCTGATCAGGTCCGAGATCCGGACTTCCTGGTCTTTGCAGCAGGAGCAGCCACCCCCGCCGGCCCACTCTTCGCAGTCCAGGCAGACGACATCGACTCCGCCGTTTTCCATGCCGATGACTTCGAAGTTTTCGTAATCGTTCACGGGGCGATCCGGCCGTTCTTGTCGAAGGCGGCCATGGCGTCTGGTGCCACTGTTCGCGCGAACTGGTCGATCTGCATGGCCACGTCTTCGATCTCGGCGAGGGGGAAGGTCGGGACGGTGCTGTCCGGGTGTGCCCATCGCAGCGAGAGGAAGTTCAGGAGCGACCGGAGGTTGAGGGTCACGTAGAACGAGGTGTAGAGGTTCAGCGGCAGGACGTTGCGGGCGACTTCGCGTGCCACGCCTTCCTTCAGCAGCCAGCGGTAGTGCTCCCACGACCATCCGGCGGCGGACTTGTGCGCGGTGCTCGTCAGGCTGTGCTGCTCGGGAGTGCCGGCCTCGAAGTGGTAGGCGCCGGGCTTTCCGGTCTGACGTAGGGGGCGGTGCTCGTCGGGGGCGTAGAAGACTGGCTGCATCTCCTGGTAGCGGCCGGAGACCTCGTTATAGGAGGCCATGCGGTGCCGGAGGAATTCGCGGGCCACGAAAATGGGGCACTCGACGCGGAGTTGGAGAACGACGGCCTCAAAGGGGCTGCCGTGCCGGTCGCGCATCAGCATGTTGATCAGGCCGCGGTTCCGCTCCGGGGTTCCGGTGGTGCCTGACGAGACGCGGGCCGCGCGGGCGATGCTGTGATCGTCGCCCATGGAGTCGATCAGTTCGACGGTCATGCGGGAACGGAACTCGATGTCCACTGCACTCCTTCGGGAGGGCGGGGGGCCGGGTTCACCGACCCCCCATTTCCGACTAGCAAGTTTCAGGTCACGAAAAGGACAGAGTTAGCCCTTCACCGCGAACTTCCCGGTCTTCTTGTCCTTCCAGGCCGGAGGACACTGCTCCGACTTCTCTCGCGCGGGGCAGAACATCGCCTCCCAGGTGGCGCCGGTGCGGTGCACACGGTCACCATGGACGCAGGTGACGTCGCCCTGCGGGTCACCGCCGCCCGCGCCGGCCGAGACGACTCGACCGCCCTCGAACTTCTTCGGGCCGGAACCGGCAGCCGGAGGCTTGCCGGTGGAAGCGAAGTACCTGCCGGCCTTCGCTGCGGCGTCGATGAGCCCCTTGATCAGCTCCTTCTCATCGAGCTGGGCGAGGGCGTCTGCGACGTTCACACCGTCGATGGTGATCCAGGGGGCGTCATAGCCGGTGCCACCCTTGAGGGTCACGCGAACCTTATTGCCGTCAGTCATAGGCATATCCACCTTGCTCGGGGTATTGAGGGTCTCACTGGAGGGCCGCGGGGCCTCCGATTCCCACGGGGACTTATCCTCGAAGGGGTCCGGGTAGCTCATTCGCATTCCTTTCCTGCACTTTCAGTATGCGCAGCATTTTTACGACTAGCAAGTTTTGAAGTGGTGCCCTATTTCACACGGGGCAAGCTCCTGATGCACATATCTCGTCGTAGGAAGTGTCGGACGACTCGATGCCGAGGTCTGCCACCTGGCGCTCGTACTCATCCTTCGAGACCCGCTCGTACGGCGGCTGCTCGAACGACATCTCTGGGAAGACCGTCGTGCCCTTCAGGTGCGGCAGCCACCGCTTGAGCATCTGCGCCAGCTCCAGCGGCTCGTACTTCGCCGGGTCCACGTTGACCGTGTAGGACACGGCCTGGTCGGCCCAGAACTCCTGGTAGAGGGCCTGCACGGACAGCATGTCTTCGATCGACAACATGCCCGCGTGCTGGACGTACGAGGGGTCCATGACCCGATCGACCAGCGGGTCCTTCGTCGGGATGGCCACGACCATGGTGTTCGCCGCGTACGCGCACGGCTCTACGTGGTAGCCGGCCTGCTTGTACTCCTCGATCTTCGCGGCCTCGGTCGGCTCCAGCGCCGAGAAGCGGATCCGGCGGACGAAGAAGTCCGCGAAGGGGGCGTGGATGCCTTCACCGCTCGCGCCGGCCAGCTTGGAGATGGTGCCGGTCGGCGCGATCACCCGGGTCTTGATCGGTACGGGGATGCGCAGCTCGTTGGCGTACTCCAGGGCCGCCTTCTCCACGACCTTTGCCATGGCCGCCAGGTCCTTGCGGACGCTCGGGGTCTCGGCGGCCTCCGAGTAGAGGATGCCCTGCGTGGCCAGGTAGTCCGCGAAGCCGAGGTGTCCGACGCCGATGCGGCGGTACTTACGGATGGCCTCCGCGGACTTCTGGTCGGCCACCTCGGCGAAGGTGGCTCGGACCAGGTACCGGGTCATGAAGCGGTGGGCCCGGTGGAGCGCCTTCTTGTCCACGATGCCCAGCTCATTGACGAACCGGCCCAGGTTGATTGAGCCGAGGTTGCACGGCTCCCAGGGGGTCAAGGTCGCCTCACCGCAGGGGTTCGTGGTGTAGGTGCCGTCCACCTCTCCCATGGCCGTGAGCGAGCTGTTCCACAGGCCCGGCTCGCCGTTGCGGAGCATCCCCTTGGCGATCCGCATGAGCACCGGCCAGGAGGAGCCGTCGAACTTCCCGAGCTGCTTGAGGAAGTGCTCGTCCACCTCCACGGAGATGTTGGTCGTCCAGTGGCCTCCGTGCGCCTTGACGTCGATGAATTCATTAATGAGGGGGTCGTCCCAGCGCATGATGCTCATGCGGGCGGAGCGGCGGACGCCGCCGCTGACGATGCAGCGGGCGATCTCGTGATCGATCTCCATAGCGTCCAGGCCGTCAAGGCGGCCGGGTACGTAGGAGACCGGGGTCAGGACGCTCGACAGGCTGACCTTGGCGGCCAGGATCTCGCCGACGTTGATCAGCATCTCGGCGAACGGGGCCGGGCCGGAGGCGGTCCCGCCGAAGTTGCGCAGCGGGGCTCCCTTGGGTCGGACGCGGGAGACGTCGTAGACGCGCTGAACATGGCGAGTGTCGCCGTTGTGTGAGGTGCGGATCAGGTCGCCCAGTGCTTCGGCCCAGCCCTCACGGCTGTCCTCGACCGGGTAGGCCCCGGCCCAGTCGTGGGAGTAGTCCTCGGAGAGGAGTCCCGCGGCCTTGAGGTCGTCGTGGTCCTGGTGGGCCGGGTCGCAGACGATGTGGACGACGACGGGGATCTTGATCTCGGGGAAGTCCTTGAAGAACCGGGAGCTGTAGTTCGCTCCGACTCCCCCGCCCTCCGCCAGGCGGAGGAGGGTGAAGGTGAAGTGCTCGGCGGGATCGTCCGGGGTCCAGCCGGCGGCCCAGCAGTTGTTGAGCGCGAACGGGTTCACGCCGCTGCTCTTGATGTGGCGGCCGGCGGGCAGCATGGCGAAGGAGCTGATGAGGTTGATCAGGGCCTCGCGCTCGCCCTTCTCGATGTAGCGCTCGGGGACCAGGGCGAGGTTGCCGTCCACGACGCGCTCAACGGTCTCGGCCCACTCTTCCTGGGTGCCGTCCGGCTTGGTGCGGCTGTAGGTCCGCTGGTAGACGGTCTCGGCGGTCTCGGTGGTGAAGTCAGTCAAATGCTTTTTCCTTCGGTTACTTGGTACGGAGAACCCGGTTCATCTGCCGGGCCAGAGCTACGACCGCCCGCGAGAGCGCCACCTCGTCGGCGTTGGTCTCGATGGGCAGGCCGTAGACGTAACGGCGCAGGAGTAGGGCCTGCTGCCGCTGGGACAAGCGCTTCAGGGCGCTCTGCGCGTCCATGCGGGCCGACAGCAAGGCGTCGGTGACATCGCACCGAAGCAGGTCGTCACGGCGCCCCAGGAGTTCGGCCAGCTCCTCGTCGGTGTAAAGGAAGGTCGCCAGCGCACGCTTGGCCTCGTCGGGGGTGTAGTAGTACCGGTCGTCCATGAGGTCGCGGTAGTCGCGCTCGCGGGAGGCGTACTGCACGCCGGCCTTCTTGAAGAGCTTCCACAGGAAGTCCTCGTGCGCGTAGTACTCCTCGACCGTCGAGCGGAACTCGTATGCGTGCTTGAGGATTTCCTGCTTGACGTCGTCCTTCTCGACGATCGCCCAACTGGACGCGATGCTGCCCGCCACCTTGTCCGCGAGCTTGGAGAGATACGCCCAGTCCAGTTCCACGGTGGTGCTCATGCTGCTGCGGCCCCTTCCTTCGAGGCGAACCGGCCGCCCTTTCCTCGCTTGATCTCTCCGAACCACTCGCCCTCCACGACGAAGGAGCCGTCGTCCTCGACCGGGATGGCGTGCGGGGTGGCGCCGTACTGGCCGACGTAGAACAGGCCAAAGCCCTTCTGCCAGTTCGCGGGCCCGCCCTTGAGGTAGCTGGCCTTGCGCACGTCCATCAGGTGCCCGCACTCGAACCCGTAGATGGTGCGGAGCTTCCCGCCGTAGCCGGTGGACTCCGGGGAGATCGCGAGGCGGTGGGTGTGACCCATGACGAGCGACGTGCCGGCCTTCTTGGCCTTGGCCGCGGCCGTGCGGCCGGCGATGCCGTTCAGGCCCGGCGACTCGTGCCCGTGGATGGCGACCCATCCCGGTGCGAAGCGGTAGTACGGCTCGACCTTCCTGACTCCGAACCCGTCGAAGTCGAGCAGCACTTCGAAGTCGAAGGCGTTCGACTCGGCCAGGGCCGGGGCGTTCTTGGTCAGGTACTTCCGCGGCCTCTCGTCGTGGTTGCCCTCCAGGACGTTCACGGGCCCGTCGTAGACGGCTCGAAGGGGCTCCAGGAAGTTCCGCTTGGCGTAGTCGGAGTCCGCCAGGACGCCGCCTTCGAACTCGGCCCGGGTGCCGGCCGTCCACCGGGACGGGGCTGGGTAGTCCACGAGGTCGCCGATCTGGATCACCTCGTCGGGCTGGTAGTCGCCCACGAAGGTGATGACGTTCCGCAGGGCCCGCCGGTCTTCGTACGGAAGCTGTGTGTCACTGATAACGACTATTCGCTTCACGCAGTCTCCTCGATCTCGATGAAGTAGATCCGGTGGGCCGGAATGAACCGGGTGAGACCGGGGGTGGTGTCGTCGTAGATCCCGTTCTCCGCAGCGCTCTCGTAGAGCGGTCGGGAAACCTCGTCCAGGGAAGCGGCCACCTCGAAGGTGAAGTCCAGCTCGTCCGGGATGATCTGGCCACCGTCGCAGGTGACGGTCATGTGGAACTGCTTCACGCGAACTCCCGAATGCGCTCGATCTCGATTTCGATGTACTGCTTTGCTTTTTCCAGATCCGTGATGGCGTCGGGGTGCTTGAGTCCAGCGCGCCAGATGTATTTCATGGCGTTCCCGAGTGGGAAGTTCATGTGCTGGGTAATCTCGATGCACTCGATGCCGGACGGGTGGCTGGTGTAGTGCTCAGGGCTGACGACGGTCCGACTAGCAAGTTCAGGGGCAGCAGGAAGCCGGGGCTCGACCACGCCCTGCCCCTCCGGCCGAACGGGGGTCAGCTCGGTCTCCGCGAAGCCGAGCGGGCCACCGTTGTCGAAGGTGACCTCGTAGGGGTAGGGGTAGCCGTCCTCGGTGATGACGTTGGTGACGGTGCCCTGGCGACCCCGGTAGAGGGCATTGGCCACGGCCTGGGGCTCGTAGCCGCCGGCCTCACCGATGACCACCCGGTCCCCGGCCTTGAAGTTCGCGGTCATCCCGTCACCTCTTCCAGCTCGTCATCATGAAAATGCGCGCCCAGTTGGTACGCGTCCTCGTCCAGCAGGATCGAGGTTTCCTGGCTCCAGGAGGCGTAGCTGACCTCCTCGACGGTGCCGAGCATGTCCCCGCAGTCCTCGACTTCCGACTTGACCCGTACACGGGTGCCGGGCTTCCACTTGCTGTTCAAAGTCCGAGCTTTCCTCTCAGGGCATCGGGCCCGTATTCCTGCATGAATGAATTGGAGTCGTGGTTGTCGCCGAGGAGGATCACCTTCGCGTTGGTGAGTCGTTCGGCCAGCGTGTCCGCGAACTTGACTCCCGGCTCGTCCCCGTCGGCAACGACGTACACGACCTCGTATCCGGCGAACGCCGGGTCCCAGTGGTCCCGCCAGGCCCCCACGCCGGGGATGCCCACAGCGGGGACTCCCGCGGCTTCGAGGGTCATGGCGTCGATCTCGCCTTCGCATATCGCCACGTACGGCGACGGCACGATGAGGGCCTGGGTGTTGAACAGGCGGGGCGGGTCTGCGGGGAGGGACTTGTACTTGTTGCCGCCATGGGACTTGCAGTCGTGGTCCTCGATGCACCGGAACCGCAGAGTCGCCACGGCGTACTCGCCGCCGGCCGGGCGGAGGTAGGGGATCGCGAGCCGGCCGCCCATCCGTTCATGCCCGGTTCTCGCCGAACCGGCGAATCCCAGGCCGAACTTCTCGGCTACGGATCCCAAACCTCGGCGCCTGATGTATTCCTCGGCGGGGCTTCCACTCATCTGCGAGAAGTAGTCCCTCGCCGAGGGAACCGAATCGGCTACTGGCCCATTCTTGAGCTTGGCGGAAGCCAATCTCCCTCTCTCTCATGATTACGTCGTAGGAGTCTTCCGAGAGGCAGCACACGAAGCATTTCCAGCGGTTCAGCTCAAGGTTGACGCTGGCGCTCGGGTTGCTCTCCCGGTGGACCGGGCAGCAGATCTTTCGCCACTGGCCGGCCTTCGGTATGTGCACCTCGGGGTAGAACTCTGCGAAGAGTTCAGCGATTGGAGGCTTCGGCGTGGGACACATCGCCGACCTTCCGTACCTTGACGGGGAATTCGTAGCGGCGATGGGAGTCCACCCATGTCTTGTGATTGCCGCGCCACTCGCGGGCGGTGGAGATGGCCGTCGTCTTCTCATCGTTCACTGTGGATCCCTGTCATGGGTGAATCGGGGGCCCAGGACTTCCCAGGCCGGGTAGTGCTCCAGGTAGTCCGCTGCGCGGCGCAGTACGTCCGGTCTGTCCCTCGCCCCTCGGGCGAGCAGGTGGCCGTTGCAGCGCTGACAGAGCAGGCCGCGGATGGCTTCGGTCTTGTGGCAGTGATCGACCGCCAGGTTCTTGGTCCGGGTCTCCCGGCAGATGGCGCATCGGCCGCCCTGGTGGTCGAAGAGCAGCTGGTACTCCTCGGCGGTCAGGCCGTAGGTGGCCTGCAAGCGGGCATTGCGGGCCGAGGCCCGGCGAGTGGCCGTGCGGCAGGTGGAACAGACCTTGCCGCGCGGGGTGAAGAACCGCTCCTGCCGGTTCTTCTGGCACTTCGCGCACTTCCGGTAGCCCTTGCGGGGCTCAGCCACAGACCGACCGCCACTCTCGACTAGCAAGTTTGTGGGTAAATGAAATCACCCGAACTCAGCTTCCATGTCGGTAAGTCGCATGGTCCTTCGGTCGAAGTCGAGTGAGGCGAAGGTCTCGCCTGACGAGTCTTCAAATCCCTCGCGGTTCTTCACGGGGCTGACGTTCAGAGTCCGGCTGTCCATGCCGTCGATCTCTTTATGGATCGTCAGGATGAGGCTCGGGACGCGCGAGACCTTCCCCTTGAGGCCGGACTGCGGGATGGGCTTGAGGCCGTCTGCATATTCCCCGACGACGTGATGCATCGCCATGACATGGGATTTGGTTTCCCGAGCCATTTCGTTCAGGTATTCACACATGCCTTCCAGGCCGAACGTGTAGCTCTCGGCGTCTTTTACGTCCCCTCCGTCGAGATCGGAGAGGTTGTCGGCGACGGCCAGGTGCGGGTAGATCCCGAAGACTTCGCGGTAGCTCTCCAGGTCCCGTTCCATGTCGGCCGGCGTGGGCCGCGCCGAGTAGTTGAAGCGGAGCCACCACCGCCGACTGACGGCCTGTTCGTAGGCATCGAACCGGTCTTCCCGCAGGGCCTTCTTGATATCCCGAATGTCATCCCCGGTGAGGATGGCGGTTGCCCTGGTGAGCTGGGTGGCGGCATTGCTGTCCGCGCTCCAATAGAGGGTCGGCACGTTGCTCTGCACGGCCAGATTGGAGGCGAGGAGGCTCTTCCCGGTACCGGCCGCTGCCGCCACGATCGACAGTTCCCCTCGACGGAACTCGACTTCGAGCTTCGAGAGTCCGCGGAACGGGTGGGGTATCGGCTCTCCCGCCGAACCCTTCATTCGTGCGGACTGCGCTAGCGAGTAGACGACCCTACCTCTTTCCGACTAGCAAGTTTCTCGACTGAAAAATAGCCCGCCGAGCGGGCCCGTCCTTCAGTTCCACTTTACCACAATCTTCCGTCTAGCAAGTTTTTGAGCGGAAAGAGCAGGCGTGGGATACGTCGCAGAAGCGGCAGGAGAAGCCGGGCTTGGCGGGGAAGTCTCCTCGCTTCACGCCTTCGTCCGTGGCGGCGAACCGGGCTCCCACTTCGGCCTCGGTGACCTTGTCGAGCTTGACTGTGCGAGACAGGCCGCCACTCTTCGCGAGGTACCAGTCCCCTCGATTCACCGGCACGTCGTAGATCTTCTCAACGGCCACCTTGTACGCCTCCAACTGGAACTTGCTCTTGGTCGTACCGGTCTTCAGGTCGCGCACGCGCAACGAGTCGTCCGGCTCGACGGTGAGCTGGTCGATGAAGCCTCGCACCTTCACCCCGCCGATCTCGACGGAGAAGGCCAGCTCCAGGGCGAGCTTGTTCGCGGGGACGGTCCAGATGACAGGGCCGGCCCCCTGCGACCATTCCACGTACCGCGCCGTCTGCTCCTGGCCGAGGGCATAGCGCCTCTCAATGTCCTCACCGCCGGACACGCCGGCCGCCAGCCAGCGGTCCGTGTCCGGCTCCTGGTCCAAGGACGCGTTCACCAGGGCGGAGTACCTGTCACTGAAGCACTGGACGACTTCCTCGGCCTCCATGGTCCGGGCCGAGTTCTCGTAGTCTTCAGCCGCAGCATGGAATGCCGTGCCATGGTGCGACCAGGCCGCGGGGCGGGGGGTCACCTTCTCGACCCGCTGAAGGTAGTACCGCCAAGCGCACTTCTCGTACTGCTCGACCTGGGAAACAGATCGGGGCATTGTTGCAAGGTCACTCACGAATGAGCCTCCGGGTGAACGGTGTAAAGAATGCTATAGGTGGATCCGGGCAGCAGTCGGTTTGGGCGGCTGCACATTTCAGCTTCCAGGATTCTTCGATTCCAGGGGGCTTTCAACTCGGCGCTGAGATCATCGAGTTCTCCCCAGTCATCCTCGGTCATGACATCCGATATGACGACGTACCAGAAATCGCCAACACCTGTCCCGCGCTGCCGCGCGACGATAATTCCGTTTCCCGTTATCTGCTTGACCGTCAGAGGCTCGCAACCCCCAAGTCGCTGGATGGCCTCAATCAGATCTGCGTTACGGGCAGTGGGGACTTGGGTCCCACTGACGGACAGGTTCATGCTCCCCCTCCGGACTAGCGGTGTTGCTCCATTTCGAGCTTAGACCGGTTTCCGACGTGCAACTGCGAATTACCTGGTGAGGTAGTTCACAGGGCATCCACCTCAGGTATGACAACCAAGGGCGCAGACTACTCCGCTGGATGTAAAAATGGGCCCCTCTCACGCAAGGGGCCCGTCAGTCGCGGTAGTGATCTTCAGGTGTGTGATTTTGGATCATGAAGAACTTCCGTCGCTCTCACTTGGGTCTGGCATCTTGAACAGGTCCAAGACCTCGGCGGAAGGTGTCTCGACCTCTGCCGGCCACCGGATGATCGAGCCACCGTCCGCAGGCTGCCGATCCACCCACTTGAAGCCCTTCTCCGACTCCCTGTCGTAGTCGAGCACCAGGCTGGGGTACTTGAGGAGCCTGCGGTTGAACCGGGCGACATTGTCCTTCTGCCTCTGCGACAGCGACTCATCGTCCAGTCGGGAGCGCAGGAACAGCTTCAGACTCTCAAGCGCGTGCGCGGTGTGGTGCGTCCCCTTGCCGTATTGGAGGGTCTTCACGCTCCAGGGGATGAGGCTGCCGACATAGGTGGTCAGCTCGGCCTTCCTGCGGATACCCAGCAGGATTCTCCGGTCACACACAGCTTGGCGCGAGACTTCGTAAGTAGCGGCAATCTCGTCATCCGAGAAACCCTTAAGAATCAACTTCTTCAGAACGCTATTCTCTGGCAGCTTCGCCATGGAGCGTGCGCCCCCTTTTTCGGTGAATACCCTCAATCCGACTGACTGACACGGTACCCCCAGGGGTTTCCGACTGTCAACTTTTTACCTACTTACTCACACCTTGTGTGACCTGCCCCTCACTTAGATGCCGCACCGTAAGACTCTCTCCTACTTGCACCTACATACATAGTAGAGAACGACCAAAGGGAGTTCGAACACTTGATCTATTCACTTCCAAAATGAAAGCTTCATTAAGATTTCAACGAAGTGGGTGCCTGGAGCAACCGGTACCGTTTTCCCCCGTTCGTCTCCTCAGAATCTCTCTGCTTGTTGACCCCCCGTCGATCACCAATCCGGGGAGCGGGCCAAGCAGGGACCATGGCCCCGGCCGCCAGACCAGCAACCGGCCGGGGCCTCCGTCGTGCTTGGAGGTGCACCGTGCCCAGAGCCGCATCCATCTGTCTGAGAGACGGCTGCACCTCCAAGACCGTCCGCGACGGCCGGTGCAAGGAACACCAGCTGCGTCGGGGCTGGAACCGCCCCTCTGCCCGGAACAGGAACCGCCCCGGCGACTGGAACAGCCGAAGGGCCCGCGTCCTCGCCCGGGACCGGTTCGCCTGCCAGATGTGCAGCTCTCGGACGGAGCTGGAAGTCGATCACATCGTCCCTGTGGCCCGTGGTGGCTCGTGGGAGCTGGACAACCTCTGGGCGCTGTGCCGCCCCTGCCACCGCAGGAAGACCTACCACCACGACAGAACGTGATCCCCAGCCCCGCTCCTGCGGTGGGGGCTAATTAATTCAATCGGGAGGCCCCCATGTCCGCCGACTGCAACGGCCGCTGCGAGGACTGCCCGTGCACCTGGAGTGCCCCAGTGGCCCGCGTGCAGCCCCCCAGGGCGGCAGCTCGGCAGAACTGGAGGCAGGCCGCCCGCGCCGAGCTGGAGGAGCTGGCCGACCTGTACGGCATCGATCCGAGCGCGGTGAGGCTGTGACTCGCGGCCCCCGCCCGAAGGACAACGCCGTACGGCGCAACACGCACGAGCACGCGCAGAAGCTCACCGACACCGCCAGGGAAGGCCGGGCCCTCCCGAAGGCGCTTGGGATCACGACGGCCGGCGCGAAGAGGTTCTGGAAGACGTGGGCGTGCGCCCCGCAGACCTCCGGCTGGTCGGAGACCGACTGGGCCGAGCTGGAGATCACCACTCGGCTGGTGGACGCCTTCTACCAGGGCGACATGAAGCACGCCTCCGAGATCCGCATGAGGACCGCGAAGTGGGGCGGGACGGTCGAGGACCGGGCCAGGCTCCGAATGAGCTTCGAGCAGCAGTCTGAACGAGAAGCAGCTCAGTTTTCCCAGGAGGCTGCCGTGGACCTCGACGAGGAACTTTTCAAGATGCTCTCAGAATAGCGAAAGGCGGGTGAGCGATGCCGCTGACGGGAAACTTGCCGACCAGCATCCCCGCCCGTTCCCGAAGTCTTGGCTACGAGATCATGCGCTGGGCTGAGCGATACATCGTCCAGCCTGACGGCGAGCACGCCGGCCGCCCGTGGAGCTTCAGCCCCGAGCAGTTGCGCTTCCTGGTGTGGCTCTACGCGATCGATGACAACGGCCGGTGGGTCTACCGCACGGCGGCCCTGCGCCGCGCCAAGGGATGGGGGAAGACCCCCTTGTTGGCGGCCATCGCGATCATCGAGTTCATCGGCCCTGCTCGCTTTTCCCACTGGGCGCAGCAGGGCGAGCCCTGCTACACCTGCGGCGGCGGTGCCGGCAAGAAGCCGCACTCCGGTCCGGAGAAGCACCCCATCGCCAAGCGGGTCCCGCTGCCGCTTGTGCAGATCGCCGCGACGTCCCTGGATCAGACCGCCAACACCAGGGACATGATCCGCGGCATGCTGGCCGAGAGTCCGGCCGAGCGCGAGTTCCGGCTCGACATCGGCAAGGGCATCATCCAGTTCAAGGACGGCCGCCCCGGGCGCATCGAGCCGGTCACCTCCAGCAGTCGGGGCCTTGAGGGGGCGAGGCCCACCTTTGCCCGGCCCCGGCAGAGAAGTTTCTGCCGGGGCCGGCCCATGCCGATTTGTTGTTTGCGATGAGGTCCACCACTGGGTGGATAGCAACCAGGGCACCTACGTCTGGGAGACCCTGGACCGTAACGTCCAGAAGACAGCCGGTGCCGGCAGTCGCCTGCTGGAGACCACCAACGCGTTCAACCCGAACGAGGGCAGCATCGCCCAGCGGACCTACGAGGCCGCCATCGAGTTCGGTGCCAAGCGCATCCTGTACGACTGCCGCGAGGCGCAGCGGGACGTCGACCTCAAGGACGAGGAGGCCGTCCGGGCCGCTGTCATCGACGCCTACGGCGACTCCCATTGGGTCGATGTCGACGGCATCGTAGAAGCGGTCATGGACCCGCGCACCAGCGCGGCCATCGCCTACCGCTTCTACTTGAACAACATCCAGGAGAACGCGGACGGTTGGCTAGCCAAGGCCGCGTGGGACGCCTGCCTGGACGAGGGCGATCCGATCAAGCCGGGCGACCAGATATCCATCGGCTTCGACGGCTCCCTCCGCGGAGACGCCACAGGGCTCGTTGGCTGCCGCCTCCGGGACGGCAAGCTCTTCCTCCTGGGCCTGTGGGAGAACCCCCGCGACCCGAAGCAGCCCGAATGGGAAGTCGATGTCCTCGCGGTCGAGGCCGCAGTGAAACGTGCCTTCGAGACGTACAAGGTCGCGTGGTTCTACGGAGATCCACCGTACTGGCAGGAAGCCATTGGGCGTTGGTCCATCACCTACGGAGACGATTACGTCTTCGAGTACTGGACCAACAAGCCTATGAGGATGTGCCAGGCCACTGAAAGGCTCCATTCTGCCGTCGCAGTAGGCGACATCAAGCATGACGGGAACACGGATCTAACCCGTCACATGCTGAACGCAGTAACAAGGGAAGTCCCCCAAGGTCTCCTGATAACTAAAGACTCTCCCCGTTCCAAGAGAAAAATCGACCTGGCCGTGTGCGCCATTCTCGCCTTTGAGGCCAGGGCTGATGCTATCGCTGACGGTCGACTCAATGCGCGGAGAGGGCGCGTGGTCGGCTTTTAGCGAGGCCCCATGATAGTTCCCCCCAACGGCTATACCGCCGTAGGCCCCCCGGAAACACCCGCCGATTGGCTGGCCTATCTGCATGGCAAGCTGATGGACCAACTCCCGGACATGTTCCGGTATGCGCAGTACTACGAGGGCGAGCACCAACGGCTGGCCTTTTCTCAGGCCCGGTTCAAGGCAGAGTTCCGCGAAGTCTTCGATGCGTGGCGGGACAACTTCTGCGGGTTGATCATCGACTCGGCAACCGAGCGCATGACGGTGGACGCCTTCCGCCTGCGGGGCGTGAAGGGTACCGACACGGATGCCTGGGAGTTCTGGCAGCGCTCCAGCATGGACGTGCTCTCGAACGCCGTGCACATCGACGCCATGGTGCAGGGTCGGGCGTACGTGCTTGTCTGGGCCGACAAGGACGGTGAGCCGTCGATCCAGCCGGTGTCCGCCGAGAACATGGTCGTCCAGTACAAGCCCGGCAGCAGGACCGAGCTGGAGGCCGCAGCGCGGTTCTTCACCGACGACTGGGGCCGGCAGTGGGTCACGCTGTGGACCGAGGACTACGTCTACGAGACCAAGCGCGGCGAGACCGAGTGGGAGAACGGCGACAAAAGCCCGAATCACTTGGGTGTCGTTCCCGTCGTCCCTTTCCACAACCGGTCCCGCCTTTCCGGCGATCCTTACTCGGATCTCGCGAACGTCATACCGATCCAGGACGCGATCAACAAAACCGTCACCGACGCGCTTACCGCATCCGAGTTCGCGGCATTCCCCCAGCGCTATGTCACCGGCCTCGAAATCATTGAGGACGACCAGGGGAACCCGGTCGAGCCATTCAAGATAGCCGTGGACAAGCTCCTTCAGGCCGAGGACCCGCAGGCGAAGTTCGGGCAGTTTGAAGCCGCCAGCCTCAGTAACTATTGCGACCTGGTGGGCCTACTCCTTCAGCACATGAGTTCCATATCCCGGACCCCGAGCCACTATTTCCTGGTGAACGGCGGGACCGCGCCTTCCGGTGAGGCCATCATCAGCGCGGAAGCGGGTCTGGTCGCCAAGGTGCGTGAGCGAATGCTGCACTTCGGTGAGGCATGGGAGAAGGTAATTCGGCTGTGCTTTGCGGTGAAGCTCGACAAGCGCGCTACGGATTTCACCATGGAGACCGTGTGGCGAGATCCGGAATACCGGACAGAGGCACAGCACATTGATGCGCTCCTGAAACTCAAGCAGCTCAATGTCCCCGAGGAGCAGCTGTGGAGCGACGCCGGTTACACGCCTTCACAAATCAGTGCTTTCCGTGAAATGCGGAAGGATGACGCCCGAGCGGCGGCAGAAGTCCAGAAGCTTGGTCCGCAGCCGGAGCAGCCTGGTGCGGACGCACCGAGCGACGGGAAGGCGGCGCGCATGGCCGCGAAGACCCCGCAAGGGAATTCCGGAAACGCGAACCGGAAGCTCAGCGAAATAAATTAATCGACCGCCGTAATGGCGTGTCCCATCCGGAATGGATTGAAGTATGGAAGAGACTCGGAACACCTCTGTGCAGGATTCGGCCCACGAGGTCGAGCAGCCCGAAACGGCTGACCAGGCCAACGACGCCGGCCCCGCCGATGATGTGGAGAAGTGGCGGCGCCTGTCTCGCGAGAACGAGAAGCGCTGGAAGCAGGCATCGAAGGAGCTGGATGAGATGCGCCGCTCCCAGATGACCGAGCAGGAGAAGGCCATCGAGGCCGCCAAGGAGCAGGCCCGCAAGGCCACTCTCTCCGAGGTCGGCACCTCCCTGGTCGAGGCGGAGATCCGCGTGCAGGCGGCGTCGGCCGGCGTCACCGCGCCGACTGACTACCTCGACCTCGCGCGCTTCGTGGCCGACGACGGCCGCGCGGACCAGGAGAAGGTCAAGGAGTTCATCGCGTCCCTTCCCAAGCCGCAGGAGACGCCCGAGTTCCCTCAGCTCATGGGAGCCGGTTACCACCGGGGCGGTAACAGCCGGTTTTCCTCTATGGACCCGAATGAGCTGGCCAACTTCATTGCTGGCGATTCCTTCATCTAAGCGGGTCCTGGCCACTCTTCGTTAGCCCTCCAGCTCTGGGGGGCTTTTTTCATGCCCTCTTGGAGGCAGTATGGCGCTTACGACGCATCACTTTAACCTTGACCCGAAGCAGGTCACGATCGCCGCTCTCGGCCTTCTGGACCGACAGCTCACCCTCGGCGGAATTCCGGCCCGGTATTCGCAGCTAAATTTCACGGGCGGCCTTGGTGACGTGATCAACGTCAACCGTGAATCGCGAGGCATCCCGGTCCAGTCGGCGGGCATCACGGCCCCGATCGAGAACCCGGTCAAGGGCGACAGGAACAAGCTCGCCGCCGCGTCGGACCGGCCGCTGCCGACCGACCCGCGCCTGGCCCCGCAGGGCTTCATCAACGAGTCCCGCTTCCCGGTCCGCCTGGACACCCTTGCCCAGAACGCGACCACGCTCAGCATGGAGCAGGTCGCCTTCGACCTGAAGCAGTTCGGCTCCCAGGTGCTCAGCAAGCTCACCCGAGGCTTCGCCGAGTACTTCGACGACACCACCGCGGAGTTCATCAAGGCGAACATCACCCGCAGCGGCCTGTCCTCCGCCCAGAAGAAGGTCGTCGGCGGCGACGTCGAGGTCACCATCCCGACTGCGGACGGCACCGGCGAGAACATGAAGGCCCGCGCCCTGGGCCTGCGTACCGCACTGGTCGATGCCCGCATGGCCATGAACGTCGCCAACATCCCCGCGAGCGAACGGTACCTGATCGCCGGCCCCGAGGTCGAGGCGATCCTCCTCAAGGACCCCGAATTCGTCGCGGTCGACTACAGCGGCGACACCAACGCCCTGCGGCGCGCGGTGGTCGGCCGCATCTACGGCTTCGACATCGTGATCCATAACTCGTTCGGGCTGGAGATGTACCTCTTCCACAAGAGCGCGATGCTCCTGGTCTCGGCCTGCCCGGCGATCCCGATGGGCGCGGTGAACGGCTCGATCCAGAACATCAACGGCATCGCGACCCGGATGCTCATCGACTACGACTACGCCAAGAAGGCCGACACCATCGGCCTCGACACCATGTACGGCCTGTCCACCGTCAAGGAGGACCCGGACTACAAGGTGCGCGGCGTCTCGATCGGCGAGTCGTTCGTGCGCGGCCTGAAGGTGGCGATCACCGAGAAGGCCGTCGATCCGGCCAAGGCCGACTTCGCCCTCGCTGCGTAGGGGAGGGCACCTTGCCTCTGGCAACCGTCGGTGACGTGGCCGCCCGTCTGGGCCGCCCCATCCCCGAAGAGGAGAGGCCTCGAGTCGAAGCGTTTCTGGCTGATGCGACCGCCTTCGTGGAGGACTACTGCGGCCGGACCTTCGAGCAGCACCAGGACGAGACGTTCGCCCTGGTGCCGGTCGATGACCAGCAGCTCGTGATCCCGCCCCGCTACCTGCCGAACCTGGTGATCGGCTCCGTGCGCTTCGACCAGGACGAGCCCCTGACGGATTGGTCCTTCCGGGGGCAGTCCCTCTGGCGGTCGGCGGGCTGGGGGCGCGGCCAGGCCGTGAACGTCACCGGCTCGTGGGGCTACGTCACACCCCCGGCCGGCCTCAAGGCCGTGGTGTGTGCAGAGGTCATTCGCTGGCTCGCGGTCAGCCCCGGCGTCGTTTCGGAACGGGTCGGCGACATCGAGGTGGAGTTCGGCGCCTCTTCCGCGGCGCAGGCGCTCTCGCCGACCGCGATGACCTCGCTACGCCGCTACCGACGCAAGGCCGGGTCTCTCACTCTCCGTCGTACGTAAGGGGGTCTCCCATGCGCGCTTTCAAGGTGCGGGTTGAAGTGCACCGCGCAGAGAATGTTGCGGGTGCCTACACCAGCCATCGCGACTGGGAGAACGCTCGGGTGGTCTGGTCGGGCTGGGCATCGGTCCAGCCCGACCGGGCCTTTGAGTACCGCTCTCCCGAGCGGGAGACCTCGCAGATCCGGCAGGTGGTCTTTCTGCCACCGGACGCCGACGTTGAGGCGGTTGACCGGCTGCTGATCCGCGGCGAGATGTTCGAGGTCGAGGGCGAGCCGTTGCCCTGGCGTACCGGTGCCCTGTCCCACATCTACATCAAGGCGTGGAGGGTGAGGCGATGAGTAGGGCCGACTTCAGCTTGGAACTGGGCTGGGAGGCTCGGATGTTCCGGCAGCAGGGGATGAAGAGGGCCGTCACCGCTCCCGCGGTCAAGATCGCCGAGTATGCGAAGAGCACAGCGCCTCACCGCCGTACTTCGAAGACGTACTGGAACGAGATCAGGAAGCACATCGACGTCACCGTGGCCGCCGACGAGTTCGGGTGGAGGGCTAACGTCACGATCGAGGGTGACCCGAGGGTCCGGCACGCGATGCTCCAGGAAGCGGGCTTCACTGCACAGGGCCGCCGAGTCGAGGGCCGTCACTACCTGAAGGCCGCCTTGGCGAAGGCGAGGGCCGAATGAGGGTCGATCCTGTCGAGGTGCTGACGGCGTACCTCCGGGCCCAGCCCGATATCCCGGTCGGCAGCCCGACCGGCGACATGGCGAGCCGGGAAGCCGGGGACACCACGGTGTACCTGGAGCACAGCGGGGGGTACCGGCTCGTGCGGGACCGGATGGACCGCTTCGACATCGAGTACGACGTCTATCACCAGGACCGCGAGAAGGCCGTACAGCTCGCCTTCCGCTGCCGGGAGTTGTTCCTTGAGGAGCTGCCCGGCGAGATGGTAGGGCCAGCCGAAGTCCTCGACGTGGCCGAGATCTCCAGCCCCCGGTACTACCCGGATGCCACCTCCCGCGAGCACATGTACGGCGGAGAGATTTCGGTGTTCATCGCGGAGTCCTAATCCGCGACCTCTCCCCATCCAGGCCCTTCACGGGGCCTTCTTTTTTACCCCAAAACTTGCTAGTCGAAAGTGGGAGTCTGTATGGCGAACGATGCCGCGAAGATTCGCTTTGCCCCCAACGGGGGTCTGTTCATGGCGCCGGCCCCTGGCACGGCCGGTGCAACCACCGTCCTCCCCAGCGATGTTGGCGATGGCAAGGCGGCCCCGGAGGGCTACCAGGGCCTCGGCTACGTGGACGAGGGCGGCGTCACCATCACCCCGTCCATCGAGACGGACCCGGTGAACGTGTGGCAGAGCGCCGTGCCCGTTCTTTACAACGTGAAGTCGGCAGCCTTCCAGGTGAAGGCCACGCTGATGGAATTCAACCAGCTGACGACTGAACTCTTCTTCGGTGCGAAGTGGGTTCCCGTCAAGGACGAACAGGGCCAGACCACCGGCTCTTACCGACTGGACCTTTCGTCCACTCCGGAGCTTTCGGAGCTTTCCCTTGTCGTGGACTGGTCGCAGAAGGGCATCCTTTACCGCTGTGTTGTGCCTCGCGCAATGGTGTCCGACCGTGGAGCAATTCAGCTTCAGCGCGCGGAAAACGGAAAGTTCGAGCTGACCATTGACGCGCTCGACTCCGCCGGCCGACTCGGCTACGTCCTCACGAACGACGACGTCCTCGGCCTCGGCATCGCCCCGCCCACCGAGGGCGGTTCGGGCTCTGGACCCGAATCCGACTTCGCCCTCGCCGCGTAATTCAAAGCCTCTGCCGGGGAGGGCGAAAGTCCCCGGCTCCTCTCTCACCCCACCCCCTGCCTTCACTCATTCTGGAGTACCCATGGCTTCTGCGAAGACCAAGACCACTGCCAAGCAGGCCGAGACCGACAAGGCCCCGATCACCTTCGAGCACCGCGGAGTTGAGTTCACGGTTCCGCACCCGCTGGACATGCCTGTCGGCCTCCTTGAGTGCGAGGACGAGATCGACGCCGTGAAGCTGATTCTCGGCCTCGAACAGTGGGAGGCGTACAAGGCTTCCGGTGCCACCATCCGTGACTTCCAGGAACTCTCCCAGAAGCTCTCCGAGGCACAGGGGTTTGACGACGCGGGAAACTGATCGGAACCGTCCACGTCATTCGGGATTTCGGGGATCCACTCGAAGCGGATCTCCTCGAATTCTTCGGGGTTGATCTTCTCGACCTCTGGCGTGGACGGCTTTCCTTCCGCAGGGTTCACACCCTGATGAAGTCGTTGCTGAAGAAGCCGGGCCGCTCAACACTAATGGCCGCCATGGACGAATCTACGTCATGGTCCCCCGGCGAATACCTGATGGCTCGCGTCTCGGACGCCATGGAGCTGTCCAACTTCCTGTTCCTCAAGGCCAATTCTCCTGAGGCTGACGGGCTAGATCCGCCTTCTCCGATTCCCAGGCCCGGTGAACCCGAGCCCGAGGAACGCAAGGTCGATCACGAATTCGCTACAGGCGAGGAGTTGGCGAGCTTCTTTTCTCGCATGAGCAGTATGTAGGAGGCCACATGGCTGGTACTGATCGCAGCGCTATCAAGGTCGGTAGCGGCTATGTGGAAATCGCTCCTCGCATTGCGCGGGAAGCCCTGGCCAAGTTCCGTACGGATCTGAAGACCACCCTCGTGAAGGCGGGCGAGGAGGCCGGCAAGGGCTTCTCGCAGGCCGCGACGAAGGGCCTGTCCTCTCTACCCAAGGCCGCCGCCGCAGCGGCGAAGAAGGCCACGGCCGAGATCGAAGCCTCCGCCAAGAAGACGGCACAGTCCGTTCTCCGTGTCGAGCAGGGCCTGACGAAGCAGCTCGGCAAGGAGACCACGAAGCGGCTCCGCGACGACAAGCAGCTCGCCACGGAGCGGGGGCAACTCCACAACCAGGTGGCGCGGACCGCCAAGGAGGCCCTGGATCGCACGATGCGTGCGGAGACCCAGGCCGGGGAGCACGCCACCCGCACCCAGCAGAAGACCGAACAGGCGCGTATCCGGGAGATCGGCCAGCGCGAGCAGCGTGCCGTCGCCGCAGAGCGGGCACAGCAGACCGCCCAGCGCCAGGCCCGCGAGGAAGGCACCCGTGGTGACCGCCTGGCCGCCGACTCCAGCCGCACCATGCAGCGGCAACGGGTTCAGTCGGCCCGCGAGGCAGAGCGGGAGATCCGCGAGGAGGCCCGGCGTACCGGGCTGGCGATGCAGGCCGCCCGGCGGGCCGACCTCGAAAACCAGATCCACGCCCAGACTCAGATCTCGGCGAACCTCCGCCAGCAGATCGCGGGGTACAACCAGCACGTCCAGCGGCTTGAGGCCAACACCAATCAGTCGATCCTCCGAGTCCGCGACTCACTGAGGAAGACCGGCTCTGGGATTGACGAGGTGGGCTCATCCGCCAGTGAGGCCGGTCGCCTCATCACTCACAACCTCCTGGCCCCCCTCACCCTCGTCTCCTCGGTGCTAACCACGATCGGCGTCAAGGCCGCCGACTCGTTCAAGACCCTGGAACTCGGCCTCCAGGGCATGAAGCTGAATCAGCGCGACATCAACAACCTGTCGCGCAACATGACCAACTATGCGGTCGCCACTCCCTATTCGCTGGAGGACATGCAGAACTACTCGACGCGATTTGCGCGAGTGTTCACGTCCCATGGCTCCTCCTCCAAGGGGGCCGCGCAGAAGACCGAGCACGTCATCAAGGCGGTCGGTGACAATGCGGCAGCCTCCGGAATCCTCGACCCTCAGATGGTCGCGCGAGGTCTCTACGCCCTGACCATCATGGGTGACACGGACCGCGTGAACATGCGGAACCTGAAGCAGTTCGAGGCGTCCACCGGTATGCCGGCCGAAGAGCTGGCGACGATGATGGGCTTCGAGTCCGACAAGAAGCACAAGACGGCCTTCGCCGCGATGGCCGCTGCCATGCAGGACCCGAAGAAGTCCGGCGGTGTCTCCGGCGTCGAGTTCATCGACAAGATCATCGAGCACTGGCAGGGAAGCGACCGCGAGGGCGCCGCCGCGAAGATCGGCGCGCAAACCATCACCGGCCGTGTGCAGTCCCTTCAGGAGCGGGCGAGGCTCGGCCTCTCCGACCTGTTCATCAACCGCGGTGAGGGCGACAAGCCCAGCCAGTACACCGAACTCGGCCAGAAGCTCATGGGCGACGACGGAGTTCTGGACCAGGTCACGAAGCTCGGCTCGTCCGTCGCCAAATCAGGTGTCGCTGAAGACACGCTGAAAGCTTTCTTCGATGTGATCTCCGAGCTGACGAGCTGGGCCCAGGAGACGGTGGACTTCGTCCGGCAGCACCCGGCCATCAAGGACGCCCTCCTCATCTTCGCGAAGATCGCTGCCGTCGCGGCTCCTCTGCTCATCGGCATGGGCGTCCTGACGAAGACGGTCGGAAAGCTCACCAAGCTCGCCGGCTCCGGCCTGCGCCCTGCCGCCGCCGGGGCACGAGGTGCCCGTGGTGGTGTCCGTGCCGGGCGCCAGTTCTTCGCCGGTACGCGGTCCTGGGCGGAGGGCGGCACGTTCCGCGAGGGGTACCGCGCCAAGCGGACCGAGCTGCGGGGCGGAGACGAGCGAGGGCCGGTTCGCCGGGCCACTGACCGTGTCCGAGGCCGCAACTCGCAGGTCGAGCAGATCCAGGTGCAGACCGGTGAAGCCGAGCGTGCGCTTCGTCAGTCCGAGCAGCGCACGCAGGCGCTGCGTGACGCGCTCCAGCAGGTCAACCGGACCTCGCTCGACGGCATCGTGAACCAGCTCGCGGGCTCAGCTGGCGGCCGGTCGGTCTCGGCCGCCGCCAGCTCGGCGCAGCGTGAGGTGCGATCGGTCATCACGCAGGGCACGACTCCGCTGAACAACGAGGGCCTGGGCCGCCTCCAGGGCGAGTTCCGGCAGACGGGTACGACGGCCGAGGGCCTGAAGGGCAAGGTCTCTTCGGCGGCCCGTGAGGTGAGCCAGCTCAACGACCGGAAGCTGGTGTCCCTGCGGCTCCAGTTCGACACGACCGAGGGCACCGTCCAGGACCTCAAGGACAAGGTCCAGAATGCCGCGCTCGCGGTCTCCTCCCTCAACAAGAAGACAACCGGCGCCCTCAAGGGCCAGTTCTCGTCGCTGCGAGACGAGGTGAGCAGCACCAAGCGCTCTGTGGACTCCGCCTCCGGGCGCGTGTCCGCGCTGAACGGCAAGACCCTGTCGGGAGTCCGGTCCCAGTTCAAGGGCCTGGACAGCTCGGTCTCCGACGTGTCGAAGTCGATCGGTACGGCGAAGTCGCCCGGCTCGGTGTCCGGCCGGATCACGAACCTCAACGCCCGGTCCTTGTCCACGGTCACGGGGAAGGTCAACACGCTCAAGGCGGCCTTGAACGAGGCTGCCGAGAAGGCTGACAGGCTCGGCCGGAACATCAAGGACGTCAACGTCGCCACCGGTGTCGGTGGAGGCAGCGGCAAGGGCAAGAGCAAGGGCAAGAAGTTCGCCCAGGGCGGTGTGCTTCCCGGTTACGCACCGGGTGTGGACAACATCCCGGCGGTCCTCTCCCCCGGCGAGGCGATCCTTCGTCCGGAGGTCACGGCCCACCTGGGCGAGCACACGATCCACGCCTGGAACCAGGCCGCAGTCCGCGGCCGGCTCTCCCGCTTCGCGAAGGGCGGTGTCGCCGGAGGCCGGGGACGCGGCGGCGGCCGACGCTGGCCGTTCTCGATCCTCGACGAGCTGACCAGCAGCATCGACCTGTCCTCCGGGTTCGCGGCATTCGGGGGCGGCATCGACATGGCCGCCGCCGGTTCGAAGATCGGCGGGCAGTCCGGGTCGAACGTCCGGCGATGGGGTGCACATGCCGGCGGTGACGCGTCGGGCCGAGCAGCGAACGACCGGTTCGCGAACCTGCGCCAGTTCATGTTCTCCCGCCTTCCTGATTTCCTGAAGGCAACTCCGACAGGAATCGGAAATGTCATCGGCCTTGCGGCCGGCGCCGTTGCCCCGACTGCGGGTCAGCTCTTCTGGGATGACGTCTGGAAGGGCCAGGGGAACATCCTCCAGCGCGGAGCGAAGTTCACCAAGGACTTGCTCAGCCCGTCGAACCTCCTGGAGATGATCAAGGATCTTTTCTCGGGCGTCGCCGACATGGTGAAGGGCCTTGGCTCCCTAGCTAAGGATCTCATCACCAATCCGAAGAAGGTTCTGGACGAGGCCATATCGACCTTCACCGACCTCTTCAACGGCGTCATCGACTCTGTGAAGTCCATGATCGATCTCGTGGGCAAGATCTTGGGTAACCCATCCGAGTTCGCAGGGGAAGTCTGGGATTCTTTCTACGAGCGGGCGAAGGAAAGCCTTCCCAACACGGAGGGGCTTTTCAAGTTCGCCAGCGGCGGCATCGTCCCCGGCTATTCACCGGACGACGACCGGGTGAGGGCACTCCTCTCTCCTGGTGAGGCAGTTCTGCGCCCCGAAGCCGTAAGGGCTCTCGGAGTTCAGACCGTGATGGACCTTAACCGGAATGCGAAGCGGGGAAATCTCGGCACTTCCAAGAAGAACGAGACCTCGAAGGCGATCATCCCGGCTCCGGACGCTGAGGCGTTCGAAGACGCGGTGGACCGTATCGAGGTGTCCTTGGGGGACGGCGGCGAGGCCGTCAAGGCCATGCAGTCCCAGTTGAATTCGTCGTGGAAGGACACGGCCTCGAAGGTGCGGTCGTCGGTGGACTCCTCCATCAGGCCGGCGCTCAACCGGATGCAGCGGGAGATGGCGGGCCCCACGGCCAGCTCGCTCAAGTCCCTGACGAACACCAGCCGTTCGTCGTGGTCGTCCATTCAGGGCCAGGCGTCCACTTCTTCGCGGAACGCCATCGGGTCGATGTCGAGCTTGCAGAAGGGTGCCTCGACGGCTTCCCGGCAGGTCCGCGGATCCTTCTCCGAGATGCAGTCGGGCCTGTCCTCGCTGGAGCGGTCCTTCGATACCTCCCGCCGGAACATCGGCACGTCGATGAACAAGGTCCCCACGGCCGTGAAGTCGAACGTCCGCGAGGCGGTCAACTTCATCCAGCGGGCTATGATCAGCCCGGTCAACTCCAAGCTGCTGGCGCCCGCCAAGCTGGACAAGATCGCTGACCTGCCGAAGTACGCCGAGGGTGGAGTCCTGCCGGGCTTCGCGCCCGGACGGGACTCCATTCTTGCGGTGCTCTCGCCGGGAGAATCAATCCTGCGGCCCGAGGTGACGCGGGCTCTGGGCGCGGAGACCATCCACAGCCTCAACGGGGCTGCGATGGCCGGGCGCCTGCCTCGCTTCGCGACCGGCGGCGTCCTCTCCGCCTGGGGCAAGGCCGACGAGTCCTTCCCCGGCATGTTCGCCGACACCGCCAATCCGATCCTGAAGAAGGTGCTCGACGCCTTCTTGGATGGGATCGGTCAGGGCGACTGGGCCGGAGCGATCGGCGGAGCCGGCGCCAAGAAGAGCAAATCTGCGATATCGAAGATTCTTGAGAATCAGGACGAAAGCTTCGTCGGTGACCTGTCTGCATTTGACAGTCTTCCGGGGAATGCGGTCACCCGCTGGACTCCGCTCGTGCAGCGGGCACTCAAGGAACTCGGACTGTCCCTCAAGTACACCAACCTGATTCTTCACCGAATCCGAGTGGAGTCCGGGGGAAATCCGAAGGCCATCAACAACTGGGACATCAATGCCATCAACGGCGTTCCCAGTCAGGGCCTTATGCAGACCATTCCGCCCACGTTCGCGGCGTACGCCGGCCCGTACCGGAAGCTTGGGATCACGAATCCCCTGGCTTCCATCTACGCGGGCATCAACTACGCCACCCACCGATACGGGAAGAACTGGACCAGGGCGCTTTCGGGAACGAGTGGCTATTGGACAGGAACACTCTCTGCCTCTCCTGGTCTCAGCCTTGTCGGAGAGAACGGGCCGGAACTCATTGATTTCCGTGGAGGCGAGCGAGTCTATTCGGACCGCCGAACCCGTGACCTGCTCTCCGATCAGGACAAGCGGTACGAGATTCATATTCACGAGGCCAAATCTGAGGACACCACTCAGGCCGTTCTCCGTGCCATGCAGTACGCGGAGGCGATGTACGGCAGGTAATTGAAAAGGGAGGTTTCCTATGCCGATTCCGGCAACACGGGATCAAGTCCAAGAGGACGTGCCGAGTCCTCGGCCCATACCTCCCAAGCCGATGGACTGGGGCCTCACCTACGTTTCGATTACCGGAAGCAACGGTCAGGGGGAGGAAATCCCCCTGACCGGCTTCACCAATCGAGAGTGGCCCGCGATCTTCATGCAGGCCGGTGCGACTGGACTCGACGCGCCGCCGGTCGAGATATACACCGACGAGTCCCCCAACCTGGACGGCAGCATGTACCGCTCGTCCCGGACGGCTGCCCGCGAGGTCATGCTGCCGCTCTACCTCTACGGTATCGACCGCCGGACCCTCCGGGACCTGAAGCACAGACTGATCTCTGCGGTGAGTCCGCAGAACGGCCCCTGCATCTTGAAGTTTGTGGAAGCGGACGGCCAGCCCCGCTACCTGTCCTGCTACTACAAAGGCGGCCTCGAAGGAAATGAGGGAGGGGACAACTCTGGATTCCGCTGGATCAAGTACGGGCTCCAACTCGACGCGCTCGACCCGTATTTCTATTCCCGCAACATCCAGGTCGCCGAGTGGAGCTTCAGCGAAGGCCAAGCGTTCCTCGCCCACGGCAAGGCCCTTTACCCGCTCAGGATCTCGAAAGGCTCCCTCTCCAACTCCAAGATTCCGGTGGTGAATCCGGGAGACGTACGGGCCTGGCCAGTGTGGGAGATCAAGGGCCCGGTGAAAGCATTCCGCTTCACCAGTCCGGCCGGAGAGTCCTTCGGCATCAGCGCCCGCCCGGACGGCTCCGATGCGGTCGCCGACGGTCGGGTCCTCACCGTGGACACCCGACCCGGCTTCAAGACCCTCAAGGACGATCAAGGAATTAATTACTGGCCGCTGCTCGACGCCAACCCCTCGCTGTGGTCGATCCCTTCGGGGAAGTCCACGGCCGGTGTCGAGCTGGTGGCGGGTGCCGGCTCGGCCTCCCTCCGGTTGTCGCTGCGGCCTCGCTACGAGACGTACTGAGGCGAGGTGCGCATGGGATACCGAGTGGAGGTTCGTGACCGGAACCTGAACCGAATCGGGGAAGTGGACACGTGGATCAAGCTCGACCTGGTGATTCGGTTCTGCCAGGTCGGCACGTGGCAGCTCCTCATCAAGGACGGCACCGCGCAGGCACAGCTCTTCGACAAGGGCGGCGGGATCGTCGTCTGGCAGGACGGCGTGATCCGGCCTGTGTTCTCCGGGCAGATCGAGTCCTTCCAGAAGTACTGGACGACGCAGCAGCACACCGCGGAAGGTTCCCTCTACATCGCGGGGAAGTGCGACAACCAACTCGCGTACGACCGCTTGGCGTTTCCCGAGCCGACGTTGCCCATCGCCCAGCAGTACAAGGGCAAGGACACCCGTGCCGTGACCGGCAAGGCCGGTAGGGCCCTGTGGGACGAGTTCAACAAGGGCTTCGGCCCTGGCTCCCTGGCCGACCGGAGGGTGGCCGGCGTGGACCTGGGCACTGCCCCGTCCATCGGCCAGGACGTGTCCGCGTCCCTGCGGTACGACGTGATCGGCACGACGGCCGAGGACTGGTGCGCCAACAAGGACATCGGCTACCGGTTCGTCTACAGCCCGGACTCAAAGAAGATCGAGCTGGACATCTTCACTCCTCGGGACAAGTCGAAGGAGATCCGCTTCGCCAAGGAGCTGGGGAATCTCCGGGAGTTCGTCTACACGCTGTCCGCGCCCCGGACCACGCGCGTCGTGGTTGCCTGCCAAGGCGAAGGCAAGGAGCGCTACGTCTTCCAGAAGATCGACGCCCAAGCAGAGGCCGAGTGGGGTGTCAAGCGCGAGCAGTTCGTTGACCGCCGGGACCTCGCGTTGAAGACGGACCCCGCCACCGGAAAGCCGGTGAAGAACTCCTCGGACATGACGGACGCAGAATTCGAGACCGCGAAGAAGGCAGTCGTGGAAGCTGCGGACTCCGCCCTCAAGGAGGGCGAGAAGAACGGAAATTTCCAGATCTACCCGATCGATACTCCTCAGTGCATGTTCGGCCGGGATTACTTCGTCGGCGACATCGTGACTGTCGCCACCGATGGCACCGAGTACGTAGATGTCGTCCGCGAGGTCAACATCTCCGTTGAAGACGGAGGAAAGGTAACTGTCACTCCGAAGGTCGGCGAGCAAGGAACAGGCGAGCCTCTGAACCTATACAAGAACGTATGGGAAATGCGGGAAAAGCTCCGAAAGCTGGAAGCGAGAATGTGAAATGGCTGAGATTAGTTACCCTTTCGCCGAGACCAATGAGTCTGGCGGATCCCAGATGGTCTCCCAGGTCCAGTGGCAGGCAATGGCCAGCATGTGGGGCGGGGACCGTGTCGATTTCACTCTCGCCTCCGAGTCGTACTCCGGCTCCGTCCTCCCCTTTGCTTCTCGCGTCATCAACGGCCGGGCGGTTGAGGTCAAGCCGGGCAGGGCCTGGGTGGGCGGCTTCTACTACCAGCTGACTGCCGCAGCCACCGTGACGATCGAGGCCAACCCCACGGACAAGGCCCGCAAGGACACGATCGTGCTCCGGGCCGACGTGGTGAAGGGCTCGGTGAACCTGGCCGCGGTCAAGGGCCAGCCTTCTGCCTCCCCAATAGCGCCGCAGCCGCAGCGCAACGCCGGCCAGGTCTGGGAGATGGTCCTGTACGAGGTGGACGTGCCTGCGAAGGACGGGGCGATATCCCCCGTTAGCCGGATGCCCTTCAAGATGCCTCCCGCTATCTCGACGCCGTGGAACACGCGAGCCTCGGGCACCTTTCAGCAGGTCGGCACCTTCCTCTACGACCTCGACAACAACGGTGGCGATACCCAATATGAGGCATTTAACGGTCGCGATGGGTACGTAATCACTCGCCACTTTGGCAAGTCCCGCCCCTATACGCCTTCTCTGGTGAATGCGAAGTCCGTACCGTCCTCGGGCCTCACACTCACCGGGCGATGGCGCTGGGTCGCACCCAACGTTGTCTACTTCTCGGTGAACATTAACAACACCACCACGAAGCCGATCGAGAACACCGGAGGCACTACTGCCCTCGGATTCAAACTGCCACAGACAGCGAACGGCGACACTGGCCAGATTTTCACTGGTTTTCTGCGGAACCCAAATTACAACTCTGGCCTACCGAACTTCATGGACATCCAGGGCTACTGCTTCAAGGGCAATGGCGCGCAGCACGTGACTATGTACGTCCCCAACGTCGCCTCCCTCAAGGAGGGCCTGGACACGCTCCGAGTCATCCCCGCCAAGTCGGAGATCGCCTTCTCCGGGATGTACGAGGCGAACATCTTCGGCTGATGAATTAAATAAAAAGGAGGGTGCTCATGGCACGAAATCTCTACGGCGGCACAGCCTCCGACGTGGCCGAGGACATCGACGGCAAGCGCGTGCCCGGGGCCGTGGGGACGGTCTGGGACGGCCCCTCGGACGGTGCGGTGCAGATCACCGACCTGACCGACGCCGACGGCGTCCCGATCATCCAGCTCGTTGCCGACAACCGCGGGTTCATCCCCGCCTTCTACGGCCCGCCCGACGACACCGAGCGCGTCTGGGTGGACTTCGGTGTCGGCAAGGTGGCCCTGGTCTCCGTGACCGTGGGCGAACGGCTGAAGGGGCACCAGCAGGCCCTTGACCCGCACCAAGACCGGGCCTACACGGATGAACGCCTGGTCAACTACATGTCGGTGAGCGGTGGCGAGCTGCCCATGCCGGCTGGGCGACGCTGGCTCTCGGCCATCGTGCCGGACACAGCCGACACCTCGGGCTACGTTCTGTACCTGAAGACCGCGAGCGGGGTGGAGAAGACCCGCATTCGCAACAGCGGTGCGATCTACCTGGACACCTTGGGCAAGAAGTCCCCGCTGTGCATCGGCGCGGCCGACTTCTCCTCGGCTACCCCCGTGATCAACGTCGTGAACGGTCCTGCCTCCCCGGCCTCGGACCTCTCCCTGTTCCAGGTGATGGGCGACGGCACAGTGAACACCAAGGGCCCGATCAACGCCGCGAACATCGGAACCAGCCGCGTCTTCAGCGGCCCCAACGCACCTGCTTCTCCGAAGCCGGGGGATGTGTGGGTGCAGTATGCCTAACCAGGTCAAGGTCTGGGACGGCTCGTCCTGGGTGAACCAGACCTCTAAGGTCTGGGACGGGAAGACCTGGGCCACGAAGCCTCCGCTGTACTGGGACGGGGCCGAGTGGATGCCCTCGGCCCCAGCTCCCCGCGAGTTCCCCTCGTTCGTGGCGAGCACGAAGGGGGCGTACTCGAAGAAGGACACCGCCGAGCTGGCGCTGCCAGCAGGCACCCGGACCAACGACTTCGTGGTCTCCGTATGCGCCCAGCAGTCCGGCGAGCCGCGCGTTCCCCGACTGATCGAGCCGCCCGGCGTCGTGCCGGCCGTCTTCACCTTCCCGTCCGGCCTGCGCCTGCACGTAGCCGCGTGGCCGTGGGATCCAAGCCGGGGGGCGAAGACCCGGTGGGACGTGACCGGCAGTCCCAACACGGTGTTGATGAACCTCACCTACCGGTACGGCAACATCCACAGCCCCGGTTCACCGGTCTCCGGCATCACCGAGCACCACGGCGTGAACAAGGTCCCTCTCATGCCTGCTCAGCAGTTCACCGCGCTCTACATCGCCCTGGCAGCCTCCGACGCGCTGACTGGCTTCGCCTGGCCGCAGGGCTTCAACCCGCGCAGCCAGCATCTCGGCGCCTTCGGCCAGGAACAGGTCAGCCTCCTCGCCGCGGATACTCCCGGCGGCACTGGGTCCCCCGGCGAACTCGCGCTCGACGCGACGGTGAAGGACGCAGCCGTCTTCCTGGTGACCATCCCTGGACAGGGCGACGGACACCCGACGTGGATTCTGGGCGATTCCACCAACTCAACACTGAACACGACGACTTACGCGGGGTGACCATGCTGCCCACTATCAGGTCCTGGAGCGCCCGGGAAGTCGTGGCTCACGAGAAGCTGAACGAGCAGATCCGGGACATTCATTCGTTCCTCCTCGATCCGCCCTTCATCGCCCTCAAGCGGACGACGGCGCTGAAGATCACCGGCGGGTCCATGCAGAAGGTTCCGTGGGAGGCCGCTGACGCGGTCGGCATCACGATGAACAAGAGCGGCAGCACCATCCCGAGCGTCACCGTCACGCAGGCCGGCATGTACTACGCCGCATTCAGCCTGTGCGGTCAGCCCTCGGACGTCTCCCACTTCATGATCGACATCTGCGTCAACGGGGCGCGCGTGCTGCGAGGCGTGACCAGCGCGGAGGACAGCGGCTATCAGGACACCGCGTACTGCGCAGGGACTCTTCACCTTCGGGCGAACGACATCATCACGACTGAGGTGTACGTGACACCAAACCGCACCGCGGTTTTCACGGACGGGGCCTGGATGACGTCTGCCAGCGCCCTCCAGCTCTGCTGGAAGGGGTTGTACTGATGGCGACGACTCCAGCAACTTGGACGGCCGACGAGCACCTGGATCCCGCGCACCTCAACTCCCGGATCACAGACGTCAACATCGACCTGGCGAAGCCGCCGTACGCCACCCTGTGGGGCTCCCCCTCGTACACGTACACCGGGGCCAGCTCGGTCGGCGGCATCCGCTTCACCAGCTCCCTCGCCGACCGGATGACCGTGACCACCAGCGGTTCGAACAAGGCAGGCGTGAAGGTGGCCGAGGCTGGCTGGTACTCCATCGAACTGACCACGACAGCCGAAGTAGGTGGGGGCACGCCCGACTCGCACTTCATCGTGTTCATCACGGTCAATGGGACGTTCGTGGGCCGTGGCATTGTCACGGCCCGCAACGCCTACCAGCAGACCGCGTTCGTACACCGGCTGCTCGACCTGAAGGCCGGCGACGTGATCACGGCGAGCGTGTTCACCGACAAGGGGCGGGTCGTCACCTTCGGGTCGTCCGAGGCGATGTCCGCTGGGTGCCGACTCTCGGTCTTGCGGGTCAGCAGCAGTCCTTGGTCGAGCCCACCCGCGCTTCCCGCACTCAAGTCGTGGCAGCTCCGCGAGCTAGTCACGGCGGAAGCGTTCAACCAGCAGGTTCGGGACGTACAGAAGTGGTTGCGGAACCCTCCGCTTTTCACTGCTGCCCGCACGAAGAGCGTGACCGTCAGCGGAGGTACCGCGGTGAACCTGCCGTGGAACACGGCGGACCTCAATGGCTTCATCGCCGTAAAGAACTCATCTGGTGAAATCACTGGTTTCTCACCGAAGACTGCGGGCCGCTATCTGATTCACGGGCAGGTCTGCGGAAAGCTCGACAAGTCCCTGGGGCACCTATGCCTCTACCTGAAGGTGAACGGGACCACCAAGGGAATGGGAGTCGCCCAGTACGAGAATGCCGCTTACATGGATAGCGCCATGAGCAGCGTAATCGTCAGCCTGCGAACTTCCGATGTTATCTCTACCGACGTCTACGTCTCTTCAGGCCGCGTCGGGAACATCACCGGCACAGCAGAACAGCAGTTGGCCTCAGGGTTCCTGGGCTACCGGATTGGGGCTTAATGATGTCGCCCACCGAAATCTTCGGATACGCCGGCACGGCCGCCTCGGTCGTAGCGGCTTTCGTTCTGGTCAAAGCCGCGTGGCACACGCAGACCTCGAAGGTCTGGAAGGAGGAGGCCGAAGCCCAGCGCACACGCGCTGACCGGCTCCAGGCCGACATGGAGGAGGTCAAGGAGCGGCTGGCCCGCATCGAGGCAGAGAACCAGCGCTTGATCCAGCTCCTCACCGCGCTCGATCCCGAGCGGGTGACTTCTCTCCGACGCTGATCCATCCGCATTACTCGTACGCCGGTCTCGGACCGGCTTTTTTCATGCCCGAAAGGGGGCAGCATGAGTCAGGCTTCCAAGGTAATTTCCGTGGCCTCCGCCGAGGTCGGTTACCGCGCGCAGCGCGCGCCGGGCGAACGGCCGAGCGGTCACCAGAAGTACAGCGGCCAGGTGCCGGGTCTTGAGTGGAGTAACTACCAGCCGTGGTGTGCAACTTGGGTGAGCTGGGTTGCGATGAAGGCTGGTGTCGCCAGCCTCTTCCCGCGAACCGCGAGCGTATTCACCGCCATGAGCTGGTTTAAGCAAAAGGGCCGTTGGAGTGAGTACCCGGCGATCGGTGCCCAGGTTATCTACGGCACGTCTGGCAGCACCCACACAGGTATTTGCTACGCGTACGACTCGAAATACATCTACACAGTCGAGGGAAATACCAGCCTGACAAACGACGCCAACGGCAATGGCGTTATGAAGCGCAAGCGTCTCCGCCGGGATGCCTACGTGCACGGCTACGGATACCCGAAGTACAGCGAGGGCGTCACAACCGCCGACCCGTCGAAGAAGGGCAAGCCCGGCTTCCACTACAAGACGACGGTATCCGCGCCAGCCTCCAGCTCGGGCGGCAGTTCGAAGCCGTCGAGCGGCAAGACGAAGAGCGTCGTCGTGCGGGCCGGCCAGTCCCTCGCAACCATCGCGGCTGCTGCGGGAGTCTCCCTCGCGACAGTGATCGGCCTCAACCCGCAGATCAAGAACCCGAACCTGATCCACCCCGGCGAGAAGGTGAAGGTCCCCGAGAAGGCCCCGGCGAAGCCCAAGCCGTCGAAGCCGAAGACACCCGCGTTCCCCGGCACCTCGAAGTTCCGGTCCGGGCAGGTGAACGAGCACGTCACGCGGCTCGGTGAGGCCCTGGTGAAGAGGGGCTACGGACGCTTCTACGCGATCGGTCCGGGTCCGCGGTGGACCGACGCCGACCGCAACGCGGTGCGGGCCTTCCAGAAGGCGCAGGGCTGGCGCGGGAGCGAGGCCGATGGCTACCCGGGGCCCGACACCTGGCAGCGGCTCATGCAGTAGCCCCTCTGGCCAGCCCGTTCCATTTCCTCAAGAGGGGTGCACATAATGAATCAATTCATCAAGGACCACGGTGTCCGGCTCTTCGCGGCCCTGGCCGCGCTGGTGCCTCTGCTCGTGACCCGGTTCCCGGACGTGCCGTGGGAGGCCCTGGTCGCGACGGCCGCCACGCTGCTCGGTGTCGGTGAGTTTGCCCAGCGGCACGAGAACACCAAGACGAACGCGGCTCTGCACGAGGACTCCCCGAGGGACCGTGCGACCGAGCTGCAAGCAGAGCTGACCGCCATCGAGGCCGGTCTGAAGACTGAGGTGTAGGGGTACATCTCGGGTTCGAGAGAGAGTCCACGACGAGTGGACAAACAAGAAATGGGCCCCCGGCCTCCCTTCGCGGGAGGCCGGGGGCCCTTTCGTCATTCCGTGCCGGCCGACCCAGTGCCCGCCTCGCCGACCGCTGACGGCGTTCGCTACTCGTCCCGCGCCTTCGTCACCTTGCTCTTCTCCGCGACGCTGACCATGCGCAGCTCACCATGCGGGATGAAGGCCACGAGCCCCATCCCTTGCTGCTCGTTCTTCCGGCCACTGAACGCCAAGCCGTGTTCATCAACATCAAGTCGCCTCGCCTGGATCTCAGTCGAGGTGCCATCGCGGAAGATGACGACATACGTGGCTACGGCGGATGAGGTCGAGAGGTACCTGGTCACGCCTTCTCCCCTCCGTCCCGCCCGGCCGGCGAGTTCGTGGTGTCTCCCATGTGCGTCCTTCCTGTGAAGCACCGCTCGTCAGCGTACGTGGGCGGTGCGTCCTTCCAGATTCCGTCTCGCCACTTCAGGGCGAGTGACCAGTAGCGCCCCCGCACGAAGCAGGGGCGGGGGCGCTGCTGGGGCATGTCGAGTGGGCTCACTGGTCGGCCGGGGTGAAGCTGGTCCGGTCGTGGTTGAGCCAGCCGAGGATGGCTGTGCGCTGGAGGTTCCAGACCACCCAACCCGCTTCGGAGTGGTCTCCGAGCCAGCCTTCCGTCAGCACACCACGTCGCGCGGGCGCCTTCGGTGTGGGGGGCTCGTCGTCCTCCTGGCCCTCGTCCAGCTCGGGCCCCCGGCCGCGTATGGCCTGGGCGTAGCCCGTAGCGGTGAGCGTGCCGCTCTCGTCGGTCTCTGCTTCCTCGGTCTGGCTGTCGGCCTCATCCGGGGCAACGGACCACCAGATCGCGGTCTGCCATGACGGGCACAGCAGCGTCTCTCCGGTCTCGGCGTCGCGGACTTCGTAGCGGTGCTCGTCGGGGTTGTGGACGATGCGGGCGAGCGTGTTCTGCGTCGGCTCAGCTGACCGCTTGCCGCCCTTGCCGCCGAAGAGCACCCGCACGTTCAGCTCCGTCGAGGCGCGCATTCCGGGGATCTTGCCGAGCGGGGTGTTCTGCCACTCTCCGACCTGGGGCGGTCGGGCGCTCTCGATCGAACCGGCATCGGGGAAGAGCGTGACCCACGTCGAGCGCTGGCTGGTGCTCGTGCCGGCCAGCCCGACGAACAGCCTCCACCCCTTCGCCCGTCTTCCGTTGCGCTGCGCTGTGACGGGTTTCGGCGGGGCAAGGAGGGTGCCGACGCGGGTCACGTCGTGCCCTCGGGTGTCCACCCCTTTTGCTGTCACGTAGTCGCCCTCGGTGAAGTGGGTCAGTGTGTCCTTCAGGTCGGCGGTCATGCGTTGCTTCCTTCCTTTCGCGGTACGGGGCCGCTCGCGCTCGGGGATGTCGTCAAGCACGTGCAGGCCGGGGGCGTGGACGGTGCCGGTGCACACGTCGCAGTCGCAGTCGTGGCAGCACAGGCGGCACGTCAGCTCGTCGCAGTACGGGTCCGGGCCGTGCCAGTGGTGCTCGGGATCGGGGTCGGGGCAGTTCCACTCCGCGCAGGAGCGGTCCAAGCCCCTTGGGTGCACCAGGTGTTCGCGCGTTCCGGGGAGGCCGTGGGCCACCGGGACACCAGGGCAAGGGGTGCGGGGTCGGCCAACCGCCTCTTGGGTGAGGAAGGCGGCACGGCACCGCAAACACTGAACGCGGCCCTCGGGCCGCGTTCGTACGTCGTGCTTCATGGTCCGGTCAGATGGTCAGCAGGTGGGCAAGCGGGTTCGACGGGGCCACGGGCTCCTTCGGCTTCGGCTGGGCCTGCTTCTTGGGCTGCTGCTTCGGCGCCGAGCTGGCCGTGCGTTTCCGGGCGGGCTTCGGCTCCGCGGGCTCGACTACGCGGAGCGTGGGCCGGGCGGGGGCTCCCTCGGGGGTCTCCTCCTTTGTCTGGTCCTCGCCGCTCTGCACCAGGCGGTAGAGGATGGTCGGAGCCCCGCGGCCTCCCTTCTTCACCTTCTCGATCACCACGTCTTCCATCTCTTCCACCAGGGCCTTGAGACCGGCCGCGTTGACGCGGCTCTGCACCTTCGGCTGAAGGACGTTCGACGGGGCTTCGCCGCCGTTGGCGATCAGGGTTTCCCGGATGATCTCCGTGACCGGCTTGAGCGTGCGCTTCGGGGTGGCGGCGTCCTTCACCAACTTCTCGACGCTGGCCATGGAGTACTGCACGAACTCCCACGCCGCTTCGAGCGCCTTCTTCGTGATCTTCGTCTTCATCTCGGCGGCCGTGAGCACGGCCGCGACGCGGACCACCTGCTCGGCGGTCCGTTCCAGGTAGCAGGAGAGGGATTCGGGAAGCTCGACCATGCGGTCTTCGATGACCGACCGAAGTTCGTCGTACCGCTTGCCCGCGTCCTTGTTGAAGGACATCACCCGCGTCTTCTGCTGCGCCCAGCGGTACGCCTTTGTCAGTTCCGGGGAGCCTTCGACGTTGGGCACGTGGTCGTACGGCAGCATCTTCGACCGCTCGACCAGGACAGGGAGGATGCGGTTGAAGGACCCGCCCAGGGCCTCGTCCGAGGAGACGTACTTGGCCCACTCGCCGGGTGTGATGTGAACGTGGAAACCGAGCAGCGGCCGGTACACCTCCTGTACCGCGTCGGCGCCCTTCCCCTTCGTGGTGTTCGAGATCATCTTCCCGTCCCACGCGGTCCGGAGCTGCTGGGAGAAGGTGGGGCAGCGCCGCGACCGCTTCAGGATCGATGCCCACTCCTCCTCGATGATCAGGGCCCGACCGTCCACCCCGTTCTCGCTCCCCATGGTGTCCATCTCCAGGTTCCACAGGTGGTTGACCAGAGACGGGCCCGAGGAGATACCCGAGACGATCCGGGCCCCGAGGAATCCGCCGATGCTGGGGTCCATCACTCCGCGTGCGGTCCCGAGCGCGTATCCCTTGCGGCCGATAGCGGAACGGCCGGCGAGCGCGGTCCACACGACCACCGGGCGCCCGGACTCCATCTGGACGTGGCCGTTGATGGCTGCGGAGAACAGGGAGAGGGAGGCCGCGAAGACCCCGATGGGGTCGGCCTCGCTGTGCGGCATCGCGCGCTTCACGGCCGCGCCGATCGGGCCGTAGCTCATGGCGTCGAACTTCATGGTGTCCCTCTCAAACAGCCTGGGCGGACCGCGCGGGGGCGGTGGTGATCTTGCGCTGGGTCTTGGGCAGCGCGCCGGACGGCGTGAACTTCCCGGCGGCGATGCAGCGGCCGAACGTGCGAGGGCCGGTGGCGTCGAGGACGGGCGTCCCGTGCTCCTCGGCCTCCCGGACCTTGTGGGAGGCGGGGCGCGTGCCGCAGATGATCAGTTCCGTGTCCGCGTCCACGTGCCCGGTGACTCGGTAGCCCAGCCGACCGGCCGCTTCGCGGGCCTCCTCGGCGGTGTAACCCCGGATGTTCCCGGTGATGACCACGGTCGGCCTGGGGTCCGGCTCGGGCTCCTGGTGGGCCTTCTTGAACAGGTCGGCGAAGTAGGTCGCGAACTTCTCGTGGTGCGTCTGGCACAGGTGGTAGACCATCGCCCCCACCCGAATCACATCGACCGCTCTTTCGTCCTGGCCGATCTCAATGCAGGCGTCGCAGCTATCGTCCACGATGCGGATTTCCTTTCGGGCCATGCTCAGTCCCCTTTCGTGTGAGCACTCATGGCAAAGGCGCGCATGAAAAAGGCGGCTCACCGGTGGTGGCCGCTCGGCTTCCTGCTATTCGGTTGTGTGGGGACTGTTACCAGTCCCACCAGCCTCGAACGTCTTCGGGGCCGTCGTCGTAGTTCTCCTCGATCACCTCGTCCAGGCCGATGCCCGGTCGGTCGAGCGCGGCCATCGCGGAGTTCACGATCAGTCCGATGAGGTCGTAATCGCGGTCGTCCAGGCTGAGTTCGCCGTGGACGAGATCCGCGCCCTCGTTGACCGCGTGGGAGATCTCGTCGTAGGTGTAAGTCTTGCTCACTGCTCGTCTTCCTCGTTCTTTCGTGATCCAGGATGTCCTACATCGGGGCCGGGGCAGGCGGCTTCTGGGCACCAGTGGAGGTCAGCGAACCCGATTCCGTCCGGAGCGAGCAAGGCAGCAGCCGCCAGCCCTTGCGCGAGCCTGTTGAACGCTTCGGCGGTCTCGCCCTTTTTCTGCGAGCGGAACAGCAACCGGTCTCCGTGGGAACCGAGATGAGTTCCCGATGCCTGCGCTATCCGCGTCAGCTCCCCGGAATCCCGAGAGTCCAGCTCCATCATGCAGAGCGGCACGGCAACTCTCAGGGCCTCAACCAGCAGCATCCGATTCACCGTTGGCTCCTTCACTTGGGATCCTCTGCATTCGTCGGTTCGATGGCTTCGAGGCAGCAAGCGCGAAATCCTTCGCGCCCGTGGGCGTCGATGTCGTCCATCACCTCAGCGGACACGCCCGGATCACGGTCCTGGTTGTTCACGGGATCCTGTTCCTCGTGCATCCGACGGAGCCACCACTCGGCATCCCGCCGTGATTCGCTGCGGTGGTACTTGGCCTCACCCAGAGCGGAACCGGGCTGGGTGTACATCGCCATTCCGGCGACGCCACCGGACCACTCGACGAACGAGCCCAACCGGGGCCCGCCGCGTCCGTCCGTATAGGTGTAGGTGAACAGCGGCCGGTGCTCGTACCTGCTTTGCGGCTTCACCGCGGAAAGCCACACCTGCGGCATCAGTCGTTCCCCTTGTCGGTGCTCAACTCCTGCGGATCAGCCGCAAAGAACTTGAAGTGGAAGGCTTTGAGATTGCGACGCAGGTTCTCCCTGCCCGGCCGATTCAGGGGCTCGGGCCACACCAGGACCGCGCGGTTCAGCAACAGGTGCAATGACCGCTTCCTGATGTGCACCGCACAACGCGTGCAGGCCGACCAGTAGTCACCCATGTCCCGCAGATCGCCGCCGGGGCCTTCGTCGATAACGACCGTCCTTCGTGTGTGGAAGGTGACCGCCCCGCCGGGCTGCGCGCACAAGTCGCAAATGGGGATCAGCCGCTCGTCAATGGGTACCGGATCGGGCTGGTGGTCCCACGGTTCGGATCGGTGCGGGTGGATGTACGACATGGCCCCCGTGTTGAGGTCCAGGCGAGGGTTCAGGGATGTGAAGCACACGCAGCACATTCGCTCGGGCATCAGCACGGGATCAGCTCCCGAACGTTCTCTTCTCCGGGTCGGTATACCGCCATCAGATGGTGTCCCTTCTCGTCAGGCACGGTCGGGTGACCGGCCACCCCCACCCCCGGCCTGCTTGGGGCCAGGGGTCAGGGAGGCGGGTCACTCGCCGTCGCGAACCAGCTGCGCGTGACCGTGCATCACGGCGACCGAGGAGAGGTAGAGCACCTGCATTTCGGTGAACCGCTCGCCCGCGAGCTGGTCAGCTTCGTCAGAGGCGTCGCAGGCGTTCTTGGCCCAGACATGGAAGACCTGGGGCTCGTCGGTGCAGCGGACGTCGTCCGCCTCGGGCTCCCACCAGTCCGAGTCCCAGTCGCAGACGATGGTGTAGGGCTTCACGCACTGGCACCGGGGGTGCCGCGTCGGGGTGCCGCAGACCGCCTTGCGGGTCCGGCGGAGGATTCGAGGAAGGGTGAACATGTGGTGCCTTTCGTCGTGACGGGGTGGGGTTCGGTGGTCAGGAGTGGGCCTTCAGGAAGTCCTCCAGTTCGGCGAAGTGCGCGTTGAAATCGGCTACGGCCTTCTCCTCCGACTGCAATTCCTCCTCGATCTCCTCCTGGACGTCGTCGCAGAAGTGCGTCATGCCCCGCTCGATCAGTTGCGCAGGCTCTACGCCGTTGAGCCGGGCCAGGTGGAAGAGGTCCGCCAGCAGGTCCCCGGCGACCTCCAGCAGCACGTCATCACCGACGTCCGTGGAACCGTCGAAGTACGTCTGTCCGGTCTGCGTCCCGAAGGCTTCGAGGGCGTGGAGGGACCAGGCCGCGCGGGTCTTGTTCGCTTCGGCCGCGCCGTCCGAGTAAAGGTCGCTCATGGGGTTCCCCTTATTGGTAAGCGGTTTATGTTTGACTGCTGACAGGCCATGCGAAAGGCCCGGAAAACTGTTCTTCCGGGCCTTGGACAAAGCGGGTCAGTGGATCACACGTTGGGGTTGATGAGGTGCCATGTCCCGCACCCCTCGTAGACGGTGGCGATTTCGCCGGACAGGAGCGCATCACGCGCCATTCCTTGTGCAATGTCTCCGATGTACGGGCGGTAGTGCTCGGGAAGTTCAGAGTCTTCGCCCACTATGTCCCAGAAGTATTCCGCTACCGCGCCCTCTGCGGTGAAGTGCTCTTCGTACTCCCCGATGTAGCTTTCCTGGATCTTCTCCGCGACCTCTTCCATTTCGAAGTGGCTGTATTCGGTGAGGAAGTGCGCGACGATGCACGAGGGGAATTCATTCAGCAGCTCGGCAACTTTGCTGACTCGGTCGAAGCTGTCGTATTCGTGCAACTCAATCGAGCCGAAGTCGTCGTAGTCATGGATGGCCCACTCTTCAGCCTCGCAACCTTCTTCCTTGGCCGTGGGGGAATTGGCAAGCATGGCTTGCACTTCGTCCATGATGTCGTCAGCGCCCTGCGCGGCATCTATCCATACGCCGTGCAGTTCTCCAGCGTTGTAGTCGGGAAGGCTGGCAACGTAGATGAGCGGCATATTCTCTCCTTGGTCGGGGTGAGATTCCGGGCAAGAGAAAGGCCCCCGGCCGTCGGGGGCGGGGGCCAATCTCACGCACGGGGCGGGATTAGTAGGGACGCTTTCGTAGGTTGAGTTCTACGAATGCGGGCGGAAGGCCGTAAGAATCCGCGTAGTTCACGGCTTCTTCGTAGGTGTGGAATCGCCTGCGCCAACCGGGGCCGATGTGTGCGACGTACATGCGGGGCTCCTCATTAGTCCAGGTTCAAAAGGCTCATGAGGTCGTCAACGGTGGGTGGGCACTCGTGCGTGGCCTCCCAGACGGCGAGTGCGGCCCGCGCCACGGATTCGGTGGGCTTGTCCGTGAGGTTGAGCGCAGCCGCTATTGACTCGTCACACACGAAGTCGAGTTCCACGCCATGCCCGCAAAGGCACTGCGTACGCATGGTCTGGGTGATAATGACGGCACGGCTGAACGGAGACATGCGCTTTCCTTTCTGATGTCTGGCTCCATAGGGGTGGCCAGGCATAGAGGCACGCGGGGAATCCCGCGCACCACTAAGCCGGGTCACACAGAGGAGATGGTTAGCTGACCGGCCGCTTCAAGTTCTGCACATTCACGCTGGTAGTCCCAGTTACGAGCACGCTGCCGCCATTCGTCGTCCAGGTCGTTCCATTCACAGCAGAATTCGCAATACCACTCGTCCGCGCTACTTGAGATGTCCCCCGAAGCGATGCCAGCGGAGAGTACGCCCACGCAAAGGTGCGTGTTGGCTTCGCACGGGCATTCCGGATCCGTGGACCAGCACTGGGTCTCGATCTGGTGATTGGATTCCCATTCCAGTTCGGAGTAGTGCGCTTCGTCGGCAATCCCATAATCCGCGAGTTGAGCCACCCATTTCTGCACGGCAAGGATTGCCATAGCGTCATCACGGCGCACATAAAGCCGCTCATAAGTACCGAATCCCCAGTGCCCGAAGGAATTCACCTCCATTCCCTCGGGATGTCGCTCCATCAGATCATTGGCCACGATGACCCAATTCGACTCTTCGAGGGGTCCCGAATCTCTTGTGTGCATGATCGGGGTTGCATACCAGAGGCGGGTGAACCGGTCCCGGTCGGTGTGAAATGAGGCGCCTTCGTGCGCCTGCTTCGTGAATTCCTCCAGCTCTTCCGTGAAAGGAATTGCCTCGCGAATACGGGCGATTCTGCGGGTGCGTGCTCCGGACATTTAGCTACCTCCAAGAAGACAGGGTGATTACTTACAGGGATGCCCGAATCCATCGGCGCCATCAGCACATGCGCCATCACGGAATCCGTCGTTATAACTAGAGATTTCGACGCGCTCTACGCGCCCCTTCATAAGCGCATAAGTACATCCAATCCCCAATGCGAGAAACATCAGGGCGGGTCCGGCGACGGAAATGACCACTCGGGCTACGTACGCACGGGAAACTTCGGTGACTATCATCAACATCACTTCCGACTAGCAAGTTTTAGGGCATGGCTGTGCCCAGGATTGGGCTTTGATAGGGGCGAACCCGGCCGAGGTCAGCACACCGACCATGCAGGAGCGGCAGCGACCGTGAATCTTGCCAGTATCAGACCACGGCCCCTCATACTCTGCCGCCCTCCTGATGCTCCACATTTCACAGACCTCACAGGTCATTTGCGATATTCCTTCCTACTGGCCAATGCGAGGCGCGGGGATACCGCGCGCTTAAGGTCCCGTCATTTGGGCAAGCGAGTATCAGTCGCCTGGACCGGTACCGGGCCGGACGCACACCGCGCGCCGTGCCTCACGTAAGCAAGTAGGTAAAGCTGTGACCTATCCATGCCGGGCGGTCATGCGGGAGTCTTACGACTAGCCGCGTCCGGATATCACGCACTCTCACGTAGGGCCGTACTAGGTACCCGATTCCTGGTGTTCCCCAGGCGTCGCTTTTCCACCCCGAGGCATTAACTTGACCTCCTGGCGTGCGCTATGTGATGTCCCTAGATGGTTTCCTCCAACCCGTTTGGCGCGGGTCTTACGAAAGGACCTGTTCCAGTTCCTGTTGTGCTGTGCCGGTCTGCGCCCCGCTGCCAGTGGGGCCGGTCATTCACTTAGTGGTTTGGGGAGGTGTTCTCACTCCCGGTCACTCCGTCCTGACCCCCTCGGATCTGCGCGCCCTTTCCTCATCCCCTCTTGGAGGGCGGTACTCGGGCCGCTCCGTTCGGGGCGGTCGGTGTTGACGTTGAGAACATTACGACTAGCAAGTTCCGACTAGCAAGTTCGCGATTCACGAGATTTGGGGTGCGTATCCATAGGGAAAGGCGGCTGGGTCGTCTCTAGAAACGGGCTTATTCGGGCCAATCGCCCTACCTTATGAACATTCTGTAGTCAGGCAGACACGAATAGCTACATATTCCGTTATACGTCCGTTATCAAATAAGGCCGTTCGTGATTTCTCCGTGACCTCAAAGCTTGCTAGTCGTAACACAAATGAACATGACAATAAGCACCCTTTGCGGCAATCCAGCCAGCAACAGGCAGGCCCGCCCTAAGGCAGTCCAGAGAGGCCAGGAAGGGCCACTAGGTGGCCATCCATTCCGCCCCCTGGGGCGACGGCTAGGCGGGCAGCTCTGACCCTGCAATAGGGGTGCGTCTCTGTGTCGGTTCCCCAATATCGACCCCCTTCGTGTCCCCCGCTTACTTCATGGGCGCATGGGTGAATGAATTCACCGACGCACCCCGCTAGGGGGCATTCGGTCGAATGTGTGCCACATATCCCGTTCGGTGCCGCATGTACCCATGTGAACGTATTGATTCATTCATCGGGTACCCGTGCGTTATGTCACATGCACCCGGGGGTAATGTCTTCATTCCTTATGACAGGGACCACCGGGGGTGCCTTCCTTCAACCGTGTACGGGTATTGAACTTTCCCATGAGGGTAAGCCTCTAGGTGCCTCACAGGCGTCCTGCCGGCCTCTTTTCGCCCAGAACCCTCTTGCGACCCCAAAAGGGCCTCCTCGGGGCCTTCCTGCCCCTCCTCTTGCGAGCCCTGCGGCCTCCGGCAGCCGGAAGCGATTGAATGAATGAATTAATGGGTGACCTGTGCCACTCTTCCTGGGCTCCCCGTCATGTTTCAGGGTTAATTTCGCCTACGTTATTTGTGGGCAGGTCCCTATATAGGGGCCCTGAGACGCATAAAGCCCCCTCATCAAGAGAACGAGGGGGCTAAGCCGGCGGGACTGGTGATTCAGGAAGTCAGGAGGTCGCCTTCGCGTAAGCCTCGCGAATGCTGGCGGAGACTCGGCCCCGGTCGTTTACGTCGTGGCCGTTCTCCTTGGCCCAGGCGCGGATCTTCGCAGTGTCCTCCTGGCCGGCGGCGGGCTTTGTTACTCGGGCCTTGCCCGCAGCGCGGGTGCGACGGCCGGCCTTGAGGAACGGGCCGATGGCGTCCAGTAGTTGGTCGTAGGAGTCCGGCCCAAGGTCGATCTCGTACGTCACGCCGTCCAGCGCGATGATGTGCGTAGCCGCCTCAGAGGACTCTTCACCTGTGAGGTCATCGGTGATGACAGTGATTACTTTTTTTGCCATGCCCGGATGATACGGGGGCTAGGATGAAAAATAAAACGCCCACCTTTCACCGAAAGGTGGGCGCCTTTTGAAGAGCAAGTAACTCAGGCCAGGAGAGTCGACTGCCCGGCCTGGATGCTCTTGGTGAAAAGTTCGTAATCCGTGCGGGAAACGATCAGGACCTGCGCATCAGGGTCGCCGACGTCCTTGGAGTCGCGCAGCGCCACGACCCCATCAACGAACGCGACCTCAAGGCAGTTGTTAGTGCCATTGGACAGATGGCTCTTTGCCCACGTGGCGTTGGTGAGATCGACCTGCTTATTCATGGTTCAGTCCTGGATTATTTCGTGGATGAAGCGGCGCGATGCCTCGCTGTCGAGGGCCTGGGCGCGAAGGTGGTCCAGCGCGGTCTCGTACCGCTCGATGTCCCCATCTTCCTCCAGGTAGAGGGAGGTTGTCATCGTGTCCACCACCACGACGGGCGGCCCTGACGGGAAGTGTAGGACCTGAAAGGGGTTGTCGATGCCCGCGTGGGCCCCGCGCGCGAACGGCAGTACCTGCACTGTGACGTGCGGGTACTTCTCCGTTGCGTCCAGCAGGTGCTGGAGCTGGCCACGCATGTCGTCGACTCCACCGATCTGACGCCGGAGCGCAGATTCGTCCAGGATGCACGCCAGCCGGATCGGCTCATCCCGTCTGAGCGCCGCTTGTCTGGCCATCCTCAGCGCAACGAACCGCTCGACCTCGCGAGATGACGACCAGCCCTGCCCCGCGGCCACGATCGCCGTCGCGTAGGCCGGCGTCTGGAGCAGGCCAGGAACGATAGTGAGGTAGCTCTCTGCCTGTGCGGCAAGGCCCTCAAGGTTCAGGTACTCCTCGAAGTCGGTGGTGATGGCGCCGCGGTACTCATCCAGCAGGTTGGTGCGCTTGCCGGAAGCCGCGAGGGTTGCCAGGCTTTTGATCTTGGCCTTCGTGAACTCGTCATCAACCTTGTAGACGCTGAGAAACGCGACGAGCCCAAGCCCGGTAACCCGCTGGCGGCCGTTCTCGATCTTCGACAGTGCCGCCTTGCCCGCGAGCCCGAGCTGCGCCGCAGCCTCCTCGCCGCTGAGTCCGGCTGCGACCCGCAGCGACCGGAGCGCGGAGCCCAGCCTGCGGCGGTGGACGTTCGGTCGTGCCTCTGCCATCGCGCGTACTCCTCCTCTGGGGGCCGCAGCGTATCGCGGGCCCAGGTTTGGCATATGCCAGTTTCAGTGCAAGCAACGTTTCTTGATGCCGGTTGTTGCTAGAAACGTTGCTCGTGCGCCATGGTAGCTACCGTGAGGGCAACGCCCGGCTGGCAGCAGGGAGTTGTCTCTGTCAACGAGCTTGCTCCGGCCCCGATACGGGAAGCGGCTCGACCTCGTGGAGGGAAGAACACTCGTGACGCAGAGCAGTGATTCGCCGCCACCCGCTGACAGTCCTTCGGGTCAGGAAGCGCCGGCGCCGCCTCCTGGAGACGACCTCGGTAAGCGGGCCGACGATCTGAAGGCCGCGGTAGAAGCGCAGTTCAGGCGCCTCAGGGATGAGAGGTGAACATGTTGAGCCACGTTGCAGACCCGCTACCTGCGGCCCCCTTGGACGCAGACACCCGCGACGCGGTGTCGGCTGCCTGTGAACGCGCTCTCCTCTCACATCGGCAAATGCCCACCCCCGAGGACGTCGCGACGGTCACCGCGCTCATCACCACGCACGGCGCGGCCCTCGCCGCAGCCCTCCGCGCAAAGGGCCCCGACGCCCGCTCCGACTCCGCCGCAATCGCACTGCGCAACTGGGACGCCCTGTCGAAGGGTCCCGGTGCGGGCGCGTTCGGCACGTGGGTTCACCTGCGGGCGCTAGCCCGCGTGTGCCGCTCGCTGCTCCACCACACGGAGACAGTCCCTGACGCAATCAGCGAGTGGTTCGGCCGATGATCCAGGCGACCGAGGCGAGCGCTGTCACCCGCGCGATGACCGACTATCTCCATAAATACCCTGGAGAACAGGGCCAGCTGATGCCGTTGTACGACGCGCTGAGTGACCACGCGCGGCGCGGGCTTTGTCCGCACGGGGAGCGGTGCCCGGAGATCTACTCCGGTGGGCTGCTGCTCAACGAGGACGGACACGTACTCGTACTGCGCAACGGCGACTCATGGGCGTTCAGCGAAGGAGCCCCCGAGCCCGGTGACCTCAGCCTGCGGGACACGGCGTACGGGGTGTTGCGGGAGTACGGCGGGGTGCGGAAGGCGTGGGCACTGCCGGGCGTGGAAGGCCCAGTGATCATCGACGTGACCCCGTGCCCCCAGCGGCTTCGCGTCGGCTTCCGCTACCTCTTCGTCACCCACACCAGCTCGGTGTCCTCCACCGCCCTGGACAACGGCCTGGCGCGGTGGATCCCCCTCGGCGAGGTCGCCGACCCCATCGCCGCACGTATACGCCCGTACGTCACCGCCGCCACGACCTGAACCGGAGACCCCATGCTCAAGCACGCTGTAGGCGACATCGTCTTGGACGAGCGGACCACCCGCGTCGGCCGGGTCACGGCCATACACGGCGAATGCCTCGTCCTGGCCCGCTCCTCCGGCAAGCCCTGGAGCGCGGTGGCCGGCTCCTGCCGCACCGCCACCTCCGCCGAGGCCGCCGGGTTGAACGCCTGGCGCCCCGCCGCCTAGCCCCACGGGCCCATGCGTGCCTCTCCCCTCCTCGTCTGCCTGCCCCACCTGCGTCTCGCACCGCAGGGGGCCCAACCTCGACAAGAAGGCGCCGTGAAGACCTCGCTCCTACAGCGGGTAGCAACCGCCCTCGTAGACCACGGGATCTCCGACGACACGCGATGCGGACGCATCCCCGACGTACCCCCGGCGATGGCCCAGACCGTCCGGGACATCCTCAACAGCGAAGGCGGCGCCGAGTCCTCCGACGTCTCCTGCCTGCTTCATCCGGAGCACGCCGCCGACCAGCACATTTCCCTCCTGGCCGACCTCGGCGCCACCGGAAGAGGCGCTTGGACCCTGTGGCGGGGGCCGACCCTCCTACTGGTCCTGCTCCCCTGGTGCACCGCCCTCGACGACGAACCGTGCCCCCTCTTCGACGGACACCCCGGAAAGTGCCCACCCCTGCACCCGTCCTGACCTCATGCTCCCGCCGCGCCACCCCCGAGACGCGGCGGGCCGGCGGGCCGCCTCCCTCCTCAGTGGCCTGCACGCCGTCCCGGTCGGCCCTTGGCCGGACACCGGCCGGGACGGCCCTTGCTCCCGCCTCCGTCGCAAGTAGCTGTCCGAATTCAGCTCCCGCACGGACTAGTTATCGCCTCGGAGGCGGGGTTCCACCCCCGCCCCGGTCGCTCCCGATTAAATGGACAGGTCGAGCCGGCCGGGGCGGGCTCCAAAGACTCCCGTCCGACGGACATCGGTCGGGCGGGTGCACGACGGTCCCATGGAATCCCACGGGGCCGACCCGGAAGAGAGGACGCTCCACATGGAACAGACGACCTCGACCCAGCCCACCACCGGCTCCAGTGATCTCCTGGTGGCCCGCGCGAAGGTCACCGCGGCGAGGGCCCGGCTGCACGTCCCGTCCGACCTCACCGCTGGCAAGTCCGACGGCAACGACTGACGGGATCTGACATGACCGCATCCTCATCTGCGGTCGTCGCGCGCCTCGGCGAGGACTTCCTCGCCGAGGCGTTCGGCCGCCGTGACTTCCGCCTCTCTCGCGGTGACGCCGCTTCTGTCGCTGGGATCCTCACCTGGGCCGACGTGAACGACGTCCTCGCCCGGCACCGCATTACCCCGCCCCGTCTGCGACTCTCCACCAACGGAGCGGTCATTCCCCTTGACGCCTACAGCGTCCCCGAGGTGGGCAAGCGGCGTACCGTCAGCCACCGCATCCACCCGGCCGCCCTGCACGAACAACTCGCCAAGGGCGCCACGCTGGTCATCGATGCCGTCGATGAGCTGGTTCCCGGTGTCCAGCACCTGGCCGAGGAGCTGGAGTCCACACTCCGGGCCAAGGTCCAGGTCAATCTGTATGCCTCCTGGACGGCCGTCGAGGGCTTCGGGACTCACTGGGACGACCACGATGTTGTCGTAGTCCAGATCGACGGTTCGAAGCGCTGGAGGCTCTACGGTTCGACGAGGGCCGCCCCCATGCACCTGGACATGGAGGAGCCCGAGGAGCCGCCCGAGGAGCCGATCGCGGACTTCGTCCTCACGCCGGGAGATGTGCTGTATCTCCCGCGCGGCTGGTGGCACGCCGTATCCGCATCGGAAGGGGAGCGCTCGCTCCACCTCACGTGTGGTCTCAGTGTGTCCACGGGCGCCGACCTCATCGTGTGGCTGTCCGAGATTCTGCGCAAGCACGACATCGTGAGGGCGGACCTGCCTCGGTTCGGCACCGACGAGGAGAAGACAGAAACGGCAGAGCTGCTGCGCGCCCTCCTCTCCGACGAGCTGAGCAACCCGGACGTCATCGACCAGTTCTTCGCTCTTCGAGACGGGCGTGAGCGGGTGCGCTACCGTCCCAGCCTCCCGTTCGTTGATGGCTTACCCGCCGATCCGGAGCTGAACGCCCGCCTCCTCACCACGCGTCACCGGCTCCACCACTCCGACGACGGCACCACCACCCTCACCGCTGGCGATGAGTCATTCACCTTCGCCGCCGCCGCTCACCCGGTCCTGCGGACCCTGGCCGACAGGCAGGATCACAGGCTGGGGGACCTCGCATCCGAATCCGGACTCAGCATCGAGCAAGTCGCCGCACTGGTATACGAGTTGGTAAAGGGGCAGATCGTCGCTGTCGAGGAGGCTCGATGAGTGCAACCCTTGGACTCGGCACTTACCGGGTGCGCAACCTCCCGGAAGCAGTGAAGAGCGCCGTCTTTCACGACGTGGACTGGGTCGATACGGCCCCCGTCTACCTCCACGGCAAAGCCGAACAGCAGCTCAAACCCGCCCTGGCCACATGCCCTATGTCGGTCTCCACGAAGGTGGGGTTCTTCACCCCCTCCCAGGCAGAGCGGGCATTCGAGGAAGACGCGCTCCCCCATGCGCAGGTCAGTCACTGCCTGACCCAGCGAGCGATCCTCTGGCAGGCCGAACGGAGCCGCCGCGAACTGGGGCGCATGCCCGACATCACCTTCGTCCACAACCCTGAGCACGGGCTCCACGACATCAAGGAGCTGGAGTCCCGTCTGTACGAGGCGGTGGCCGCTCTGGAGGAGTGCGTCGATCGCGGCCTCACCAAGGGGTACGGCGTCGCCACGTGGGATGCCGTACACGACGGCCGCCTTCCCGTGGAACGCATCGCCGGCATAGCAAAGGAGGTCGGCCAGGGAGGCGGTTCCCGTCTTAAGGCGATCCAGCTCCCCTTGTCCGTCATCCACCTCGCTCCCCTCGCGGACGCCATCCGCGGGTACGGTCCCCTGATGGACGCCCAGGCGCATGGTCTCGATGTTTTCGCCTCTGCGCCGCTGCACGGCGGGGAGCTGCTTGACATCATCCCGGCGTCCGTCGCGGAAGAACTGGCGCCCGGCGCGTCGCCCCTACGCGTCGCACTCGGCCTCGTCGCCTCGGCGCCCGGAGTGACGCGCGTACTTCTCTCCGCCTCTTCTCCGAGACACTGGGCAGACGCCGCGAAGGCGACCGAAGACCCCTTGCCCGACGAGCACTTGAAGGAAATCGCACGTGCCTTCTCTCCCTGACGACCAGACCGCCGCACGCATGCGCGCGGCCCTTGAGTACGCCGTCGACACCTTCAGCTGCAAGCTGGAGGAAGCCGACGCGGAGACGTGGGGGTGGGGCGGACGTTCCCTGTCCGCCCCCGTCACCTACGAGGGCCACTCCCGCTGGATCCGCGTCGCCGACTCCCCCCGAGAGAAGGCGACTCCGGCCTCATGGGAAGGCCCCGAAGCCGCCGCCCTGCACATCCCGCCCAAGGTCCCGAGGCCGCGCTACCTCGGCATGCACCGGTGGGAAGAAGGGGCGTACGCGTACTACGCGGACCTGCACACCCGCCTGCGCGGCCGGCCCCTCTCTTCGACGGCACTCCCGCCCGAAGATCTCGATCTGCCGGATCGCTGGTGGGATCAGCTCTCCAGCGCTCTCTCTGCGATCTCCCGCGTGCCTACGTCGCGTTTCGCAGTACGCCCTGATCGCCCCACCTGGGCCATGCCGAAGTTCCTCGGCCCCGACGCTCCAACGGAGCCGCCGAGCTGGGCCACGGTCCACGGAGACATCCAGTGGTCCAACCTCGCCGGCCCCGAACTGGAAATCCTCGACTGGGAACGCTGGGGCACCGCCCCCGAAGGATACGACGTAGCAGTCCTGTACGTGTCGAGCTTGGCAGCCCCCACTGTCGCGCGACAGGTGCGCGATCGGTTCGGCAACATGCTGGACTCGCCGGCCGGGCGGTTCTCGCAGCTCTACGCTGCCTCCGAGTTCATCCAAGGATTCGGCCGGGGAGCCAATCTCCAGCTCGAACGACCAATTCGAGATCTTGTTGCCCAGCTCCTCCAGAGCAACGCTGCCACCTTGCCCAGCTAGAAAGACAGCAGCACGTTGAAAGACAAGTCCCTCGATCGCCCTTGCTAAGGGGCGGGCAGATCCATGAATGAATGAAACAGCCCCAACTGCGTCGGTGCAGGTGGGGCTGTCTTCTCAATGCTTCTGGCCTAGCTGCTTGGCTCACCTAGCAGCTTCATGGACCTGGTCATCGTCTTGGAGGCGACGTGCTCCGCCTTGTGAGGCTGGGTGACCGCGCCCGTGACTGTGGCTGCCTCCCCGTTCGCGAGGTCCGTGCTCGTCACCTCGACCGTCGCCGGGTCAGATTTGGAGGCGTGTGATGGGTCCTCCACTGCCACGTCCACGTACACGCTGCTCTGCTCGACGTTCCCCTCGGAGGGCGTAGAGGGCTTGGGCCCCTTCTCCGAGCAGTCAACGTAGGCGTTGATTACGAGCCCCCCGCCGTCGTTCATGAACACCTTCATCCTGGTGCCGGGGGTAGTGCGCTTCTCGACCTCGTAGATGATGGGGGTGGCCCAGTCCGGAATGTACTGCGCCACACCAGGAAGCAGCTCATCCAGCGTTTCCCGGACGATGCTCGGGCGGCAACCGGAGCAGTTCTCCTCTTCCTCCCGCTGGGGCTCCTTCGTCTGGACTTCCCCCTGCTGCTGTGCTGGGCGCTCGTTCTCTTCCCGCTCTCGGTAGCCCTTGGCGCCCTGTGCGGGGTCGAGTAGGGCTTCGGGAAGGTCGTCCGGCGCGGAGAGGGGCGCCCGGAGCGAGGGCTGCGTTGCCTCAGCCGGAGCCGCCGGGCCTGGCACCCGGGGCTTGATGAAGGGACGCTGCTGCTCGGTCGCGGCACCCCCGCGAGGTGCCGGGGGGACTGTGACATGTTCCTTGGTGCTCTGCACTCCGCCGTGCCCCTTAGGAGTGGCCTGGTGCTCATCGTGCGCGCGCCCCACGGCGGCGATGGGCACGGCTGCCGCCAGGATCGTGTAGCCGATTACTGCGCCTGCGGGTATGGCCTTGATGGCAGGAAAGCGCACCTGATCCCCCTACGGAACATTTGCTTCCTCCTTATCCAAGCATGCCTTGTAGGCGATCTTCAGGGGGGTTTGCCCGCCCCAATACGCTTTGAGGCCCCCTCAGTTGAGAGGGAGCCTCAGCGTTTGCCCTGGTCAAGGGGACTGTCTCTTGAGTTGATGCGCGTCAGTGCTTCGTGGGGGTCTCGGGCTGGATGACTGCCCAGACCTCGGACCAGGTGTCCTCGGAGATCGAGGGGAGCAGGAGTGCGAGCTGCTTTTCCACCCACTGCTCCTTCGTCGGTCGGCTGTCCTGCTTCTTCGTCTTCAGCATCTCTGCCATCAGGGCTCCCAGTCCTTCTCGCACTGTTGGTGGACGCGATCACCCAAGGGGCCTGCCGACCCCGAGGAGCTACAAGGGGAGTGTCTGCATGTTGCCGTTGTCGGCGAGGAAGGCGAGGACATCCTGTCGGGTGGCGATGCCGGTGGGCTTGCCGTCCACCAGGATCACTACCGCGTCCCGTCCTTCCAGTGCAGTCACCATCTTCTCCACCGGCTCTCCGGAGCCGACGACCGGCAGCGGTGCACTCATGTGCTTGTCCAGCGAATCGTTCGGCCCGGCGTGGTCGGCGTAGAGCGCGTGCAGCAGGACTCGCTCCTCCACGGCTCCGATCACCTCCCCGGCCATCACGTCGGGGTGCCCCGCTCCCGGTGCCACCACCGGCATCTGGGATACCCCGTACTCCCTCAGAATCTGGATCGCATCGCCCACGGTCTCGGTGGGGTGTACGTGCACGAAGTTCGGGATTCCCTCGGTCTTCAGCGCCAGCACGTCACCGGCCGTAGGCTCTGCGATAGCTTGATCGCTGAACCCATGTTGGCTCATCCACTCGTCGTTGAAGATCTTCGAGAGGTAGCCGCGGCCGCTGTCCGGCAGCAGGACGACCACCACGTCGTCCGGGCCGAGCCGGGAGGCGACCTCCAGGGCGGCCACCACGGCCATCCCGCAGGAGCCGCCGACCAGCAGGCCCTCCTCCTTGGCCAGCCGCCGGGTCATCTGGAAGGCGTCCTTGTCCGACACCGCGACGATCTCGTCGGCGACGGTCCGGTCGTACGCGGTCGGCCAGAAGTCCTCACCGACGCCCTCGATCAGGTACGGCCGCCCGGAGCCGCCGCTGTAGACGGAGCCCTCCGGGTCGGCGCCGACGACCTTCACCCGGCCGTCGCTGGCGTCCTTCAGATAGCGGCCGGTGCCGCTGATCGTGCCGCCGGTGCCGACGCCCGCCACGAAGTGGGTGATCTTCCCGCCGGTCTGCTCCCACAGCTCCGGGCCGGTCGTCTCGTAGTGCGAGCGCGGGTTGTTCGGGTTGCTGTACTGGTCCGGCTTCCAGGCGCCGGGGGTCTCCCGGACCAGCCGGTCGGAGACGTTGTAGTACGAGTCCGGGTGCTCCGGGTCGACGGCGGTCGGGCAGACCACGACCTCGGCGCCGTACGCGCGCAGCACGTTGATCTTGTCCGTCGAGACCTTGTCGGGGCAGACGAAGATGCACTTGTAGCCCTTCTGCTGGGCCACGATCGCCAGCCCCACGCCGGTGTTCCCGGACGTCGGCTCGACGATGGTGCCGCCCGGCTGCAACGCGCCCGACTCCTCGGCGGCCTCGATCATCCGCACCGCGATCCGGTCCTTGACCGAGCCTCCGGGGTTGAAGTACTCGACCTTGGCCAGGACGGTCGCCTGGATCCCTTGGGTGACGTTGTTGAGCCGCACGAGCGGGGTGTTGCCGACGAGCTCAATCATCGAATCGTAAAACTGCACGGTGGTCTCCGCGGTCGGGGGCACGCTGTCCAGCGCCCATCACATCAGCCTATTGCCCGCCCGTCTGCGGGGCGGCCGCGTTGCGTTCGGTGCACGACGGGGCAACAACCTGTTGTACGAGTTCTCACCGCATGTCCGGTGCACGCCGACCGGTACGGTCCGGGGCGCGCCGACGCACTGCACGGGGAGGTGCCCGGTCCATGCCGATGACGTTGTCCAGGGCGAGGGTGGCCCGGCGGATCGCCGCCGCCGCGGCGTACGGCGGCGGCGGGATCGGGCTGCTCGGGGTGGCCGCCGCCGGGGTGCTGCTGACCGAGGTCCGGCTGGCGCGCCGCACGGTCGGCGGCTCCGGCGACATCCCGCCGTGCGCCGACGGCCGCTACGGCGCCGCGTTCGGCCACGGCGCCGACCGGCCGCCGCTGCGGCTCGCCTTCCTCGGCGACTCCACGGCGGCGGGCCAGGGCGTGCGCCGGGCCCGTGAGACACCGGGCGCGCTCCTCGCCTCCGGCCTCGCCGCGCTGTCGGAGCGGCCGGTCGACTTCCGCAACGTCGCGCTGCCCGGGGCGCAATCCGACGACCTGGAGCGCCAGGTCGATCTGCTGCTGGCGGACGACGCCCCGGCCCCGGACGTCTGCGTGATCATGATCGGCGCGAACGACGTCACCCACCGGATGCCGCCTGCCCGCTCCGTACGGCTGCTGTCGGACGCGGTCCGCAGGCTGCGGGCGGCCGGCAGCGAGGTCGTCGTCGGCACCTGCCCGGACATGGGCACCATCGAGCCGGTCTACCAGCCGCTGCGCTGGGTGGCCCGGCGGCTGTCGCGGCAGCTGGCGGCGGCGCAGACCATCGGCGTGGTGGAGAACGGCGGCCGGACGGTCTCGCTCGGCGATCTGCTGGGCCCGGAGTTCGAGGCCCGGCCGCGGGAGCTGTTCGGCCCGGACAACTACCACCCGTCGGCGGAGGGGTACGCCACCGCCGCGATGGCGGTGCTGCCGACGCTCTGCGCGTCCCTGGGCCTGTGGCCGGAGGGCGAGCACCCCGAGCCCGCCCGGTACGAGGGCGTGCTGCCGGTCGAGGAGGCCGCCGTGGAGGCCGCGTCCGAGGCCGGTACCGAGGTCGCCTCGGCCCGTGCCCCCTGGGCCCTGCTCAAGCACCGCAGGCGCCGCCGGCTCCCGGCCCCGGAGGAGGCGGAGCAGCCGCCGGCGGCCCGGGGCGGGGGCGCCGTGGGCGCCGGACCCACCTCCGCATAAGCGTCCGCTTAGAAAAGAGTCCCGCATCACAGCGCGCACCCCGTGACCTCGGCGGTACGTACCGGTAACTTCCCTGGCAGTCCCGCCCGCCCGCGCCCGCCGAGGCCCCTGGGTCTCGCGCCGTCGCACGTTACGACCCCATGGAGCCGTGATGCCCGAAGCCGTCATCGTCTCAGCCGCCCGCTCCCCGATCGGCCGCGCCTTCAAGGGCTCGCTCAAGGAGCTGCGCCCGGACGACCTGACCGCGCAGATCGTCGAGGCCGCGCTGGCCAAGGTGCCCGAGCTGGACCCGAAGGACATCGACGACCTGATGCTCGGCTGCGGGCTGCCCGGCGGCGAGCAGGGCCACAACCTCGGCCGCATCGTCGCCGTGCAGATGGGCATGGACCACCTGCCGGGCTGCACGATCACCCGCTACTGTTCCTCCTCGCTCCAGACCTCCCGGATGGCGCTGCACGCGATCAAGGCGGGCGAGGGTGACGTCTTCCTCTCGGCGGGCGTCGAGACCGTCTCGCGCTCCGTGAACGGCAGCTCGGACGGGATGCCCGGCACCCACAACCCGCTCTTCGCCGACGCCGAGGCGCGCACCGCGGCCCGCGCGGAGCAGGAGGGCGCGGACTGGCACGACCCGCGCGAGGACGGCCTGGTCCCGGACGCGTACATCGCGATGGGGCAGACCGCGGAGAACCTCGCCCGGCTGAAGGGCGTCACCCGTCAGGACATGGACGAGTTCGGCGTCCGGTCGCAGAACCTCGCCGAGAAGGCCATCGCAGCCGGGTTCTGGGAGCGGGAGATCACGCCGGTGACGCTGCCGGACGGCACGGTCGTCTCGCGGGACGACGGCCCGCGGGCGGGCGTCACGCTGGAGGGGGTGCAGGGCCTCAAGCCGGTGTTCCGCCCGGACGGGCTGGTCACCGCGGGCAACTGCTGCCCGCTGAACGACGGCGCCGCGGCGCTGGTGATCATGTCCGACACCAAGGCGCGGGAGCTGGGCCTGACCCCGCTGGCCCGGATCGTCTCCACCGGCGTCTCCGGCCTCTCCCCCGAGATCATGGGCTACGGCCCGGTCGAGGCCAGCAAGCAGGCGCTGCGCCGGGCCGGTCTGTCGATGTCCGACATCGACCTGGTCGAGATCAACGAGGCGTTCGCCGCCCAGGTCATCCCGAGCTACCGGGACCTGGGCATCCCGCTGGACAAGCTGAACGTCAACGGCGGCGCCATCGCCGTCGGCCACCCCTTCGGCATGACCGGCGCCCGCATCACCACCACCCTGATCAACTCCCTCCAGTGGCACGACAAGCAGTTCGGCCTGGAGACGATGTGCGTGGGCGGCGGCCAAGGCATGGCGATGGTCATCGAGCGGCTGAGCTGAGCCGCAGCGGAGGGTG
>NZ_JBIBYO010000009.1:0-135047 GCF_043083385.1 Streptomyces sp. NPDC014733 | reverse complement strand
GGGGGCCGTCCGACGAAGGAGGATGGCACCCGCCCGCAGCGGAGGCGAAGCGGAACGCGACCAAGAATGCGAGCGGCTGAGCTGAGCCGCAGCGGAGGGTGGGGGCCGTCCGACGAAGGAGGATGGCACCCGCCCGCAGCGGAGGCGAAGCGGAACGCGACCAAGAATGCGAGCGGCTGAGCTGAGCCGCAGCGGCGCGATCCGCTCGTAAGGGTGCGCGGAATTGGGGTGGTCAACTCCCCCGATTCCGCGCACCCTTCGTCGTCGTGCGGGCACCCTCGGCAAGCGGGCGTGAGGTGGGTCACCCGGTGACAAGATCGCTACCCAATCGCCGCCAGGATTGTGACCAACGCCCCGTCGGCGAAGGGTTTTTGCAGGTCAGCCAGGGGTCACTCGTTCACATGAGGCCGCAAGCCCCCATCATTTCGGTACAAAGCGCACTGGGTGCGGTCGCCGACGCCCGTCAGGCTGAGGTAGAAGTCGAAAGACCTTCTGCTATGGGAGTACACCAGTGAGCGAGCGCAGCGAACCCAGTAAGGCCGCCTTCGCGGCCGCCGGCCGGGCCCGGGCCGTCGACGGGCGCGCGCCCCGCGGCGCCGGGACCGCAGAGCGACGGGGGGAGAGCGCATGAGCGTCATCACCCTCGTCCCGCTCCTGGCCGCGGCCTGCGCCGTGGCGGTGGGCGCCGCGGCGCTGTACACCGTCCGGGGGCTGCGCCGTCAGCTCGCCGAGGTACGCACCGAGCTGGTGACCACCCGCGAAACCCTCTCCGCCCGCGCCGACGCGGTCTGCGCGATCCCGGCGGCCCGGCAGACCCCGGCCGAGGCGACACCGCTGGCGGACATACGCGCGGCGGTCGCCGACGCCCTCGCCGAGGAGCGGGAGCGGGAGCTGGCCGAGGCGCGGGCGTTCTGGGCCGCCCAGGAGGCCCGGGACGCCGCGGACGCCCCGTCGCTGCTGGGCGGGGTGCCCGGCATCGGCGAGGAGAGCCCGCTGGACCCCCGCGACCTGCCGGACGACCGGTTCGATGCCCGGCCGTTCCTGCCCCGCCAGGCGGACCTGGCCGGTCTGGAGCCGCTGCTCGGCCCGGACGCGCTGGAGCCGTTCACCGTGCCGGAACCGTTCACCGCGGTCGAGCCCGCGCCGGAGTCGCCGGACGCGCTGCGGGCCGCCGAGTGGGAGGCGGCGGAGGAGGGCGAGTCGGCGGAGCTGGCCGCGGCCCGTCGCCGGCATCCCTCGCACCCGGACTTCACGCCGGTCGCCGCCGTCACCGACCACGAGCGCACGGTGGCGCGCCTCGAGGAGCTGGCGGAGCGGAGCGTGCCGCTGGTCGACGTCCGGCCGGGCCCGCTGGGCACTCTCGACGTCTACGTCTTCTCCGACGGCACCACCCTCTGTCTGACGCCGGGCCACCGCGAGACGTCCGAGAGCGTCGCCGAGGCGCTGCGGGGCGGTCACGCGCCGGTGCTGCTGGGCGGTTCCGCCATCGCCGGCGCGTACGCCCTGACGTTCGCGTGGGGCGAGGACCGGCAGGAGAGCGTCTACCTCCTCGCCGACCGCGTCATCGCCTCGCTCTGACCGGCCGTCGGCGGCGCGCCCCACGGGCCGCCGCCCCGGCTCACCAGCGCCGCGCCGTCTCCCCGACCCGCGCCACGGCCTCCGCCACATCCCCGGCGGAGGCCGTTTCCGCGTTCCGCAGGGCCTCGACGAGGTCGTGCCCGGCGACGGCGAGCTGGTCGCCGGCGGCGAACAGCCCCGCGTCGGGCAGTACGTACGGCTCCCGGCCCGGGCGCTCCAGGCGCTGGGCGCGGGCGGTCAACTCCCTCGCCAGGGTGAGCGCGTCGGCGGCCGCACCCCGGCGCAGGGTGCTCTGCGGCATCGAGCGGAGGCGGTCGGCGAAGGCGTCCACGGCGTGGACCAATGGCGTTACGTCAGGCACGGCGCGAGCCTATGCGACGGCGCACGGCGGCGCGCACCGCCGCCCGGGGGGGGGCGGGCGGCGGGGGGAGTCCGCGGAGGCGGTGCGGCCGCGGTCCGGCAGCGGCGCGCCACCGGTGGCCGCCGGCCCGCCGCGCCCGGGTACGCCGAAGCCCCGCGGGCGGTCGCCCACGGGGCTTCGTGACGGTCGGTCCCGGCGTACGGGCCGGGCAGCGGGATGACGGCGCGTCAGCCCGTCGTCCGTCAGTCGCGCAGGATCGAGATCAGCCGCAGCATCTCCATGTAGATCCACACCAGCGTCGTCGTCAGGCCGAACGCCGCCAGCCAGGACTCCTCACGCGGGGCGCCGTAGGCGATGCCGTCCTCGACCTGCTTGAAGTCCAGCGCCAGGAACAGCGCGCCGAGGACCACGCCGACCAGACCGAAGACGATGCCGAGGCCGCCGCTGCGGAAGCCGAGGCCGTCACCGCCGCCGAACGCCATGAACAGGACGTTGACCAGCGACAGCAGCACGAAGCCCAGGGTCGCGATCATCAGGAAGCGGGTGAAGCGGGCGGTGACCCGCACGATGCGCGTCTTGTAGGCGATGAGCATCGCGACGAAGACCGCCATCGTGCCCAGCACCGCCTGCATCGGCGCGCCGTTCATCTTCGGCAGGTCGTTGAGGTTGCCGCTGAGCGCGCCGAGGAAAAGGCCCTCCAGCGCCGCGTAGCCCAGGATCAGCGCCGGCGACGGCTTGCGCTTGAAGGACTGGATGAAGCCCAGCACCATCGCGGCGATACCGGCGCCGATCGCGAAGCCGATCTTGTCCGACAGGTAGAGCCAGCCGACGACGGCGCCGACGATGACCGTGCCGAGGGTGAACGCCGTACGGACGACGACGTCGTCCATCGTCATCGGGCGGGTCTGCGGGGTGTACTGCGGTGCCTGGGTGGCGGTCTGCGCGTACGGGTTGGCCCCGGCGTACGGGTTGGCTCCGACGCCCCCGGCCTGCGGCGGCGCGTTGAAGCCCGCGTAGCCGGTGTCGCGGCTGAACCCCCGTCGCGAGAAGACCGGGTTGCTGCTCCTCATCCTCACTCCTCCATGGCCGCCCTGCGCGACCTCGCCACAAGAGTAATGGCTTGGCAAAGACGCGGGGCTACTTCCTGAGCACGATTTCTCCCCCTCCGTCAGGGGCGCGCCTACACCACGAAGAGTACGAACGGCCGCCCGCGATCGTGCCCGGACCCGGCGGCGGGTTCCCCGGACCGCCGCCGGGCCCGGGCGTGGCGCGGCTCAGTAGCGCAGCAGGGCGGCGACGCCGTCGGTGCACCGGGTCGGCGGCAGGATCTCGCTGAAGGACGCGTCGCCGAGGACCGCGGCGCGCAGCAGCAGGAGCGGTGCGGGCGCCTCGAAGACCGTCGGGTCGTCACCGAGGGCCGCCCGATCGGTGGCCAGGGCCCGGGGGTTGCGCTCCGAGGCGAAGAGCGGGACGTCCGGCGCATCCGAGGGCGGCGCCATGTAGAGGGTGTCCACCCGGCCCTCGGCGAGCGCCTCCTTCACCGCCGGGATGCCCTGGAGGGCCTGCCCGCCGTCGAGTGCGCTCTCCAGTTGCCGCAAGGCATCCCGGTGGGACTCGGCCGAAATCTCGTGGAGCGCGGCGCCGGCCGCCTCGCGCAGCGCCGCGCGGGACTGCGCGTCGGTGCGGCCGCCGCCCACCTTCACCAACCGCTCCGCCGGCGGCCCCAGGTGATCCCGCAGCAGCCCGAGCGCCTTCGGGTCGCCGGCGACCATGACGACCTCGGCGTCCACCGCGTCGACGGCGTCGCGGACGTCCCGCGCCGCCTGCTCGGCGTTCTCGGACCAGACGTTGACGGTGCGCCGGTGGAACGACGCCTGGGCCTCGGCCCCGGCGCGGACACGGGTGATGTGCAGGGTGCTGCCGTTGAAGGTGCGCCGGAAAGCCGGTTCATGGGCGGCGGCCGGGTACCCCTCGACGTCGGCGCCCTCCCGGTCGACCGCGACGACCACGTGCGGCACCTGGTGGTCGCGGTCGAAGGCGAGCAGCAGCGGGTCCGGCACCGGCGCCCAGAGCGCCCGGTCGGCGGCGGGCGGCTCGGTCAGGGTGAAGGCGCCGAGGAGCCGCCCGTCGGCGGCGAACAGCGCCTCGCCCTGGGGTCCTGGCAGGTCGGGCACGCCGCCGACCGTGGCGTCCAGCACGTCGAGCGTCGCGTCGTCGGCGCCCTGCTCGGCCAGCGTGCGCCGCGCGGTCCGCCAGCGGGTGGCGATCCGCTCGTCCGCGTCGGGCACCGCGCGCGTGGTGTCGAGGTACACCGAGGCGACCGGGGCCCCCTCCGCGTAGAGGGGACGCAGGAAGGAGAGTTCCATGCCGTAAGCCACCATCCTCAATACGCTCAAATGCAACAAAAGGTCACCATACGCATGGTTGGCGCGGCGTCAGGAGTCCCGGCGACCCGGCGCACGGACCGCGCCCCGGATGGGCCGTCCAGCCGGAATTCGGCGGCCGCACACCACCGCCCTCATCCGGCGGGCACCTCCGGCCGGGCCCGCGCCGCGGTTCTCCGCGGGCGCGCGAAATCCGGTCGGCGGGGCGGCGAATTCCCCGGAACGAGCGAATGCGAAATACCGCGGAACACCTCCGGGAAATCACCCGGACACGACCTCCGGACCGTTATCCGGCGCCGGATCGCGACACGGCCACAAAGCCCGCACACCGTGTCGTGACCCTACGGATTCACACGGTCACGGAAAGGGCCGCGGGAAGGGAGGGGCGGCTCGCAAACGCCTGCCGCATTTCTCCGGAAGCACGCCGGGTCCGTCCGGCCGCACGGGGCGACGCGCCCGGCGGTACGGCCGCCTCCCGCCGTACACCGGCCGTCCGGACAGGGAGAACGCGGCGGCGGGCGGCGGCGGGCGCGCCCCGCCGGAGCGGAGCGTGAACGGGATGTGTCAGGGTAGGTGCGGCACGGCGCAAGGTCCGGGAAAACCCTTCGGAACGGGCGGCCGAATGCCGGAAGTGCCCGGAGCCGGACTTGAACCGGCACGGCCCGAAGGCCAGCGAGGTTTAAGCTCGCCGTGTCTGCATTCCACCATCCGGGCGTGGACTCCCCCATGCCCCCACAGAGGCAGCACGAGCGTAGCCCGCAGGCCACCTGGCCCCCGGCCGCTCTTCCCGAGGTTGTCTTATTTTATTGGCAACTGAGGGTGCGTCAGCCACTACCTCGGGCTGTTGTCACATGCCTGTGGCGCACCTCCGGCGTAACGTCCTGAAACACGTTCGGGCCCCGAAATGACGGAAAGTCGCCGTACCGCCTCGCCAACCCGCCCCGATATGTGCTCGGCCGACACTCCGGCACCAATCCCACCGGGCCGGACACCCGGCGCCCGGCCCGCCCCGCCCTCCTCCCGCGCCCCGCGGCCGGCCGGCCGTCTCAGGGACGGCCCTCATCCCCAGGGATGACGGCCCTCGTACCCGATACGCCCCAGGTCGGGCCCAGGTCGGGCGTCCGGTCTGACGTTCCGGGGAGTCCCCGCCCCGACGATGGAAAGGTCCCCAGCCGCGGCCGTCCGCCGCACCGTTTCGACGAGGAGCACGCTTCCGTGACCACCATCCCCTCCGGCGTCCCCACCGCCACCCGCACCACCGCGGCGGCCGCCCGCGCGACGGATCTCACCAAGGTCTACGGAGAGGGGGAGACCCGGGTGGTCGCCCTCGACGCCGTCTCCGTCACGTTCCACCAGGCGCAGTTCACCGCGATCATGGGCCCCTCCGGCTCCGGTAAGTCGACGCTGATGCACTGCATGGCCGGGCTGGACACGATCTCCGGCGGCAGCGCCCGGATCGGGGACACCGAGCTGACCGGGCTGAAGGACAAGAAGCTCACCCAGCTGCGCCGCGACAAGATCGGCTTCATCTTCCAGGCGTTCAACCTGCTGCCGACCCTGACGGCGCTGGAGAACATCACCCTCCCGATGGACATCGCGGGCCGCAAGCCCGACCGCGCCTGGCTCGACCGCGTCGTGGAGACCGTCGGCCTCAGCGGCCGCCTCAAGCACCGCCCCGGCCAGCTCTCCGGCGGCCAGCAGCAGCGCGTCGCGGTCGCCCGCGCCCTCGCCTCCCGGCCCGAGATCATCTTCGCGGACGAGCCGACCGGCAACCTCGACTCCCGTTCCGGCGCCGAGGTCCTCGGCTTCCTGCGCAACTCCGTCCGCGAACTCGGCCAGACCGTCGTCATGGTCACCCACGACCCGGTCGCCGCCTCCTACGCCGACCGCGTGGTCTTCCTCGCCGACGGCCGCATCGTCGACGACATGCCCGACCCCACCGCCGACCTGGTCCTGGAACGCATGAAGGGCTTCGACGCCAAGGGCCGCACCAACTGACGCCCTGCCGCCCGCACTTCGGACCACTCCCCCAGGACTACTGACCCATGCTCCGTACCGCCCTGCGCAACGTTCTCGCGCACAAGGCCCGGCTGCTGATGACCGTCCTCGCCGTCATGCTCGGCGTCGCCTTCGTCTCCGGCACCCTGGTCTTCACCTCCACCATCTCCGACGCGCTGCGCTCCAGCGCCCGGGAGGGCTACGCCGACGTCGACGTGGCCATCCAGCCCAACGGCGGCGGCTCCGGCCCCGGCGACCGCCCCGCCCTCGACCAGAAGCTGCTCGACAAGGCGGCCCACGTCCCCGGCGCCGCCTCGGCCACCGGCACCGTCACCGGCTTCACCGCCATCGCCGACCGCCACGGCAAGCTGATCGGCACCGGCTTCGCCACCCGCGGCGGCAACTACTACCCCGGCGCCGACGGCAAGGACGCCCGCTACCCGATGCGCGACGGCGCCGCCCCGCACGGCGCCGCCCAGATCGCCCTGGACGCCCGTACCGCCGACGAGGCCGGATACAAGGTCGGCGACACCGTCCGGATCTCCTTCGACGGAACGGTCCACGAGCCCCGGCTGACCGGCATCTTCACCACCACCGACGGCAACGTCTCGGCCGGCGGCAGCCTCGCGCTGTTCGACAACGCGACCGCCCAGAAGCAGCTGCTCGCCCCCGGCAAGTACAACGAGATCCACGTCAAGGCCGCCCCGGGCACCTCGCAGTCCGCCCTGGAGTCGCAGATCCGCAAGGTGCTGCCCGCCAAGGGCGCCGAGGCCACCACCGGCCGTCAGCTGGCCGACGACGAGGCCGAGCAGATCGCCAAGAGCATGGAGAGCATGCAGACCGGCCTGCTGGGCTTCGCCGGGATCGCGCTCTTCGTCGGCATCTTCCTCATCGCCAACACCTTCACCATGCTGGTCTCCCAGCGCACCAAGGAACTGGCGCTGCTGCGCGCGGTCGGCGCCAGCCGCCGCCAGGTCACCCGCTCCGTGCTGATCGAGGCGTTCGTCGTCGGCGCCGCCGCCGCGGTCACGGGTCTGGTCGCCGGTATCGGCATCGGCGCCGCGATGCGCGCCCTGATGAACAGCACCGGCGCCATCGTCCCCGACGGCCCGCTCGTCGTCGACGTACCCACCGTCGTCACCTCGCTGGTGGTCGGCATCGGCGTCACCGTCCTCGCCGCCTGGCTGCCGGGCCGCCGCGCCGCGAAGATCCCGCCGGTCGCCGCGATGAACAGCGTCCACGCCACGGCCACCACCAAGTCCCTGGTCGTCCGCAACACCCTCGGCGCGCTCCTCGCGGGCGCCGGTGTCGCCGCCGTCCTGGCCGCCACCGGCATGAGCGACGGCAAGGCCGTCCTGGGCCTGGGCGCGGTGCTGCTGCTGATCGGCGTGTTCGTCCTGACGCCGCTGCTGTCCCGCCCGCTGATCGCCCTGGCCGGACCGCTGCTGCGCGCGTTCGGTATCGCCGGCAAGCTCGCCCGGCAGAACGCGGTCCGCAACCCGCGCCGCACCGCCGCCACCGCCTCCGCCCTGATGGTCGGCCTGACCCTGATCACCGGTCTGACGGTGATCGGCAACAGCGTCCAGAAGGGCATCGACAAGATGGCCGTCGACTCCCTCAAGGCCGACTACGTCGTCTCCATGGCCGGCCTGACGCCGCTCTCCCCCGAGGTGGCGCAGAAGCTCGGCAGCCTCGACGAGGTCACCGCCATCAGCCCGATGCGCAGCTCCGAGGCCGAGATCGGCGGCCACACCGCCTACCTGACCGGCGTCAACGGCAAGGACTTCGGCAAGCTGACCCGCCTCGACTTCACCTCCGGCTCCCTCGGCGACCTCGCCGCCGGCGGCATCGTCGCCGACGAGGGCACCGCGAAGGAGAAGGGCTGGAAGGTCGGCACCCGCGTCCCGGTGACGTTCGAGGACGGCAAGAAGGAGACGCTGACCGTCTCCGGCGTCTACCGCGGCAACGAGATGATCCACCAGATCGTCGTCGACAACGGCGTCCTGGGCGGCCACCAGAAGAACGCCACCGACCTCCAGGTGATGGTCAAGACCAAGGACGGCGCCACCGACGCCACCAAGCAGACGCTGATCGACGCCCTGGGCAAGAACCCGGCCCTCACCGTCGAGGACAAGAAGGACGTCTCCGACGGGATCTCCCAGTCGGTCAACCTCCTGCTGAACATGCTCTACGCGCTGCTCGCCATGGCCGTGATCGTCGCCGTCCTCGGCGTCGTCAACACCCTGGCCATGTCGGTCTTCGAGCGCTCCCAGGAGATCGGCATGCTCCGCGCCATCGGCCTGGACCGCACCGGCGTCAAGCGGATGGTCCGCCTGGAGTCCCTGGTGATCTCGCTCTTCGGCGGGGTGCTCGGCATCGGCCTCGGCGTCTTCTTCGGCTGGGCCGCCGGTGAACTGATCTCCGCCTCGCTCAACACCTACGAGCTGGTTCTGCCCTGGGGCCGGATGGGCATCTTCCTCGCCCTGGCCGCCCTGGTCGGCGTGGTCGCCGCCCTGTGGCCGGCCCGCCGCGCGGCGAAGCTGAACATGCTCACCGCCCTCAAGGCGGAGTAGCCGCCCGGACACGCAGGGGGCCCCGGACCGCGTACGGTCCGGGGCCCCCTGCGTGCGGTGGCTCAGCCCTGCCAGCGGCGGGGGCGCAGCGGCAGACCCGAGGCCCCGGACTCCGGCGTCCGCACGGCCAGCACCTGGTTGACCCCTATGCGGTTGCGCTCGAAGGACAGCGCGGACGCGGCCATGTAGAGCCGCCACACCCGGGCCCGGCCCGGCGTCGTCAGCCGCACCGCCTCCTTCCAGCGGGCCTCCAGGTTGGCGACCCACTGCCGCAGCGTCAGCGCGTAGTGCTCCCGCAGCACCTCGACGTCCCGCACCTCGAACCCGGCGTCCTCCAGCGCCCCCGCCGTCCGGCCGACGGGCGACAGCTCACCGTCGGGGAAGACGTACCGGTCGATGAACTCGTCGACGTGGTAGGTGTCCTCGTCGGCCAGCGGCCGCCGGGCGATCTGGTGGTTGAGCAGCCGCCCGCCGGGCTTGAGCAGGGCGTACAGCGCGCTCGCGTACTCGGCGTAGCGGGCCCGCCCGACGTGCTCGGCCATCCCGATCGAGGAGATCGCGTCGAACGGCTCGTCATGGATCTCGCGGTAGTCCTGCACCCGGATCTCCACCCGGTCGGCCAGCCCCGCCTCCGCGATCCGCTTACGGGCGTACGTGGCCTGCTCCTCGGAGAGGGTGATGCCGACGGCCCGGACGCCGTACTCGCGGGCGGCGTGCAGCACCATCGAGCCCCAGCCGCAGCCCACGTCCAGCAGCCGCTGCCCCTCGGTGAGGCCGAGCTTGCGGCAGATCAGGTCGAGCTTGTCGCGCTGCGCGTCCTCCAGCGTCGCGTCGGGGCTCTCCCAGTAGGCGCACGAGTAGACCATCGACGGGCCCAGGACCAGCGCGTAGAAGTCGTTGCCGACGTCGTAGTGGTGGCTGATGGCCTCCTTGTCGCGCAGCAGCGTGTGGAGCGGACCGCGGCGGGTGCGGGCCTCCTCGGCGGGCGGGGACGGCGGCAGCGGCGCGCCCGCGAGGGTCAGCAACTCCTTGGCCGCCGCGCGGACCTCGGGCCGCGCCAGGGCCCGCAGCACGGGTGCGCGCTGCGGCGCGGGGGCGGCGGTGCCGCGCTCCCAGATGAGACCGGCCAGCAGATCGAGCGCCTCGTAGAGATCGCCCTCGATGTCGAGGTCACCGGCGACCCAGGCGCGCGCCAGGCCGAGTTCGCCGGGTTTGAAGAGCAGCCGGCGCAGTGCCCGGCGGTTGCGGAAGACGAGGACCGGTGCGTCCGGAGGGCCGAACTCGCTGCGGTCCCACGCGCGGATGCGGACCGGGAGCTTCGCCCCCAGCACCTCCTCGGCGAGCTTGGTGAGCCGTCCAGCGGCGTCGGCCATGTCGCACACCTCCGTCTTGACGAGTCGGCGAAACACTTTCACCGACCACGAAAACGCCGTGCAGGCGCCCGGATAGTCCCGTTCCCGCGTAAGGGGACGGTAAAGCGCGCCACGGCTCCGACGGCGGACATGCCGAAGGGCGCCCGCCCCACGGATGGCGGACGCCCTTCGGGCCGGCCGGACTATGCCGACCTGGAGATCAAGAAGCCTTGGCCTTCGGCTTGTCGGCCTCGGCAGCGGGCTTCGGCGCCGGCTTGGCGGCCTCGTAGAACTCCTCGCGGGGGTTCTGCATGGCGCTGAGCGAGACGACCTCGCGCTTGAGGAACATCGCGAGCGTCCAGTCGGCGAAGACCCGGATCTTGCGGTTGAACGTCGGCATCGCCATGCCGTGGTACGCGCGGTGCATGTACCAGGCGAGACGGCCCTTGAACTTGATCTTCGCCTTGCCGACGACGATCATCGCGACGCCCTTGTGCAGGCCCAGGCCCGCGACCGCGCCCTTGTTGGCGTGGCTGTACTCCTTCTGCGGGAAGCCCCGCATACCGGAGACCACGTTGTCGCCGAGGACCTTCGCCTGCCGTAGCGCGTGCTGGGCGTTCGGCGGGCACCAGGCGTTCTCGTTGCCGGCCCGGCGGCCGACCATGTCCGGCACCTGGGCGTTGTCGCCCGCGGCCCAGATGTAGTCGGTGCCCTGCACCTGGAGGGTGGCGGCGGTGTCGACGTGACCGCGCGGGCCCAGCGGCAGACCGAAGCGGGAGAGCGCCGGGTTCGGCTTGACGCCGGCGGTCCACACGATGGTGTCCGAGTCGACCTCGAGGCCGTTGTTGAGCACGACGTGCCCGTCGACGCAGGACTCCATGCTCGTCTTGAGGTAGACCTCGACGCCACGGCCTTCGAGGTGCGCCTTGCCGTACGCGCCGAGCTTCGGGCCGACCTCGGGGAGGATCTTGTCGGCGACGTCGACGACCAGGAAGCGCATGTCTTCGCGCTTGACGTTGTTGTAGTACTTCGCGGCGTCGCGAGCCATGTCCTCGACCTCGCCGACGGTCTCCGCACCGGCGAAGCCGCCGCCGATGAAGACGAAGGTCAGCGCCTTGCGGCGGACCTCCTCGTCGGTGGTGGAGTCGGCCTTGTCCAGCTGCTCCAGCACGTGGTTGCGCAGGCCGATGGCCTCCTCGACGCCCTTCATGCCGATGCCGTTCTCGGCAAGGCCCGGGATCGGGAAGGTACGGGAGACCGCGCCCATCGCGATGACCAGGTAGTCGAAGGGCAGCTCGTACGCCTCGCCGACCAGCGGCGCGACGGTGGCGACCTTGCGGTCCTGGTCGATGGTGGTCACCCGGCCGGTGAGAACCTCCGCCTTGGGCAGCACACGCCGCAGCGGAACCACGACGTGGCGCGGGGAGATGCTGCCGGCCGCAGCTTCAGGGAGGAAGGGCTGGTACGTCATGTACGAGCGCGGGTCGACGACCGTGACGGTCGCCTCGCCGTACCGCATCTTCTTGAGGATGCGACGCGCCGCGTACAAACCTACGTACCCACCGCCTACAACGAGGATCCTGGGACGCTCCGTGGTGCTCATGCAATCGAGTATCCACCTCCCCTTGGGGGGCTGCTCGTGAGCCCCTTCACAAGGTTCGTAGGGGCATCTGCTACACTCCGCCGCCGCCGTGACCGACGCCATAGCACCCCCGGGGAACCACCGGACCACGCGAGGCGTTGGTGACCCCCATTGATCAGGCGTTGCGGGTGCGCCGGCCACTGGACCACCGGTCGGGCCGGGCCGCACTCCCCCCGCCCGAAGCCGCACATTCCCCGCTCACAAGGGGCCTAGGACCTTCGAATGAGGGCCGGACGGCCGGTTTCTTCGCCCATCCGGCACTTTTTTCATGTGAAGGATTTCACGAACTTTCTTCCCGGGGACCGTCTGCCGGGCCCGGGAGCGGCTTCGCCCCGGGCCCGGCAGCGGCGTACACCCCGCGAACTAGCCGACGCGGGCGTACATGTTGGGGTTGTAGAAGGAGAAGGACGAGACGCGGACGTTCTTCCCCGGTCGCGGCGCCTCCAGGTACTGGCCGTTGCCGAGGTAGATCGCCACGTGGTGGATGCCGTAGGACGAGCCGCTGGACGACCAGAAGACGAGGTCGCCGCGGCGCAGCTGCGAGCGGGCGATCGGCTTCCCGGCGCGGTACTGGTAGTCGGCGACCCGCGGCAGCGAGATACCGGCCCGCCGGTACGCCTGCTGGACCAGGCCGGAGCAGTCGTAGGAGTGCGGCCCGTTGCCGCCCCAGGCGTACGGCTTGCCGAGCTGGCTCATCGCCCACCCGATGGCGGCCTCGGTGCCGTGCCGCGACGGCGTGCCCTTGCCGGCGGAGCCGGCGCCGGAGCTGCCCGAGCTGCCGGAGCCCGCGGAGGCGGAGCCGGCCTTACCGGTCCGGGCCTCGTAGATGTTCCGGTGGCTGGTCCACCACCAGTGCCCGCTGCTCCGGTACCAGTACACCCGGTCGACGGCGTCCCAGCCGGACCGGCCGCGGAAGGTCGGCGAGCTGTTGTGCCCGGCGGACGGGGCGGGGCGGGAGGCGGCCGGGGGGCGGGCGGTACTGCTGCCGCTCTTGCCGGTGTAGCTCTCGTACTTCCACTTGTAGCTGGTCCAGCGCCATTGACCGGCGCCGTTCTTGAACCAGTACTTCGTCCCGTCCCAGCCCGCGTGGCTCGGCGCCGGTTCCGCGCTCGCCGTGCCCGCGCCCGCGCCGACCAGTACCGCGGCGCCCACCGCCGCGGCGACGGCGCCGCGCACGGTGCACCGCGGCCGGTGGCCGCCGTACGCGTCGACGGCCTGGACCCCCGTACAGAAGTCGCACGAGCAGTCGGCCGGGGCCTCCTCGGTGAATTCCGGTGTCCGCATGCGTGACCTGCCTTTCCCTGAGCGCCGGCTCAGCTTTCGGACGTCGCGCTACCGCGCGCCGTGTAGAAGGCCACGGTCAAGTCCTTGACCAGGGCCTTCCGTTCGTAGTCGTCGAGTTCGACGAGTCCCCGTGCGGTCAGCCGGTGGACGGTGTCGTCCACCGCGTCGACGACCGAGGTCAGTACGGTGTCGCGGTGCCTGGCGTCGATCGCCACGATCTGGCGGCGCTGCATGGCACCCGCCACCTCGGGCGCGTACTCGATGCGGGTGGGCTGTGCGGAGAAGACTTCGATACCGACCGGCCGGCAGTCGGCGGACAGCATCCGGGTCAGCGCGTCACCGACCGCCTCCGCGTCCCGCAGGGTGGAGGTGGTGGCCGGACCGGAGCGGGCGCCCTCGTGGAAGGCGTCCGCCGGGGCCTGCGAGAGCACCCGTGCCATCGCGGCTTCCACCTGTTCGCGCAGGTAGTCGACGTGGTCCTCGACGGCGAGCAGCGCTCGCGCGGTGTCCTTGACCCGCCAGACCACCATCACGACGGCACGCAGCTGCGCACCGTCCGCGTCCACGGCCGGCATCGGCTCACTGCGCCAGTGCCGCAGCCGGACGTCCACCCGGCGGCGCAGCAGCATCGGGCTGATCCACAGCAGGCCGGCGCGCCGCACGCTGCCCCGGTAGCGGCCGAACAGGCTCAGCACCAGGGCGCTGCCGACCCGCCCGCGGGTCAGCCCGCCGAAGGCGAGCAGCGCCACCGCGGCCGTGCCGGCGACCAGCACCCCCTCCCAGCCGCGCAGCCGGCCCGGCCCCATGACGGGCAGGCCCACCCCGCGCACGAACGGCTCGGGCAGCACACCGCGCCGCCACAGCAGTGCCGCGGCGCCCACGAGGGCCAGCAGACCGACGGCGAGGGCGAGCCGGCCGGACAGCGAGGGGCCGCGCCGCTCGGTCAGGGCGGGGTCCGCCGACGGGGACCGGCGGAGCGGCGGAGCGGCGCCCGCCGCTCCGCCGTCCGGTGCGGCGGGCTCCCCGGTGTCCCGGTCCCCGGGGCGCGACGGCCCCCGCCGCTCCGCGGTGCGCCTGCCCGCGCCCGTCCGTCCGGTGCGCGGCGCCGGCTCCTCGGCCCGGCCGCCGTCCACGGTCCCGGATATGCCGCGGCCGGTCCGCTCCGCCGTGTCCAGCAGCCCGTTGGCGGCGGCGATGCCCGCCACCGCGGCCTCCGCGGCCGCGGGGCCGTCCGCCCGCGCCGCCGCACCGGCCGGCCGGGCCACCGCGCTCCGCACCGGGATCTCGTCGTCGAACTCGTCCCGGAAGGGCAGCCCGGTGTCCACGTCCAGCAACGGCACGAGCACCCGCGGCTGTTCCGCGGTGCGCTCCGTCCCGGAGTCGGGCACCGGTCCCGCTCCCCCGCCGTCCGCTGCCTCCTCCGTCTCTCCCTCGCGGAAGAGCTTGTCCATCGGGATGCCGTCACCGCGCCATACGTTGTACGGCCGCTTCGGCTTGGCGGCTACGGGCGCCGGCTCCCCCTCGTGCTGCTCATCGTCGGGTATCGATGCCATCGTCCGCTCCGTCGTCGCAGAGACCGCGGCGGGGCCGTGGGCGGGGTAACCGTGCGCAGCCGGGCCGGACGGGGCCGGACGGCAGACTGCCCGTGCCCTTCCGCGGCGCCCGGCCTCCGATTGCCTCCACGACCGGCCACCTCTCAACTGCCTTTAGATGTCGCCTTTTAACTGACCAAAAGATGACTGGAAGTCACCAACAAGATCTTTACAGAGCAAACCGGGCACGCAAGTGGCCGAAAGTCCTGAAATGAAGGGACTTTCGACCCATGGAGTCGCGTCGAATGGTGCGCTAGGCGTTCGACGGAAGCAGCAGTGCCCCCACCGGCTCCGGTGGGGGCACTGCTGTAGAGAAACCGCAGGTCATGCGGCGGGCGCCGTACGCACCCGGGTCCAGGTCGGCGCTACGCGTCGCTCTTTCCGGCGTCCTCGGCCGCCTTGAAGGCGATGCCGTCCAAAATGTCGTGTTCGCTGACGACGACCTCCTCGGCGCCCGTGCGGTCCATGATTTCCAGCAGGACGAGGGCGCCGGCGGCGATGACGTCGACGCGGCCCGGGTGGATGACCGGGATCGCGGCGCGTTCGGCATGGGTGGAGGTGACCAGCCGGTCGGTGACCTCCGCGACGCGGGCGCGGGAGATGCGGGCGTGGTGGACGGCCTCGGAGTCGTAGTGGTCGAGGCCGAGGGCGATGGCGGCGACGGTGGTGACCGAACCGGCCAGGCCGACGAGGGTGGCGGCCTCGCGGAGCGGAACGGCGGCCTCGGCCTCGTCGAGGGCGGCGGCCGTATCGGCCTTGATCGCGGCGATCCGGTCGGGGGCCGGCGGGTCGCTGATCCCGCCGTCGCGCACCAGGTGCCGCTCGGTCATCCGCACGCAGCCTATGTCGACGGAGCGGGCGGCCCGCACGGCGGTGTCACCGAGAACGAACTCGGTGGAGCCGCCGCCGATGTCCACGACGAGGTACGGACCGGCGAAGCCCGCCCGTCGCCCGTCACCGCCCTCCCCGGGCAGGCGCTCCGCACCCGGAGCCTCGGCGCCGGTCAGCTCACGGGTGGCGCCGGTGAAGGAGAACTCCGCCTCCTGTTCACCGGTGATGACCTCCGGCTCGACGCCGAGGATCTCCACCACGCCGCGGACGAAGTCGTCGCGGTTCTCCGCGTCGCGGGAGGCGGAGGTCGCCACGAAGCGGGTGCGCTCGGCGCCCAGCTCCGCGATGACCGCGGCGTACTCGCGGCAGGCGGCGAAGGTCCGCTCCAGCGCCTCGGGGGCGAGCCGGCCGGTGCGGTCGACGCCCTGGCCGAGGCGGACGATCTGCATCCGGCGGTCCAGCTCGGTCAGCTCACCGGTGGCCGCGTCGACATCGGCGACCAGCAGACGGATGGAGTTGGTGCCGCAGTCGACGGCGGCGACCCGGGTCATTCGGCATCTCCTTCGGCGGCGGCCGCGCCCTCGTCGCAGGGGCTCACGCACGGGCCCTTGCGCCACCACTCGGGCAGCATCGCGAGCGCCTCGTCGCCGAGCGGGTTGACGCCGGGGCCGGCCGCGAGGGAGTGGCCGACGAGGACGTGCAGGCACTTGACGCGGTCCGGCATACCGCCGGCGCTGGGGAAGCCCTGGAGGACCTCGATGGCGTCGCGGCGGCGGATGTAGTCCTCGTGGGCGGCGCGGTAAGCGGCGGCCAGCTCGGGGTCGGTGGCCAGCCGCTCGGTCATCTCCTTCATCACGCCGTTGGCCTCCAGCGTGCCGATGGCGGAGGCCGCGCGCGGGCACGTCAGGTAGTACAGCGTCGGGAACGGCGTGCCGTCCTCCAGGCGCGGGGCCGTCTCGACGACATCGGGCTGACCGCAGGGACAGCGGTGGGCGATGGCCCGCAGGCCGCGCGGCGGGCGGCCCAACTGCTCCTTGAAGGCGGCGATGTCCGCGGCGGTGGGCTCGGTGGGCTCGGTCTGGGGCGGAGGCGTGTCCATGTGCGCTTTCGGTGGGGTCTTCGATGGGTCTTCGGTGCTCACGGCAGCGGGCTGGTGACCACGGCCGGGGTGCGGCGCGTCACCGGTCGGCCGTGTCGACGTCGGCCCAGAGGTTCTCGTACCAGGGGCTGGAGGCCGCTGCCGCGCCCTCGCGCGCGGCGCCGTCGTCGGTGCGCGAGCCGTCCTGGACGATATAACCCGTCTCGCCGGGCCGGACGAAGTGCAGATGCAGCCGGGCCTGCTGCTCGACGTAGGCGGGGTCGCGCCAGCGGGACTTCTCGTCGCGCAGCCGGTCCAGCGTCCGGGCCGCCTCCTGGGCCTTACGGCGCTGGTCGGCGATGTCGGAGCGCTGCGAGACGTACTGCCGTATCGGGTAGGCCAGGGCCACGACGAGGGAGCACATGACGAGGGCCAGCAGGGCGGCCCGGCCGGTGAGACGGTTACGGCGGGGGCGCCGGACACGCTGGACGCGGGCCGCCGCCTGCTCGCCGAGCGCCTTGAGCCGGGTCGCGGTCGAGAACCGGTCCGCGGACACGTCGCCTCCCCTGTTGGCCGACTGTCATGGAGTTCGTACGCTCCCGCCGGGCGGGGCCGTTCGGAAGCGCAGCCGTCCCCGGCAACGGTACGGGACCGTCGCCGGGGACGAACGCAGGCCGTGACGGCGGGTGGCCCGCCCACGGTCGGGTCGGGCGGGGCGCACCCGCGCCGGGAGGTCAGCCCTTGAAACGGGGGAACGCGGAGCGGCCGGCGTAGACCGCCGCGTCGTCCAGGATCTCCTCGATGCGCAGCAGCTGGTTGTACTTGGCGACGCGCTCGGAGCGGGCCGGGGCGCCGGTCTTGATCTGGCCGCAGTTGGTGGCGACGGCGAGGTCGGCGATGGTGACGTCCTCGGTCTCGCCGGAGCGGTGCGACATCATGCACTTGAAGCCGTTGCGCTGGGCCAGCTCGACGGCGTCCAGGGTCTCGGTGAGCGAACCGATCTGGTTGACCTTCACCAGGAGCGCGTTGGCCGAGCCCTCCTCGATGCCGCGGGCCAGGCGCTCGGGGTTGGTGACGAAGAGGTCGTCGCCGACGAGCTGGACCTTGGCGCCGAGCTTGTCGGTGATGACCTTCCAGCCGGCCCAGTCGTCCTCGAACAGCGGGTCCTCGATGGAGACCAGCGGGTAGGCCGCGACCAGCTCCTCGTAGTACTCCGTCATCTCGGCGGCGGAGCGCTCCTTGCCCTCGAACTGGTACTTGCCTTCCGTGTAGAACTCGGAGGCGGCGACGTCCAGGGCGAGCGCGATGTCCTGGCCGGGGGCGTAACCGGCCTCGCGGATGGCCTCCAGGATGAGGTCGAGGGCCTCACGGTTGGAGCCGAGGTTGGGGGCGAAGCCGCCCTCGTCGCCCAGGCCGGTGGCCAGGCCCTTGTTCTTCAGGACCTTCTTGAGGGTGTGGTAGACCTCGGCGCCCCAGCGCAGCGCCTCGGAGAAGGACTCCGCACCGATCGGGGCGATCATGAACTCCTGGATGTCGACGTTGGAGTCGGCGTGCGACCCACCGTTCAGGATGTTCATCATCGGGACGGGCAGGACGTGCGCGTTCGGGCCGCCGAGGTAGCGGAAGAGCGGCAGGTCGCTGGCCTCGGAGGCGGCGTGCGCGACGGCGAGGGAGACGCCGAGGATGGCGTTGGCGCCCAGCGAGCCCTTGTTGTCGGTGGCGTCCAGGTCGAACATGGCCTGGTCGATGAGGCGCTGCTCGGTGGCGTCGTAGCCGACCAGCTCCGGGCCGATCTGCTCGATGACGGCGAGAACGGCCTTCTCGACGCCCTTGCCCTGGTAGCGGTTGGGGTCCCCGTCGCGCAGCTCGACGGCCTCGAAGGCTCCGGTGGAGGCACCGGACGGGACGGCGGCCCGACCGGTGGAGCCGTCGTCGAGGCCGACCTCGACCTCGACCGTGGGATTACCTCGCGAGTCGAGAATTTCGCGGGCTACGACGACGTCGATGGACGGCACGTTGTCTCCTTCATGGGTGTCTGGAGTTCTGCGGCACGAGCCTAACGGCCCCCGGGCCTTCCGCTACCTCGCGGCCCGCAGGACGGGACGAAAGGTGCCTCGGACGCCGGGTTCCTGATATTCGACAACGAAGGCCGCGGAACGGAAAAGCAGCTGATAAGGGGCGGGCACGACGCTGTGTCCGGGACCAGGGTACGGAACGGCGAAACCCCGCCTCGGCGCGCGGAGGGCGGCGACGGCGGGGAGCCGGTGCCGCCCCGGGGACGTGCGCGCCGGGCGGGGTATCCCGTGGGGGGAGGTCCGCGGGTGAGCGGGGGCTCCCGGGCGGTGCCGGGGGCCGTGGCCCGCGGGGTCCGGGCGGCAGGCCGCCTCCCGGTCCGGTGTGCCGCGCGTACCGCCGTACGCACGGGATCGGAGGCCGGGAGGGGGCAGAGGCCCGGGGGTGCGGGATCAGACGTGGAGCTTCTGGCCCGGGAAGATGAGGTTCGGGTTGGAGCCGATGACGGACTTGTTGTCCGCGTAGACCGACTTCCAGTTCTTGCCGTGCGCCTTGGCGATCTTGGCCAGGGTGTCGCCGGACTTCACGGTGTAGTTGCCGTGGCCCATGACGTGGTGCTGCGGCGTCGCGGGACGGGACTGCTGCTGCGGGGCCTGCTGCTTCGGCGCCTGCTGCCGCGGGGCGGCCTTGGGCTGCGGGGCCTGCTGCTTGGGGGCGGCCTTGGTGGCGGAGGTGTTCAGGTCGGGGGACGGGCCACCGGCGGTGAGGTTGCCCGCACCGGCGCAGGACCAGGCGCCCGGGCCCTGGATGGCGAGGAGCTTCTCGGCGGCCTGGATCTGCTGGGCCTTGGTGGCCAGGTCGGCGCGGGGCGCGAACTGCGTGCCGCCGGCCGCCGCCCAGCTGGAGGCGGAGAACTGCAGGCCGCCGTAGTAGCCGTTGCCGGTGTTGATCGACCAGTTGCCGCCGGACTCGCACTGGGCGACGGCGTCCCAGGTGGAGACGGAGGCGGCGGAGGCGTTGGTGGCGCCCATCAGCGGGACGGCCACGGCGGCGCCGGCGACACCGGCGAGGGTGGCGACGCGGACGGCCTTGGAGGGGCGACGGTGCTTGGCCTTGTTGATCAGCATGCTTCGTTTTCCTCACCGACGCCTGCGAGGTGAGCTGTCGGGTTCGGGCGGTGTGGATTGCCCGGCCGTGTGACGCGCACACGGCTTCACCCCAAGCCGGTTGACCCGCTTTCACGGGCGGGGCCGGCGCTTACCTTGGGTCCCCCGCTCCTGCCTTCGGCGCTTGCGCGTCGACCACCTTCGCCCACCGGCAGGATTCGGCGTGTGAACGAAGGGCCCGCTTTGGCGAGCGGTCCTGACCGTAAACAGAACCCCCCGTGTCGTTCAAACCCCGCTTTCTGCACCCAGTTGACCGCCAACGGCCGCAGAAGGCACATATTTCCGCAGGTAGGACACGGTGCGGAATCGAAGGGCAGGTCGGGACACCCCGGACGGCGACGAGACCCATGTCTCACTTTCGCCAAAACGGGCAAAAGCCGCCTATCGGCTCGATCAGTGGCCCAGGTCGAGGAGTTGACCTGGGTGGATGAGGTCCGGGTCGGCGCCGATGACGTCCTCGTTGCGCTCGTACAGCGCGGGCCAGCCGCCGGGCAGGTCGCGCGCCTCGACGATGGCTGACAGGTTGTCACCGGAGCGCACGGTGTACGCGCCCTCGTCCGGGTCCGTCCGCTCACCGCCGCGCGAGGCGTGCCGCCCCGGGGCGCGGTCGCCGTCCGCGTCGGCGTCGCTGCCGCCGCGATGGCGCCCGGAGCCGTCGCCGTCACGGGAGCCGCCGGTGTCCGCCGGAGGCGTCGCACGGGACGGGTGCGAGGGCTCGGAGGGGTGCGAGGCGTGGTCGGACGGGTCGGTGGACGGCTCGCCGGACGGGCCGGGCGTACCGGGCCGCTGCGAGCCTTCGGGTGCCTCGGGGGAGCCGGTGGCGTCGGGCGAGGTGGACGGGTCCGGGGAGTCGGACGGGTCCGGGGTGCCCTTCGGGGTGGCCGGGTCGGTGGTGTCCGGCGCCGAGGGCGTCTCCTGGTCGGAGTCGGTGCCGGTACCGGTGTGGGCGTCGTCCGCACCGGCGGGCGGGGTGGTGACGGAGCCACCGGGGTCGACGTCGGGCGCCGCGCCGTCCTCGGTGAGTCCGGCCTCGGACGCGCAGCGCGGCCAGGCCTCGGGGCCGCGGTCGGCGAGGATCGCCTGGGCCACGGCTATCTGCTGGGCGCGGCTGGCCAGGTCGGGGCGGGCCGCGTACTCCAGGCCGCCGTAATCGCGCCACATGTCGAGGGTGAGCTGGAGTCCGCCGTAGAAACCGTTGCCACCGGCGCTGGACCAGATGCCGCCGGACTCGCACTGGGCGACCCGGTCCCAGGTGGAGGTGTCGGCGGCGTGGGCGGCGCCCGCGCCGAGAAGGGGCAGGGCGAGGCCCGCGCCGGTCACACCCGCCGTGACAAAGAGGGCCGGTGCCTGGCGGGGGCGACGGTGTCTGCCGTTGCCGGTGCGCATGCGATTGCCTTTCGAGCGGCGGTTGAGTTGTCCGTCCCGCCGCCCCGGTCCGGCCGCCCGGGATCCGGTACGGCGTCCACCGGGGCGATGGAGCGCTTGTTCGGTGGCAAGGTAACCGGGCTCACGGGGCGTCACAAGCCGGTGTAGCGGAGATCACGTGTAGGTCACGTGGCTGATGGAGCGTCAACTTCCGGGCTGCGGACGGCCGTCCGCGCAGGTGGACGGCGTGTCGTCAGGGGGCCGGGGTGAACTCCACGGGGAGGGCGCGCAGACCGCGCATGATGAGCCCGCCACGCCACCGCAATTCCTCCGGATCCGCCGCGAGCCGGATGTCCGGCAGGCGGGTCAGGAGGGTGGCGAGCGCGGTCCGCCCTTCGAGGCGGGCGAGCGGCGCGCCGAGGCAGTAGTGGATGCCGTGGCCGTAACCGAGGTGCGGGTTGTCGGTGCGGCGCAGGTCGAGGGTGTCCGGGGCGTCGAAGCGCGCGGGGTCGCGGTCGGCGGCGGCGAGCACCACCAGCACCGGATCGCCGACGGCTATCCGCTCCCCGCCGAGCGTCAGCTCCTCGGTCGCGAACCGCCAGGTGGCCAGCTCGACCGGGCCGTCGTAGCGCAGCAGCTCCTCGATACCGGTGGTCAGCACCTCGCGGTCGCCGGCGGCCAGCGACTTCTGGAGGAGTTCACGCTGGTCGGGGGTGCGCAGCAGGGCGTAGGTGCCGTTGCCGATGAGGTTGACGGTGGTCTCGAAACCGGCGAAGAGCAGGATGAACGCCATCGCGGCGACCTCGTTCTCGGTGAGGTGCTCGCCGTGGTCGGAGGCGCGGATCAGGCCGGAGATCAGGTCCTCGTCGGGCGCGGGCTCGGGCGGCAGGACGGCGCGCTTGCGGTGGATCAGCTCGGCGAGGTAGCCGCGGATCTTCTTGACCGCCTTGGCGACGCCGCCGCGCGGCCCGCCGCCGGTGCCGCCCGGCTTGGTGTGGCGGAGCATCATCCCGGCCCAGTCCCGGAAGTCGTCCTGGTCCTCACGCGGGACGCCGAGCAGGTCGCAGATGGCGTAGATGGGCAGCGGGAAGGCGAACTCGTGGATGAGGTCGGCCTCGCCGCGGGCGGCGAAGCCGTCGATGAGCGCGTCGGTCAGCTCCTGGACGCGCGGCGCGAAGGCGGCGACGCGGCGCGGGGTGAACGCCTTGGAGACCAGACGGCGCAGCCGGGTGTGGTCGGGCGGGTCGATGTTGAGCAGATGCGTCATGAGGTTGGCGCTGCGCTCGCCGGGGATGCCGACCTTGCCCTTGCCGTGGGCGCCCTCGCTGTGGTGCACCGGGTTCTTCGACAGCCGGGCGTCGGCGAGCGCCTGCCGCGCGTCGGCGTACCGCGTCACCAGCCATGCCTCGACGCCGCTGGGCAGCTCCGTGCGGTGCACCGGCGCGTGCTCCCGCAGCCAGGCGTAGGCCGGGTACGGGTCGGCGCCGAACTCCCAGGTGAAGAGGGCGGGGGCGGGCGGGGCGGCGGCCGCGGGGTGCGCGGGGCATCCGGGGGCGGTGTCGGGCGTGTGGTGCACCTTTCGACGGTAACCGCTGCTCGGGGCGGTACGGGCAGCGCGGGTGCGGGGCACGGCAGCGGGCCCGCGCCCCGGGAGCGGGCCCGCCGGGGCGGCGGGGCGGCGGGGCGGCACCCCGGCGGTGCCCGCGCCCGGGGCGGCGGACCGCCCCGCCGCCCCGGGCAACCCTCTTATCCGGGTATCTCGGGCATCTCTGGCATCTCGGGTGTCTCAGGTGTCCCGGGCGTCTCCTCCGCCGCCGGCAGCCCCTCCGCCGCGCGGATCGCGTCGCGGTAGGTGCGGGCGGCGGCGCGGAGGGCGGTTTCGGGGTCGGTGCCCTCGGCCTCGGCACGGGCGGCCAGGGCCAGGAGTTCGTAGCCGATGCCAGGGCCCGACGGGCGGACGTCGAGTCCGGCGGTGCGGGCGCGGGAGGCGAGCTTGGCGGCGAGGGCCAGGGCGGGCTGGGTGAGCGGGACGCCGTCGGTGACCGAGGCGCGCCGCTTCTCGGTGGCCTTGGTGCGCAGCCAGTGCGCCCGGACCTCCTCGGGCGTCTCGGCGGGCTCGTCCCCGAAGACATGCGGATGGCGGTGGATCAGCTTCTCCACGATCGACCCGGCGACGTCGTCGACCGAGAACGGCGCCTCGGGGTCGTCCTGGGCGATCCGGGCGTGGAAGACGACCTGGAGCAGGACATCGCCCAGCTCCTCGCGGAGCGCCTCACGGTCGCCGGTCTCGATGGCCTCGACCAGCTCGTACGTTTCCTCCAGGGCGTACTTGGCGAGGTCCTCGTGGGTACGGATGCCCGTCCAGGGGCAGCTGGCGCGGATGCGGTCCATGACCTGGACGAGATCGAGCAGGCGGGCGCCGGGCAGGTCGTAGGCGCCGGGCAGCAGCTCCAGATCGGGCATGGTCTCGCGGCCGGAGCCGGCGAGGCGGGCCAGCCCGTCGGTGAGGGTGCTCTCACCGACGGCGGAGGTGAGGACGACGACCGTGCGGTCCCCGGCGACGCAGTCGTCGACCAGCTCACGGGCGGTGGGGACGGCGGACTCCACCGTGACACCGGCCTCGCGCAGATACGGCAGCTGCGGATGGGCGGCGTCGGCGCAGAGCACGCGGTCGGCGGCGCGCAGCGTCCGCCAGGCGTTCCAGGACAGCAGGCCGGGGGCGACGCGGTGGCTGGTGGTGAGCAGGACCAGGCGTCCGGTGCCGCCCTCGGGGCGGGCAGCGGCGTCGGCGGAGGGCACGTCAGCGTTCACCCCTCGAACGTAACGCACCCCACCGACAGCGCCCCGCGCCGCGAACCGGCGGCGGCCCCGGCGCCCGGTGGCCGCACGGGCCGGCCGGGCGCCGGGGCCGCTCCCCGGGAGATACCGGCTACGCCTGCTCGCGGGCGCCGGAGGCCGGGGAGATCCACGGGTCCTTCGTCGCACCCAGGATCACCCGGCGGTCGTTCCAGGAGCCGAAGCGCGGGTTGACGTCGACGCCCATGGCGCGGGAGGTGCGGGCGAGGTTGTCGACGAGGCGGCGCTGGCCCGCGGCGTCGGCGCGGTCGGCGCCGATCTTCTTGGCGAGGCCGTCCAGCAGGAGTTGGTTGCGGACGGTCGCATCGACCTCGTCCGGGGCGACGGACTGCTGTTGCAGCCAGACGGCCTTCAGCCGCTCGGGGCCGCCCAGTTCCTTCTCCGCGGTGGTCCGCCACTTCTGCACATCGGCGCGGCTGACGGTGACCCCGGCGCGGTCGGCGCTGCGCTCCAGAACCCGCTGGAAGATCATGCCGTTGAGGGTGACCAGGCTCAACTGGCCGGTGTTGGAGATGAGTTGGCCGCCCTGCGGGGACTTGCTCTGGGCCCGCCGTACGTCCTTGACCTTCGCCTGGAGCTGCGCGACGGTGATCCGCTCGCCGCCGACGATCGCGGCGGCACCGGGGTGCGCGTCGCTGCCGCAGGCGGTGAGCAGCGGGGTCGCGGCCAGCAGGGCGGCGGAGACGGATACGGAGAGCACTGTCCTACGGCGGAGCACGGGGCCTCCCGGCAGAGATCGTGAACGAGACGGCGCGGCGCGAACGCCGTGCGGCGGCGGTGGGCGGGGCGCTCCCGGCGGGTGCCGGGAGCGGTCATCTCATCGATCTGGCGTTGATCGATAGTAGGGAGTCCGGGTGCCCCGGGCCACCGGTTGGCCAACGATTCCCCAGGTTTTTGGGTACGCGGGGCGGGGCGCCACGGCCTCGCCGCACACCGGGCGCCCCGGTGGCCGCGCGCCGGGCGCCCCGGTGGCCGCGCGCCGGGCGCCCCGGTGGCCGCGCGCCCGGCCGTGCACCGGACGCGCGCCGCCCCGCCCCGGGGGCGCTACTTCGCCGTGAACCGCTCCGGCGCCTCCGTCGGGTTGCCGCCGGTCGGCAGCTTCTCGTTCGGGCAGCCGTCCAGGACCTTCGACATCGCCGTCTTCTCGTCGCGGGTGACCCACAGGCCGTACTTCTTCTTCACCGCCACCTGCCGTGCGACGTAGGTGCAGCGGTACCCCTGGTTCTCCGGCAGCCAGGATGCCGCGTCGCCGTCGCTCTTGCTGCGGTTGGCGGACGCCTCCACGGCGATGAGGTTCAGCGGGTCGTTGGCGAGCGCGATCCGCTTGCGCGGTGCCCAGCGGGCGGCACCCTTCTGCCAGGCGTCGGAGAGCGCGACGACATGGTCGATGTCGACCTTGCTGCTGCCGCGCTTGTAGCGGATGGTGCCGCCGGTGTACGGGTCGTGGGTGAGCGTCCCGGAGGTGACGGCGCAGGTCTTGCCGCGGTGCGTGGTGTTCTCCAGGTCGCGCTGGAGGATGTCGTCGCGGGTGCCGCAGCCGTTGCTGTCGGTGTCGGCCCAGGCGCTGCCGAAGCGGTCGCGGGCGTAACCGTCCTGCGAGCCGCGCTTCTTGACGGGCAGTTCCGCCAGTGTCGCCAGGGCGCCCCCGGGCGCGCCGGACGCCGTCGTCCCTCCCCCGGCGCCCTTGGCGTCCTTGCCGCCCGCCCCGTCGGCGGGTGTGCAGCCGGTCAGGGTGAGCAGTGCGGCGACGGCGGCGATCGGCAGCGCGGTCCGTATCCGGTTCACGTCGGGAGTCCCCTCAGGTAGCTGGGCCGCCGGAGCACCGGTGGCCGGTCCGGCGAAGGAGCGTACGCGCCACGGGGCGGGTACGTCGTAACCGCCCGGTTCGACGGCTTCGAGTATCTTTTCGGAAGCCGAGACGGAGGACGCGCATGGACACGGCCGCAGCGACGGCGGGTGCCGGTCCCGCGGTGCCCGGCACGGCGACCGGGGCACCGCCCGGTCAGCGGACCGCCCCGCCCGACATCCCCCGCGCGGCGCAACCCGCCGCGCGCGGCGGCCGCTTCGCCGCATGGCGGGCGCCGCGCCTCGACCCGTGGTGGCTGGCGGCGCTGCTCTTCGCCGCGTACGCCACGCTGTCGCTGCTGCGCCATCTCACGATGAGCACCGCCTCCTGGGACCTCGGCATCTTCGAGCAGGCGGTGCGCGGTTACGCGCATCTCGGGGCGCCGATCGTCGACCTCAAGGGGCCGGGCACCAACATCCTGGGCGACCATTTCAGCCCGGTGCTGATCCTGCTCGCCCCCCTCTACCGGCTGCTGCCGTCCCCCCTGACGCTGCTGGCGGCGCAGGCGGCGCTGTTCGCGCTGTCGTCGGTGCCGGTCACCCGCGCCGCCGCCCGGTACCTGGGACGGGCCCGGGGGCTGGCGGTCGGCGGCGCGTACGGGTTGTCGTGGGGCCTCCAGAAGGCCGTCGACTTCGACTTCCACGAGATCGCGTTCGCGCTGCCGCTGCTGGCGTTCGCGCTGGAGGCGGTGGTGCGCGGCCGGTGGACGGCTGCGGTGTGCTGGGCCGCGCCGCTGGTGCTGGTCAAGGAGGATCTGGGCGTCACCGCCGCCGCGATCGGCGTGGTGGTGCTGGTCCGTGCGCGGCAGGCGCTGCCGCTCGCCGTCGCGCTGGTCGGCTTCGGTCTCGCCGCCACCGCCGTCACCCTCGGTGTGATCATCCCCGGGTTCAACGGCACCGGCTCGTACGACTACTGGTCCAAGCTCGGCGGGGACGGCGCGGCGGGTCCGGGGATCGGGGCGGGCGAGGCGCTGCACACCCTGTTGTGGGTGCTGCTGCCCACCACCGGTCTGCTGGCGCTGCGTTCGCCGCTGCTGCTGGCGGCGGTGCCGACGCTCGGCTGGCGGTTCGTCTCCCACGAGCCGCACTACTGGGGCATCGACTGGCACTACAACGCGGTGCTGATGCCGGTGGTCTTCCTCGCGCTCGTCGACGCGCTGGAGCGGGCGGGGCGTTCGCCGCGGCCCTGGCTGCGCTCGCTGGCCGGCCAGCTCCCGGCCGCGACGCTCGCCGCGGCGCTGGCGCTGACCACCACACTGCCGCTGGCCCGCCTCACCGAGCCGGCGACGTACCGCGTCCCGCCAGAGGTCGCCGCCGCCGAGCGGCTGCTGGCGACCGTCCCGGACGGCGCGAGCGTCGAGGCGGACATCCGGCCGCTGTCCCGGCTCGTCTCCCGCACCCGGGTGTTCTGGATCGGCGACACCCGCGGTATCGCCCCCGACTACATCGCGGTGCAGCTGTCCGACGGCCGCACCCCGGAGCAGGTCCGCACCGAGGCCGAGCAGCGGCATCCGCACACCCGGTACGCGGTGTCCGGTACGGCGGCGGAACTCCTGGTGCTGCGGCGGACGTCCGGGCCCTGACCCGGGCGGAAAACCGGGGGCGGCGGCGGGCCGCGGTCGTTACGGTGGCGCGATGGCCATCCAGGTGATCGTTCTCAACGGCGGTTCCAGCTCCGGCACGTCGTCGCTGGCCCGCGCCCTCCAGGACGTCCTGCCACGCCCGTGGCTGACGTTCGGCGTCGACAGTCTGATCGAGGCACTGCCGCCGGGGCTGATGGACGACCCCGACGGGCTCGTCCTCGGCGCGGACGGCTCGGTCACGCCCGGCGCCGCGTTCCAGGCGCTCCAGGAGAGCTGGCGGCACGGCGTCGCCGCGGTCGCCCGCGCCGGGGCGCCGGTCATCCTCGACGAGGTGTTCCTCGGCGGCGTCGAGGGGCGCCGCGCCTGGGAGCGCGCGCTGGGCGAGCTGTCCGTCCTGTGGGTCGGCGTCCGCTGCGACGCGGCCGTCGCCACCGCCCGCGAAAGCACCCGCCCCGACCGCGTCCCCGGCATGGCCGCCGCCCAGGCGTCCCTGGTGCACCGCGGGATGACGTACGACATCGAGGTCGACACCGGCCGCCGCACGGCGCGGGAGTGCGCACGGGAGGTGGCGGCGCGGGTGGGGTGAGGATCTACTGCCAGTGCGGCCGGCCGCTCTGCATCGCGCAGTGCAGGGTGGCGCCGTGGGCGTCCCGCGTGGTGAGCCCCAGATGGATGTTCTTGCAGAACTGGCCGCGCCGGTAGTGGTTTCCGGACGGCGCGAGGATCACGTCGCCGGAGGCGCCCTGGGCGGGGGCGGGGTCCGGGGCCGTCGTCCGGCGGACCGGCGCCGGGGGCTGCGGCGGCGCGGCGGGCCGGTCCGGCGCGTCCGCGTGGGCGGGTTCCTGTGCCGGGGCTGCGGGCGCCGCAGGCGACGGGGAGACGGTCGCGGTCCGTGCGGGCGAGGCCGAGGGGGAGGGCGAGGCGGTCGCCGGGGCGGAGGCCGACGGCGAGGCCGACGCCGCGGAGGCCGTCGCCGCGGGGGTCGCGGGCCGCTCGCCCGCGCCGGCGTCCTCCGGTGTGCAGCCGACGACGGAGACCAGCGTGGCCGTCACGAAAGCGGCGGCGGACAGAGCGGCACGGCGGGCACGTATCACTACAGGTATCCAGTCCCGGGAGAAGGCGTCGGAGGCGCGGGGGATGCACGCCCGGGGAGAGCATATGCCGACAACTCCCACCAGGGACTGGCCAATACCCTGAAACGGGCAGCGCCGCGGCGGGTGGCGGCCCGGCCCGCGCCCCGGCCGGAGACCGGGTACGGCCGCGGGTACGGCCGGAGACCGCGACGGGCCGGAGGCGGTGATCCGCCTCCGGCCCGTCCGTGTGCGTGCGTCCCTCACGCCCCCAGGATCGTCGTCAGGAACTCCCCCACCCAGGACAGCAGTTCCCGGCCGACCAGCGGCTTGCCGCCGATCTTGCCGGTGGTGGGGCGGGGCACCAGCACCTGATGGGTGGCCGGCTTGAGGACGGAGCGCGGGTGGAGGCGCTTGAGGCGCAGTTCCTGGGACTCGCGCAGCTCCACCGGGCCGAAGCGGACGTTGGACCCCTGGAGGGTGATGTCGCTGACGCCGCAGGCCCGGGCCAGCATCCGCAGGCCCGCGACCAGCAGCAGGTTCTCCACCGGCTCGGGCAGCTTGCCGTAGCGGTCGGTCAGCTCCTCGCGGACGGCCTTGATGTCCTCCTCGCTCGACGCCGACGCGATGGCGCGGTACGCCTGCAGACGCAGCTGCTCGCCGGGGGCGTAGTCGTGCGGGACGTGCGCGTCGACCGGCAGCTCGATCTTGACCTCCAGCGGCGGCTCCTCCTCCACCCCGCCCTCCAGCGACGCGCGGTAGTCGGCGACCGCCTCGCCGACCATCCGGACGTACAGGTCGAAGCCGACGCCCGCGATGTGGCCGGACTGCTCGCCGCCGAGGAGGTTGCCCGCGCCGCGGATCTCCAGGTCCTTCATGGCGACGTACATACCGGCGCCCATCTCGGTGTGCTGGGCGATCGTCGCCAGCCGCTCGTGGGCGGTCTCGGTCAGCGGCTTCTCCGGCGGGTAGAGGAAGTAGGCGTAGCCGCGGTCGCGGCCGCGGCCCACCCGGCCGCGGAGCTGGTGCAGCTGGGAGAGGCCGAAGTTGTCGCCGCGCTCGACGATGAGGGTGTTGGCGTTGGAGATGTCGATGCCGGACTCGACGATCGTGGTCGAGACGAGGACGTCGAACTTCTTCTCCCAGAAGTCCACGACGACCTGCTCCAGGGCCTGTTCGGACATCTGGCCGTGGGCCGTGGCGATCCGCGCCTCCGGCACGATCTCGCGCAGCCGCGCCGCCGCCCGGTCGATGGACTCGACGCGGTTGTGGATGTAGAAGACCTGGCCCTCGCGGAGCAGTTCACGGCGGATGGCCGCGCCGATCTGCTTCTGCTCGTACGGCCCGACGAAGGTGAGCACCGGGTGGCGCTCCTCGGGCGGGGTGGTGATCGTCGACATCTCGCGGATGCCGGTGACGGCCATCTCCAGCGTCCGCGGGATGGGCGTCGCGGACATCGTCAGGACGTCGACGTTGGCGCGGAGCTTCTTCAGCTGCTCCTTGTGCTCGACGCCGAACCGCTGCTCCTCGTCGACGATGACCAGGCCGAGGTCCTTGAACTTCGTCTCGGAGGAGAAGAGGCGGTGGGTGCCGATGACGATGTCGACGGAGCCGTCCCGGAGCCCTTCGAGGGTCGCCTTGGACTCGGTGTCGGTCTGGAAGCGGGACAGCGCGCGGACATTGACCGGGAACTGTCCGTACCGCTCGGTGAAGGTGCCGTAGTGCTGCTGGACGAGGAGGGTCGTCGGGACGAGGACGGCGACCTGCTTGCCGTCCTGCACGGCCTTGAAGGCGGCGCGGACGGCGATCTCGGTCTTGCCGTAACCGACATCGCCGCAGATCAGCCTGTCCATCGGGACGGACTTCTCCATGTCCTCCTTGACCTCGGCGATGGTGGTGAGCTGGTCCGGCGTCTCCGCGTACGGGAAGGCGTCCTCCAGCTCGCGCTGCCAGGGGGTGTCCGGGCCGAAGGTGTGGCCGGGCGCCGCCATCCGCGCGGAGTACAGCTTGATGAGGTCGGCGGCGATCTCCTTGACCGCCTTCTTCGCCCGCGCCTTGGTCTTCGTCCAGTCGGCGCCGCCGAGGCGGTGCAGCGTCGGGGCCTCGCCGCCGACGTACTTGGTGACCTGCTCCAGCTGATCGGTGGGGATGTAGAGCCGGTCGCCGGGCTGGCCGCGCTTGGCGGGCGCGTACTCGACGAGGAGGTACTCGCGGGTGGCGCCCTGGACGGTGCGCTGCACCATCTCGATGTACCGGCCCACGCCGTGCTGTTCGTGGACGATGAAGTCGCCGGCCTTGAGGGTCAGCGGGTCGATCGTCTTGCGGCGGCGGGCCGGCATCCGGCCCAGCTCCTTGGACGCGGCCTTCTGCCCGGACAGATCGGTCTCGGTGAGGACGGCGAGCCGCAGCGCCGCATCGATGAAGCCGTTGTCCAGGGAGCCGCAGGCGACGTGGACGACGGACGGCGCGAGCGCGGTCAGCTCGGCGTCGAGGCGGGCGGCGATGCCCTCCCCGCCGAGCACCTCGACGGTGCGGGAGGCGGGGCCGTGGCCCTCGGTGACGTAGACGGTCCGCCAGCCGTCGGCGAGCCAGCCCTTGGTGTCGGCGAGGGCGCGGGCGGTGTCGCCGCGGTAGGTGTCGGGGGCGTGCATCCCGAGGGTGAGGGTGTCGCCCGCGTCGGCGGCGGTGTCCTCGTCGGCGGCGAACTGGCTGACCGACCACCACATCATGCCCAGCTCACGGGCGTGCGCGCGGACGTCGGCGATGCCCCACAGGGACGCCGCGCCGACATCGATGGGCGCCTGGCCCCCGCCCGCGCTGGCCGCCCAGGACGCCTGGAGGAATTCCTGGCTGGTGGCGACGAGGTCGGCGGCGCGGGTACGGACCCGCTCCGGGTCGCAGACCACGGCCATGCTCCCGGCGGGCAGCACGTCCAGCAGCAGCTCCATGTCGTCGACGAGGACCGGCGCGAGGGACTCCATGCCCTCGACGGCGATGCCCTCGGCGATCTTGCCGAGGAGTTCGCCCAGCTCCGGGTGGTCCTCGGCGAGGGCGGCGGCCCGCTCCCGCACCTCGTCGGTGAGGAGCAGTTCCCGGCACGGCGGCGCCCACAGGCCGTGCTCGGCGACCTCCAGGGACCGCTGGTCGGCCACCTTGAAGTAGCGGATCTCCTCGACGTCGTCGCCCCAGAACTCGATACGGAGCGGGTGCTCCTCGGTGGGCGGGAAGACGTCCAGGATGCCGCCGCGGACGGCGAACTCGCCGCGCTTCTCGACCAGTTCGACCCGGGCGTACGCGGCGGCCGCGAGCCCGTCGACGACCTCGCCGAGATCGGCGCTCTGCCCCGTGCGCAGGCTGACGGGCACGAGATCGCCGAGCCCCTTGACCTGCGGCTGGAGCACGGAGCGGATGGGTGCGACGACGACGGAGACCGGGCCGGTGGCCGGGTCGTCGGGGCTGGGGTGGGCGAGGCGGCGGAGCACCGCGAGGCGGCGGCCGACGGTGTCCGAGCGGGGCGAGAGCCGCTCGTGCGGCAGCGTCTCCCAGGAGGGGAACTCCACGATGGTGTTCTCCTGGCCGGCCGGGACGAGGGTGCGCAGCGCGGCGGCGAGATCCTCGGCCTCCCGGCCGGTGGCGGTCACCGCGAGCACCGGGCGCCCCGCGTCCCGGGCGAGCGCCGCCACCGCGAAGGGACGGGCCGCGGGCGGGCCGACGAGGTCCACATGCGGGCGGTGGCCGTCGGTCGCGGCCTGCACCGCTTCGGCGAGCGCCGGATCCTTGACGACGGCGTCGAGCAGACCAGCAAGGCTCATGAGAGGTTCCGTCCCAGCGAGGCGAACAACGCGAACAGCCCGACGCGACGATCTGGGCCGGAGCGGTCCCCATGTCGAACGGGCCGGGGTTGCCCACCTTACGCCCGCCCACCGACAGCCCGCCGCGCGAGCGACGGCGCCCAGGTCACCGGGTGGACGGGGCGCGGGACCGGCGGCCGGGCACCGCCGGAGCCGGGCGGCCCGCTCTACGGCAGGCGCCGTCCCGCGCACGGGCCGGAGCGGCGCCCGGCGCCCGGCGCCCGGCCCGCCTCAGGTCGTGCGCGGCAGCTCCGTCTCGATGGTGTCCTCGTCGTCCGGGTTGACGGGGGTACGCAGCTCACCGGCGGCCGGGCCGGTCGTGGGCCCCGCAGGGGCGGCCGGGGCGGCGTCCGGCGCACCGGCGGCCCCCGGGGCGGCCGGGCCGTCACCGGGCCCCGCGTCGCCGGAGGCCGCGACGGACGCCCCCGCCAGATCGCCCGGGTCCTTGCCGGTCAGGGCGGCCAGGCTGTTGCGGACGTGGGTCATGTGGGAGCGGAGTTCGTCGCGCTCCTCCTGGTGCTCGCGCAGGATCCGGGCGGTGGCCCGCTCGATGCGCTCGACCTCGACGCCGGCCTGGGCCAGCAGCTCCGCGGCGCGGGCCTCGGCGTCCTCCTGACGGTGGCGCGCGGCCTCCTCCGTCTCCGCGCGGTGCCGCTCCGCCTGCGCCACGATCTCCCGGCCGCGCTCCTCCAGCTCCACGATCAGGCGGGCCGTCTCCGCCTCCCGCGCGGCGATCTCCCGGCCGCACTCCTCCCACGCGTCGGCCTGCTGCTGTTCGGCGCCGGCGAGCAGCTCGGCGGTGCGGCGCCGCATCTCCTGGAGCGCCTCGGCGGCCTCCTCGCGCCACTGCGCGGCGTCCTTCTGCGCCGCCTTCACCCGCGCCGCGGCATCCGCCCGCGCCGCGTCGACCGTCCGCTGCCCGCGCTCCTCGGCGTCCTTGCGGCGGGCGTGCGCGACCTCGTCGGCCGCCTCGCCGGTGTCGCAGGCGTACGCCACCGTCGCGTCCCGCAGCTCCTCGGCCGCCCGCTCCGCGTCGGCGCGCAGCCGGGCCGCCTCGGACTCGGCGGTGGTGAGGATGAGCCGGGCCTGCTCGCCCAGGGACTCGTACGTCTGCGGCGGCATCGTGGCGACGTACGCGCGCAGCTCCGCCAGCTCCGCCGCCAGCTCCTCGGCGGTCTCGGTGAGCTGGGCGACCCGCTCCCAGCACGAGTCGCGGTCCACGGTGAGGCCCGCGACGCGGCGGTCCACGTCGTCCGGGCGGTAGCCGCGTCCGCGTACGGTCACGAAACCGTGCGGCGAAACCGACGCACTCATCCTCATGCCCCTCTCCGGCGCGCGCACGTCACGCCCTCCGCGACGATGCGCCGCCCGGACCGCTCTGTCCGGCCGACGCGCCGCCCCGCACTCGACTTCCGGAGCGGCCCGCACCGCCCACACGGCGGCAGGAGGGCCGTTCCCACCCACCAGGATGCGTCAATTGATGACAGAAGTCGGAATTGGATCATCTTTTCGGAGCGCGTCGAACAACTGCCGGGCCTTCGGCGTGTCCCACAGCAGTACGTCCCCCGCGCCGCTGACGGTCACCCCGGGCTGCGCCACCGGCACCGTCACCGCCCGGTCCGCGCCGCCGGTGATCTTCCGCATCGACCGGCCCAGCTCCGCCAACTGCCGGATCCCGGCGCCCTCGTCCACCCGGATCGCGGCGAGCGTGGTGCGCACCACCGGCGCCGGACGGGACGGGTGGACCAGCATCCCGGTGCTCAGCATCCGGTCCGCCACCGCCCCCATCAGCTGCCGCTGCCGCTTCACCCGCCCCAGGTCGCCCTGCGGATCGCTGTAGCGGGCCCGCGCGTACGCCAGCCCCTGCCGCCCGTCGACGTGCTGGCACCCGGCCCGGAAGTCCGCACCGGACTTCGCGTCCTTCAGCGGCTTCGCCGGGCAGATCCGTACGCCGCCGAGCGCGTCGACGACCTGCACCAGGCCGAGGAAGTTCACCTCGGCGTACCGCTCGATACGCAGCCCCGTCGCCTGCTCCACGGTGCGGGTCAGCAGCTGCGGCCCGCCGTCCGCGTACGCCTCGTTGATCTTGCGGCGGCCGTGGCCCGGCACCGGAACGTAGCTGTCCCGCGGCAGGCTCACCAGGGACGGGCCGTGGGCGCCGGTGTGCAGCACCATCACCGTGTCGGTGTTCCGCCCGCCGCTGTTGCCGACGTGCAGCTCCTTACGCTGCTGCGGGGTGAGCCCGGCGCGGCTGTCCGAGCCGACCAGCAGCCAGTTCGTGCCCACACCCGCCGCCGGGCGGCCCACGTACGTACCGATCGCCGCGACGTGCCGCACCTGCCCGCCCGCCCAGCGGTACGCCGCCACACCCCCGGCGACCAGCAGCACCACCACGACCAGCAGCGCCAGCAGGGTCCGGCGCAGCCACCGGTGGCGCCGCCGACCGGTCCCGGCGGCGCCGCGCCTGCCGCGCCGCCCGGCACGGTCGGTCGTCACGGACGGCGGTGGCGGCTCCTGCCCGAGCTGCTCCATACCGGTATGGTCCGCGCGCCGCGCCGCTCCCGCAGCCCGAGCGGACCGCCGACGGACCGCCGACCCCGAAAACCGCAGGTCAGCGGCGTCTCAACGGCGCAACTTGCGGACGCGCCCTACAGCAGCCCGTCCCACATCTGCTCCAGCAGCACCGACCACCACGTCTCCGGCGAACCGAGCGCCGCCGGGTCGAGCGCCACCAGCTGCGCCTGGAAATCGACCGTCCAGCGACCCGCCTGCTCCGGGGTCAGCCCGTACCGCAGCCGCCACATCCGGCCCAGCATCGCCAGACAGCGCGTGAACTCCGGCAGTCCGCTGTTGACGAACTGCGCCGGGGCGGGCTGCCCGCCGGGCGCCCCCTCCAGCGGCACCGCCACGATGTGCGCCGTGCCGTACTGCACACACAGCTGCCGCCCGTAGTCGTTGCCCATCACCAGGTACGAGCCCGCGTCGGCCGACGGCTGCACCCCGCGCTCCGCCGCCAGCTCCGCCAGCGTCGGCACCGGGCGGCCCGGCTGCGCCTGCGCCCAGAAGAACGGCCCGAAGTCGGCCGGCAGCCCCGCCCAGACCAGCATCTGCGCGACGACCTCCGGCACGCCCTGCCGGGAGACCGCCCGCTGGTCGAAGCGGAACAGCGCCTGCGGGCCGAACGCCTGCTCCAGCTCCTGCCCGACGACCTGCGGCGGCGCCGGGGGCACCGGCTGCACCTGCGAGGGGTGCGGCAGCGGCGCCCGCACCGGCGCGGGCCGCGCCGGACCGTCCGCCACCTGGTGCAACTCACCCTGGTGCTCGACGAGATGACGGACGCCCTGCTGCCGCGAGGCGTGGTCGCGGCCGTACGCGGCGGTGTGGCTGATCCGCACCTGCGGCCAGGTGTCCCGGACCAGCCGGGCACAGTAACCGCCCGGCACCTCACAGCACTCCAGCTCGGTGTGGAGCTCCAGCACCTGCTGCGGCGGGATGTTCATCCCCCGCAGCTCGTGCAGGAGCTGCCACTCCGGGTGCGGCGTACCCGGCGCCGACCGGCGGACGATCTTCTGCTCGGAACCGTCCGGCGCGCGGTAGCTGAGCACCGCCATGTAGCCGGGCCCGACCGTCGGCACACCGCCCGGCGCCGGCGGATAGCCGTAGCCACCGGGAGCACCCTGCGGGGGTGCGGCCTGCGGCGGCGCGGCGGGACCGGGGCCCTGCGGCGGGGCGGGCGGCGGCACCGCCGGGCCCTGCGGCGCACCGGGGCCACCGGCCGCACCGGAGCCCACCGGGCCGGGCGCCACCGGGCCGGGCACCGCCGCGCCGGAGGCCAGCATCGTCGCCGCCGCGTGCACCCCGCCCCCGGCGCCACCGACCGCGGGCACCGGCGGAGGGGGCGGCGGCGGACCGTCCGGACCCGAACTCCCGCCCGCCCCACCGGACTTGGCGGCACCCGCACCCTTCGGTGCACCGGGCGGACCGGGCGGCGGCGGTACGCCGGGGCCGCCCGCACCGGGACCCCCGGATGCCGCTTCGGGCAGCGCGGCACCGGACGCCAGCATCGTCGCCGCGGCATGCACCCCACCGCCGGACGCACCGGAACCGGCGCCACCGGACGCCCCGTCGGCACCGTCCACCGCGCTCAGGTCGACCCCGTCACCGGCCACCTGCGAGACCATCTGCGTCGGCACGTAACCACCGGCGGGCGCACCCGCACCACCGGACGCCGCCTTCTCCCCACCGGGCACCCCCGGGGGCGGCGGCGGAACCGCCGCGTCGGCGGGCACCGCGGCACCGGCGGCCAGCACCGTCGCCGCGGCGTGCACCCCGCCGGCGGCGGGCGGCGCGGGCGGGCCGGACGCGGCGGGCGTGGCACCCTGCGGCGGCGGCACATCGGCGACCGGCGGACCGGACGGCGGCGGCAGATCCGCCAGCCCCGGACCCGCGGGCGGCGCCGACGGCATCGGCGGCACCGGCGCCGCACCACCGGGCGCACCGGAGCCACCGGAGCCACCGGCCACACCCGACGCGCCGTCGGCCGACGCCACACCGGACACCCCGCCGGACGCCTCCCGCTCGATCGCCGGGGCCTCCTGCGTCGGCGGCAACTGACTGCCGCCCTGCAACAACTGGGTCTTCGCCTCGGGACTGCTCCGCTGCGCGGCGGTGTCCGCCCCGTCCTCCTCACCGACCTCGTCGAGACCGGCCAGCGGCGGCGCGAACACCGTCCGCGGCGGCGCCACCGACCGGTCGTCGTCCGCCGCCCCCGGCCCACCACCGGACCCCGGCGTCACGTTCACCCCGGCCCAGGCATCGGCCGCACCGTCCCCGCCGACCGGACCGACGGCCGCGGGCGCCGGAGCAGCCGGAGCCGGCGCGGCAGCCGCCCCGGCGCGCGCATCCGCCGCCTCCTGCAACCACTCCGGCGGCGTCAGCAGGAACGACGTCGCCTCCAGATCGATCCGCGGCGCCGCCGACACCGCCGCCGGACGCGCCGCCGCCGCGCCGTACTCCTCCTCGTACCGCCGGATCACCTCACCCACCGGCAACCCCGGCCACAGCGTCGTCTCCCCGCTGTCTCGCGCGATCACCAACCGGCTCCGGCCCCCGTCGGACCGCGGGCCGTCCTCCCGGTCCTCCGCCCACGCGACGAACCCGAGGTCGAACTCCCGCACCCGCACCTCACGCTGGAGCTGCGCCGGCACCTCGCCGTTGACCCACAGCTCCGCACGCTCCTGCGCCTGCGCGAACGTCACCACCGCGCTCACCCCTCCACCGGGACGACCTGCGCGAAGCCACCGTCCACCATCAGATTCGCCACCGTCTCCAGCTCCGGCGGATTCCCCGCGAGCCGCTCCAGGAACGCATCGAAATCCGCCCCGCACGGCAACAGCAGCCGCTCCACCCGCTCCTGCACCGTCCACCCGTCACGGTCCCGCGCATCGTCGTACGGGCAGAACCACACCGAGCCGAGGCCGTCACCCCGCACCTTCACCGCCAGCAACCCGCCCTGCGCGAACGCGACCCCCAGGTAATCCTTCGTCAGGTGATCCCGCAGACACTTGTTGACATAGACCAGATCGTTCACCGCCGCGTCATCACGCACCGTGAAGAACGGCTGGTCCACCAACAGACCCAACTCCGCGTCCAGCCCCACCCCCACCGGCGCACAGCCCCCCGCCGCCTTCAGGAACGACCGGTACGCACCCGGCAGCCGGTACCCCAGCGCCTCCTCCGCCTGCGCCACCTGCTCCTCGCCCACCGAGATCCCCCGGTGCGCCAGCCCGAAATGCACCGGACGCGTCTCCTGCAACGGCCGCGTACCACGCTTGTCGTGTGCCACCGCCGCCGTCGCGAGCCCGCCGTGGTGCCGCAGCAACGCCTTCACCTCGACCGGAACCAGCTCCAACCGCCGCGTCCCCGCGACGTGATGCCACGTCCAGCCGTGCGGCGTCGCCACCGCCGGGCCGTCCGCCCACAGCTCGTGCCGCCGCGCATGCATCGCCGCGTTCGCCGACACGTAGTCCGTCAACCGCAGCTCGTCGACGCCGAACCCCTCCGGCGGCTCGGCGATCTCCACGGCCGCCCGCGCATACGGCGTGAACGACGGGAAACCCTGCCCGTCCACCCGCACCCCCGCCGGGTGCCGGGCGGCACGGACCGGATCCGGGAAATGCACGACCTGCCCGGCATAAGCGGTGTTCGGTGGCGCGGCATGCTGCCCGAGCCGACCTGTCGTCATCGCGGTGCCCCCTGGCTGAATCTGGCTACTGCGCACAGCCTATGCCGTACCGCAAGAGGCACCGCAGGTACCGGACGCCCTCCACACCCCCTCGCGGAACCCCTACAAACACCACCGCCCACGCCACCACACCCCACCCGTCACACCCGCCCCTGCCAGCCCACTTACCCCACCCGCAACACACTGTCACCCGGCCGTGACGCCCTCCACGGCATGCCCGACTACCGGAACACCCGGGACATTTGGCAGGCTGACCCCCGCAACCGGGGGGTTTGCAGGGAGGGAAGCACCGCATGAGCACCACGACACACCACACCACCGCCACCGGCGACCCCCGCATCGGCTGGAGCGGAACCGCCGACGACGGGCACACCCCCACGCTCCGCCACCGCCGCGACGGCATCCTCCCCACCGTCGGCGCCGCCCTCTCCGTCCGCGGCGCCACCCTCACCTGCACCGCGAGCAAGGCCGAACATCCCCCCGCCCTGCACCCGCTCGTCCAGGACTTCCTCGACACCCTCTCCACCGCCCAGCGCGAACGATTTACCGGCCGCTGCCCCGAAGCCGTCCTGCTCTCCCGCCACCTCACCGCCGTCGAGGGCAACCGCGGCAAACGTGCCTCCCGCAAACCCCTCACCAACGGCGAAGCCCGCCGCTCCCTGAAACACTCCAAGATCACCGCCCGTCACATCCGCGAGGACGGCGACCCCCTGCACGGCAGCTACGCACCCCCCTGCCGCTCCTGCGACGCGCTCCTCGCCCACTTCGGCGTCATGCCCATCGGCCACACGCCCGCAGAAAGCTGACCACCGTGCCCACCACCGAAACCCACGACCCCCGCGACCACGCCGGCTCCACCCGCTTCCCCCCGGCCGTCGACGTCGCCCTCCAGCAAGCCGGCTGGACCCCCGGCCGCTGGGACATCAAACACGCCGAACACTGGGCCGACACCCTCCGCGACCACACCTCCCCCGCCGGCCACCGCCACACCGTCTTCCCCGCCGCCGTCGAGGCATGGGCCGAATTCGGCGGCCTCCACATCACCGGCCCCGGCCCCGGCCGCCACATCGCCCCCACCCCCTTCACCATCGACCCCCTCCACGGCCTCCACCTCGCCCGCACCCTCGGCGACCTCGGCCGCGCCCTCGCCACCGACGTCTCCCCCCTCGGCCGCGAAGAACTCAGCGGCACCCACACCGCCGGCCACCCCCAGGCCCTCCTCGCCATCGACACCGAAGGCCGCGTCTACAGCCTCGACCACACCGGCGACTGGTACCTCGGCCCCACCATCGACCACGCCCTCAACACCCTGATCCTGGGCACCCGACCGAGCCGACTCGTACGACCGGAAAACACCTGAGACCGGAAAACGGCGCTACGGCCGCGTGAACGACCGCGCATGACGGAGGTGCGGCCACAGGGAAGGTGCTGCGGCGTCCGGACCCGCGGGCACCACGCCCGCGACGACCGGCGACCGGCGACCGGCAACCCTCAGCAGGCAACACCCCGGCGCCCCCCGACCGCCTCACCCCCCGGCAGCCACCCCACCACCGGAAACCGGCCCCGAAGCCGTCGCCGCACCACCCACCGGCACCACCGCCGACACCCGGAAACCCCCCGCATCCGTCGGACCCGACACGAACACACCCCCCAGCGCCGTCACCCGCTCCCGCATCCCGACCAGCCCGTTCCCCCCACTCGGCAACCCCGCCGGCGCCGCCGCACCATCCGACGGACCGTTCTCCACCTGCACCGCGACCTCCGCCGCCCGATGCGCCAACCGCACCCGCGCCCGCGCCCCCGGCGCATGCTTGTGCACATTGGTCAGCGCCTCCTGCACCACCCGGTACACCGTCTGCTCCACCCCCGCCGCATACCGCCCCGGCACACCGGCACCCTCCACACCGTCCACCGACAGCACCACCGCCATCCCCGCCGCACGCGACTGACCCACCAACTCCGCCAGCTCCGCCAACGTCGGACCCTCGGCCTCGACACCCCCGGCCTCCCCGGCCACCGCCCCCGGCACCGACGCCTTCACCCCCGCCTGCGCCGCCGCCCTGGACGCCACCGCAGCCAACCGCTCCGGCTCATCCGACGCCCCCGACGCCGAACGCCCACCGGACCCGTCCGCCGTCCGCAGCACCCCCAACATCTCCCGCAACTCCGTCAACGCCTGGCGCCCCATATCCCCCACCAGACCCGCGTTCCGCGACGCCTTCTCCGGATCCTTCAACGCCACCGCCTGCAACGCCGCCGCATGCACCACCATCAACGACACCCGGTGCGCCACCACGTCGTGCATCTCCCGCGCGATCCGCGTCCGCTCCTCGTTACGAGCCCACTCCGCCCGCTCCTCGGCACGGTCCGCCAACAGCGACAGCTCCCGCTCCAAACCGTCCGCCCGCTCCCGCAGACTCTCCACCAACCGCCGCCGGGCACCCACATACAGCCCCCACAACACCGGCGGCGCCGTCACCACCAACCCCATCGCCACCGACATCACCGGCACGAACCACAGCGGCGGCTGATAATCCGGATCCGCCGCCACCTCCTGCCGCAGATTCAGGAACGTCGACAGCAGCGTCCCCGCCACCGTCATCCCGGCCAGCAACGCCGTCGTCCGCCGCGGCGTGTCCGACGCCGCCAACGTGTAGAGGCCCACCACCCCCAGCAGCACACCCATGTCCGCAGGCGTCACCGCGATCGACACCAGCACCACGACCACCGGCCACCGCCGACGCACCAGCAACACCGGCCCGGCCACCAGACCCAACGCGACCCCGACCGGCTCCGGCATCCCGACATCACCCGAGAACGCCGCGCCCTCCACGACGCACTCCAGCGTCGACAACAACGCCAGCACCACATCCAGCACGGCACCACGCCGCCGGGCCCACCACCACGGCCCCCGCGCGGGCACGTCACACGCCCGCGCCCCGGCCTCTCCCTCTGCCCCCGTAGCGCTCATGCCGACCAGCGTACGGGCGCCCACCCCGGCCCCCCGAACAGCGCACGTGCACGTTCCCGACCCGTTACGCACCCTTACCGACGGTTATCCCTCGAACTATTGAATCGCCCACATATTCGCCCCACCCGCACACCCGTCTCGCCAGCCTGTTCCCATGACGTCCACCCACGCCCACGAACACCAACCCGACCACGCAGCGTTACGCACCCAAGCCGTCGCCCTCCGCCGCGCGGGCCTCAGCCGACGCCAGATCCGCGACCGGCTCCACATCCACGACAACGACCTCCCACGTCTTCCTCGCCCGACTACGGCTCTCGACGTGGATCCGGCACACCTGGCCTACCAGGTGATGATCCACGCGACGGCAGACATACCGGCCGCCGAGGCGTATGGGGCACAGTTCGTCGGGATCGACACCACCGCACCACAGAAGACGACCATCAAGAAGCACAACCCGAAGACGGTCCGCAAGAACGTCGGGGAGGGCCACCTCGGGCTACCGCGAGCTGCCTCGTGGTTCGGGTACGGCAGAGCGCAGAGCTGTACCGTCGCGTCGAAGGCTGGTGGTACGGCATAGTGTTGGGTACCGAATGACCGGCCTGACGGAATGTCCGGTTTGATGTCATAAACACTCCCCTGTGGTGTAATTGGCAACACGGGTCACTTTGGATGATTTGTTCCAGGTTCGAGCCCTGGCAGGGGAGCAAAGCAAAGTTCGGGTCCCGGCCGACAGGTCGGGACCCGCATGCGTTTCTCCAGGAATACGCCCCGGTATCCTTCGGATGTCCACCACCCGAAGTAGCCAAGAAGCCGAAGGGCACCTCCGTGAGCGCCAACCTTCCTCCCGTTCTCGGCTCCGCTCGGACGGGGGAGACCCCACTGGCGGCCGTCGTCGTTCTCGCCGCGGGTGAGGGAACCCGCATGAAATCGGCGACCCCCAAGGTCCTCCACGCCCTCTGCGGGCGGTCCCTCGTCGGGCATGTCGTCGCCGCCTCCCGCGAGCTGGACCCCGAGCACCTCGTCGTCGTCGTGGGCCACGCCCGTGACCAGGTCCGGGCGCATCTGACCGAGATCGACCCGTCGGTCCGTACCGCGGTGCAGCACGAGCAGAACGGCACCGGGCACGCCGTGCGGATGGGGCTGGAGGAGCTGACCGCCGGCGGTGCGGCGCTGGACGGGACCGTCGTGGTGGTGTGCGGGGACACACCGTTGCTGACGGGGGAGACGCTGCGCCGCCTCAGTGAGACGCATGCCGCGGACGGCAACGCCGTGACGGTGCTCTCCGCCGAGGTGCCGGACGCGACGGGTTACGGCCGGATCGTGCGGGACGGCGCCAACGGCGCGGTGACGGAGATCGTCGAGCACAAGGACGCGAGTCCGGCGCAGCGGGCGATCCGGGAGATCAATTCCGGGGTGTTCGCGTTCGACGCGCGGTTGCTGGCCGAGGCGCTGGGCAAGGTGCGGACGGACAACAGTCAGGGTGAGGAGTACCTCACGGATGTGCTGGGGATTCTGCGGGAGGCCGGGCACCGGGTGGGTGCGGCGGTGGCCGGGGATCACCGGGAGATTCTGGGGATCAACAATCGTGTGCAGTTGGCGCAGGCGCGGCGGTTGTTGAACGAGCGGCTGTTGGAGCGGGCGATGCTCGCGGGTGTGACGGTGGTGGATCCGGCGTCGACGTGGGTGGATGTGTCGGTGGCGTTCGGTGCGGATGCGGTGGTGCATCCGGGGACGCAGCTGTTGGGTGTGACGCGGGTGGCGTCGGGTGCCGAGGTGGGTCCGCATTCGCGGTTGACGGACACGGTCGTGGGTGAGGGCGCGGTGGCGTCGTTCACGGTGGCGGAGAGTGCGGAGATCGGTGCGGGGGCGTCGGTGGGTCCGTATGCGTATTTGCGTCCGGGGACGGTGCTGGGGGCGAAGGCGAAGGCCGGCACGTATGTGGAGATGAAGAACGCGTCGATCGGTGAGGGGACGAAGGTTCCTCATCTGTCGTATGTGGGGGATGCGACGATCGGTGAGTACACCAATATCGGCGCGGCGAGTGTCTTTGTGAATTACGACGGTGAGGCGAAGCATCACACCACGGTCGGTTCGCATTGCAAGACGGGGTCGGACAACATGTTTGTGGCTCCTGTCACGATCGGGGACGGCGCGTACACCGCGGCGGGTTCGGTCATCACCAAGGATGTGCCCCCGGGTTCGTTGGCGGTCGCGCGTGGCCAGCAGCGGAATATCGAGGGTTGGGTCGCGCGTAAGCGGCCCGGGAGTGCCGCCGCGCAGGCTGCTTCTTCCGCTCGCCAGGAGTCCGAGGGCGAGCGCTGACCGTGCCGTGGTGCGCCGTGCGGGGCGTACCGTGTTGAGCGCACGCAAACAGGAATTCGAGGAGATTTGCTGTGACCGGGATCAAGACGACCGGCGAGAAGAAGCTGATGCTCTTCTCCGGACGTGCCCACCCCGAGCTGGCCGAGGAGGTCGCGCACCAGCTGGGTGTCGGCCTGGTCCCGACGAAGGCGTTCGACTTCGCCAATGGTGAGATCTACGTCCGTTACCAGGAATCGGCGCGTGGCGCGGACTGCTTTCTGATTCAGAGCCACACGGCTCCGATCAATAAGTGGATCATGGAACAGCTGATCATGATTGATGCGTTGAAGCGGGCTTCGGCCCGGAGCATCACCGTGGTCGTGCCGTTCTACGGTTATGCGCGTCAGGACAAGAAGCACCGTGGCCGTGAGCCGATTTCGGCGCGGCTGATCGCGGATCTGATGAAGACGGCGGGTGCGGACCGTATCGTCACGGTCGATCTGCACACGGATCAGATCATGGGCTTCTTCGACGGTCCGGTGGACCATCTGTTCGCGCTGCCGGTGCTGGCGGATTACGTGGGCGCGAAGGTGGACCGCAACAAGCTCACCGTTGTCTCGCCGGACGCGGGTCGGGTGCGGGTGGCGGACCGTTGGTGTGACCGTCTGGGTGCGCCGCTGGCGATCGTGCACAAGCGCCGTGACAAGGACGTGGCGAATCAGGTCACCGTCCATGAGGTGGTCGGCGATGTGAAGGACCGGGTGTGTGTCCTGGTCGACGACATGATCGACACGGGTGGCACGATCTGTGCCGCGGCGGATGCGCTGTTCGCCAATGGTGCGGCGGATGTGATCGTGACGGCGACGCATGGCGTGCTGTCGGGTCCGGCGGCGGACCGGCTGAAGAATTCGAAGGTGAGCGAGTTCGTGTTCACGAATACGCTGCCGACGCCTTCGGAGCTGGAGCTGGACAAGATCACGGTGCTGTCGATGGCGCCGACGGTGGCGCGGGCGATCCGTGAGGTGTTCGAGGACGGTTCGGTGACGAGCCTGTTCGACGAGCAGTGAGGCGCTGATCGGCGTCGGTGCTGATCGGCCCATGGGCTGATCGACTTTGGGGCGGCCTCCCGGCCGGGTAGACTCACGGAGTTGCTCGGCGAGGGAGGCCGCACCTGTGTGTGCGGCGGTCCGTTATCGACGCGCTCTTCGTAGCAGGTCTGTCGTGGGCCGGGTAACGGCCAGCGTTTTCCTGAGATACGAGGAGTGCAGTCATGGCTGAGGTCAAGCTCACCGCCCAGGTTCGTACCGAGTTCGGTAAGGGTGCGGCGCGTCAGGCGCGTCGCGACAACCTGGTTCCGGCGGTCATCTACGGTCACGGCGCGGAGCCGAAGCACGTGGCCATTCACAACCACGCGCTGATGATGGCGCTGAAGACCCCGAACGTGCTGATCCGTCTGGACGTGGACGGCCAGGACGAGCTGGTCATCCCCAAGGCGGTGCAGCGTGAGGCCATCCGTGGCTTCCTGGTGCACGTGGACTTCCTGTCCGTGAAGAAGGGCGAGAAGGTCACCGTCGAGGTGCCGATCGTGACCGAGGGCGACCTGGCCCCGGGTGCGAACCTGCTGGAGCACCTGATGAACACGCTGTCGGTCGAGGCCGAGGCGACCCACCTGCCGGAGTCGGTGACGGTGTCGATCGCCGGTCTGACCGCGGGTGACTCGGTGCAGGCGAAGGATGTCGTGCTGCCGGCCGGTACGTCGCTGGCCGTCGAGGACGACGCCGTGGTGCTGCAGGTCGTCGCCGCGCAGGCGGAGGCCGCTGCGGAGTCGGCCGAGGGTGAGGGCGCGTCGGCCGAGGGCTGATCCGTCGTCCCTGCCGTCTGGTGGGACGTTTTCCAACCGCTGCCGCGCGCCTTCGGGCGCGGGGTGGCGGTTGGGTTGTTTCGTGGCCCGTTGTGGTGGCGGGCTGTCGGGTGCTCGGTGTGGTGCCGGGCGGATGCGGGAGTGGTGAAGATGGCGGACGCCGAGCCGTGGCTTGTGGTGGGGCTGGGTAATCCGGGTCCGGAGTATGCGGGCAATCGTCACAATGTGGGTTTCATGGTGGCGGATCTGCTGGCGGAGCGGATGCGGGGGAAGTTCAAGGCGCACAAGGCGCGGGCGCAGGTGGTGGAGGGCCGGGTGGGTCCGCCGGGGCCGGGGAGCCGTCGGGTGGTGGTGGCCAAGCCGATGTCGTTCATGAATCTGTCGGGTGGTCCGGTGTCGGCGCTGCGGGATTTCTACAAGGTGCCGGTGGGGCAGATCGTGGCGGTCCACGATGAGCTGGATATTGATTACGGTGCGTTGCGGTTGAAGCTGGGGGGTGGCGACAACGGGCACAACGGGTTGAAGTCGATCACGAAGTCGTCGGGTGCGGAGTATCACCGGGTGCGGTTCGGGATCGGGCGGCCGCCGGGGCGGATGCAGGTGGCGGATTTCGTGCTGAAGGATTTCGGTGCGGCGGAGCGCAAGGAGTTGGACTACTTCGTGGACCGTGCGGCGGATGCGGTCGAGGCGTTGATCCTGGAGGGGTTGGAGCGGGCGCAGAGCACGTACAACTCGTGAGGTGGGGGCGCGGGCCGGGGGCCGGGGTGGTCCGGGTGGGGGTTTCCGGGTGGAGTCGTAGGTTGACCGCGTGCGGGGCCATGGCCAAAGATCCCGGGCATGTCCAGAGGCAGTGTGAGCTCCAGACCGGTCAAGCGCAGTCGTACCCGGCGGGCGGGTGAGAGCGCCTTCGGGGTGGTGCTGCTCGTCAGGAACGGGCTGTTGGTGCTGGTGGCGGCGGTGTTGCTGGTGGCGGGTGGGTGGACGTCGTGGGGGTCGGCGCGGTACGCGATGGGGTTGGCGGGCCGTGAGCACGGCACGGTGAAGGTGGCGTCGTGTGATGACGAGCGGTGTGCCGGGCCGTTCGTGCCGGACGGCGGGGGCCGGCCGCGGGACCGGGTGTCGCTGGTGAAGGCGGCTTCGCCGGGTGTGGGTGAGCGGGTCACGGTGGTGCTGCGGCCGGGGGGTGAGCGTGCGGTGCGGACGGGGCCGGCGGGTGTGCTGCATGCGTGGGTGCCGTTCGCGGGGGCGTTGTTGCTGGCGGCGCTGGTGGTGGCCGGTGGGCTGCGGTGGCGGCGTACGGCGTGGGGGATGGGTCTGGCCGGGGTGGCGTTGCTGGTGGGGGCGTGGGTGGCGTTGTAGCGGTGGGGGGTGCCGCGGTATGCGTGCGGCGGTGATGAGGCGTGCTGGAAGGACGGCGGCCCGCTCCCGGTGTCGGGGGCGGGCCGCCGTGGTGTGTGCGGGGCCGGGGTGTGCCGGGCGTCGCGCGCCGGTGCCGGCCCGGGGCTCAGCCGGTGTTGCGGAGACCGGCGGCGACGCCGTTGACGGTGAGGAGCAGGGCGCGGGCGAGGACGGGGTCGGCTTCTTCGCCGCGGGCGGCGGCGGCGCGCTGGCGGGCCAGGAGGGAGACCTGGAGGTAGCTGATCGGGTCGAGGTAGGCGTCGCGGATGTGGAAGGTCTGGCGCAGTACGGGGTTGGAGTCGAGGAGTTCGCTCTCGCCGGTGACGCGGAGGACTTCCTGGACGGTGAGGGCGTGTTCGGCCTTGATGGTGTCGAAGACGTGCTGGAGGTCGTCGGGGACGAGGGTGTCGACGTAGTGCTCGGCGATCCGCAGGTCGGTCTTGGCCAGGGTCATGGTGACGTTGGACAGGAAGTTGCGGAAGAAGTGCCAGTGGGTGTGCATCTCGTCGAGGACGGTGTCGAGCCCGGCTTCGCGGGCGGCCTTGAGGCCGGTGCCGACGCCGTACCAGCCGGGGACGATCTGGCGGGACTGGGTCCAGCCGAAGACCCACGGGATGGCGCGGAGGCCGTCGAGTCCGGCGCCGGAGTCGGGCCGCCGGGAGGGGCGGGAGCCGAGGTGGAGTTCGGCGAGCTGGTCGACGGGGGTGGCGGCGAAGAAGTAGGCGGGCAGGTCGGGGTCTTCGACGAGGCGGCGGTAGGCGCCGTGGGCGGCGTCGGAGACGGTCTCCATGGCGGCGTCCCAGCGGGAGAGCGCTTCGTCGGACTGGCGGGGTTCGGTGTGCAGGGCGGAGGCCTGGAGGGTGGCCGCGACGGTCAGTTCCAGGTTCTCGCGGGCGAGCGACGGGACGAGGTACTTGTCGGAGATGACCTCGCCCTGTTCGGTGACCTTGATCTCGCCTTCGAGGGTGCCGTAGGGCTGGGCGAGGATCGCGTCGTGGGAGGGGCCGCCGCCGCGGCCGACGGTGCCGCCGCGGCCGTGGAAGAGGCGCAGCCGCACGCCGTGGCGGTGGGCGACGTCGCGCAGCAGCCGCTGGGCGCGGTGGATCTCCCACTGGCTGGTGGTGATGCCGCCGAACTTGGAGGAGTCGGAGTAGCCGAGCATGACCTCCTGGACGTCGCCGCGGAGCGCGACGAGGCGGCGGTAGGAGGGGTCGGAGAGCATTTCGTCGAGGAGCTGGTCGGCGATCCTCAGCTCGTCGGTGGTCTCCAGGAGCGGGACGATGCCGATCTTGGCCCAGCCGGCGTGGAGGTCGATGAGGCCGGCTTCGCGGGCGAGGACGGTGGCGGCGAGGACGTCGTCGGAGCCCTGGCACATGGAGATGATGTACGACTCGATGACCTCGGGGCCGAAGGTCTTCTTCGCCTTGAGGATCGTGCGGAAGACGCCGAGGGTCTTGGCGCCGGCCTCGTCGAGAGGGGCGGGGCTGGGGGCCAGGGGGCGGCGGGAGCGCAGTTCCTTGGCGAGCAGCTTGCGGCGGTACTCGCGCGGCATGTCGACGTAGCGCCAGGATTCCTCGCCGAGGCGGTCGAAGAGCTGGCCGAGGGCGTGGTGGTGGGCGTCGGCGTGTTCGCGGACGTCCATGGTGGCGAGCTGGAGGCCGAAGGCGGCGAGGGTGCGCAGGGTGCGTTCCAGGCGGCCGTCGGCGACGAGGGAGCCGCGGTGGGCGCGGAGCGACGTCTGGATGAGCGCGAGGTCGTCGAGGAGTTCGGCGGTGCCGAGGTAGTCGCGGCCGGGGACGTGGGGGGTGTCGGCGGCGAGGCGCTCGCGGGTGTTGAGGAGCTTCTGGCGGATGCAGGTCGCCTTGAGGCGGTAGGGCTCCTCGGCGTTGAGGCGCTTGTAGCGGGGGCTGATCTCGGGGAGGAGTTCGAGGTCGTTGCCGAGGGAGGTGAGCAGTTCCTCGGTGGCGCCGCTGTTGCGGATGGAGTTGGAGAGGGCGCCGCGGAGTTCGTCGATGTGCTCCAGCGCGTCGGTGATGCCGTGTTCGTGCTGGAGGATCAGGACGTCCCAGGTGACCTGCGGGGTGACGTTGGGGTTGCCGTCGCGGTCGCCGCCGATCCAGGTGCCGAAGGTGAGCGGGCGGGTGCCGGCGGGGAGCGGCGCGCCGGCGCGCTCCAGTTCGGCGGCGAGGTCTTCGAGGACGTCGCCGACGGCGCCGCGGCCGAGTTCGTCGAGGTAGTAGATGGCGTTGCGGGCCTCGTCGGTGGGCTCGGGGCGGGCGACGCGGAGTTCGTCGGTCTGCCAGATGAGGTCGATGCTCTCGGCGAGACGGAGGTCGGTGCGGCGGCGCTCGGTGGGGTCGGTGTGCTCCAGCAGCTCGGCGATCTTGCGGAGCTTGGTGAGGACGGAGCGGCGGGCGGCCTCGGTGGGGTGCGCGGTGAAGACGGGGCGTACGCCGAGGTGGGCGGCGGTCTCGCGCAGGTGCTCGGGGTCGGCGTCCTTGAGCATGTCGGCGGTGCGGCTGAGGATGCCGCCCTCCGCGGCGCGGCGGGCGCGCAGCTCGCGGCCGCGGTGGACCTGCTCGGTGACGTTGGCGAGGTGGAAGTAGGTGGAGAAGGCGCGGACCAGCTTGGCGGCGGTGGCCAGGTCGGTGGCGCCGAGGAGTTCGGCGGCGGCTTCGCCGTCGGAGCGGGTGAGGGCGCGGACCCGCTCGACGAGTTCGAGGAGTTCGGGGCCTTCCTGGCGGACGAGGGTCTCGCCGAGGAGGTCGCCCAGTCGGCGGATGTCGGCGCGCAGGGCGGTGTGGTCGCCGTTGTCGCCGGTCGTGCCCGGCTTGTCCGGCCGGCTGCTTCCGGGGGCGCTGATCTCGGCGGCGGAGGTGTTGTCGGCACTGCTCACAGGTGCGGCTCCTTGCGGCGATCGGGGCGGGGCGTCGTGCCGTGCCGGCCGGGTCCGGTGCGGTCCCGGGGCGTGGCGGGCGACGGCCCGGGAGGTGCGTCGCTTCGCGGCTCCTCGGTACCGGTGGGGGCGCGGGCGACGGGGTGCACGTCCGGGCTTGTGGGCGGGTTGCGGACCGCGCTGTCCGACGCCCACCAGGATAGGTCTCCCGTTCGGGGGGTGGTCACACCGTCCACCGGCTGGGAACGTGCCGGTCGGGCCGGGCCGCAGGTCAGGGGCGGGCCGGGGCGGGGTGCGGGTCGGGGCGGGGTGGCCGGGCGGTGCACCCCGCTGGCGGGTACGGGCCTGTCACAGCCTTGTCCGGGGCCGGTGCGCTGCCATACTTACGAAACCGTAGGTTACGGTTCCGTAGCCGTGCCCCGAGCCCCCGACGAGGGACACCACATGACCGCTGATCCGCAGACCGTCGAAGAGTCGCCCGGGCCCGCCGGCACGCCGCTGCCGTCGGCGACGCTGGGGGGTGACAGCAAGGGTTCCGTCGAGCAGATCACCCTGCTGCTGTTCATCATGGTGCCGTTCCTGGCACTGGCCGCGGCGGTGCCGCTGGCGTGGGGGTGGGGGGTGAGCTGGCTGGATCTGGGGCTGCTGGTGGTGATGTATTACGTGGGCTGCCACGGCATCACGATCGGCTTCCACCGGTACTTCACGCACGGCGCGTTCAAGGCGAAGCGGCCGCTGCGGATCACGCTGGCGATCATGGGGTCGCTGGCGGTGGAGGGGCCGCTGGTGCGCTGGGTGGCCGATCACCGCCGGCACCACAGGTTCTCCGACGCGGAGGGCGACCCGCATTCGCCGTGGCGGTACGGCGAGACGGTCCCGGCGCTGCTGAAGGGCTTGTGGTGGGCGCACATCGGCTGGATGTTCGACGAGGAGCAGACGCCGCAGCACAAGTACGCGCCGGATCTGGTGAAGGACCCGGCGCTGCGGGCGATCTCCCGGCAGTTCGTGCTGTGGACGACGGTGTCGCTGCTGCTGCCGGCGCTGATCGGCGGGGTGGCCACGATGTCCTGGCAGGGCGCGCTGTCGGCGTTCTTCTGGGGTTCGCTGGTGCGGGTGGCGCTGCTGCACCACGTGACGTGGTCGATCAACTCCATCTGCCACGCGGTGGGCAAGCGGCCGTTCCGGTCCCGGGACCGGTCGGGGAACGTGTGGTGGCTGGCGGTCCTGTCGTGCGGTGAGTCGTGGCACAACCTGCACCACGCGGACCCGACCTCCGCACGTCACGGGGTGCTGCGGGGGCAGCTGGATTCGAGTGCGCGGCTGATCCGCTGGTTCGAGAAGGCGGGCTGGGCGTACGACGTGCGGTGGCCGGACGCGTCCCGCATCGATGCCCGGCGCAGGGACAGGACCGCCCAGGCGGCATGATTGTCTGGTGGCGATCGACGGCAGCAGCGTGAGCAACGGCAACAAGGGCAAGGCTTCCTCCTCCGGCGGGGGTGGGAGGCGGCCCCGGCGGGTCCGGATGACGGGCGCCGAGCGCCGTGAGCAACTGCTCGACATCGGCCGCACCCTCTTCGCCGAGCGGGGCTTCGAGGGCACGTCGGTGGAGGAGATCGCCGCGAAGGCGGGCGTCTCCAAGCCGGTGGTGTACGAGCACTTCGGCGGCAAGGAGGGGCTGTACGCCGTGGTCGTCGACCGCGAGATGCGTCAGCTCCTGGACATGGTGACGGGCGCGCTGACCGCCGGGCATCCGAGGGAGCTGCTGGAGCAGGCGGCGTTCGCCCTCCTCGACTACATCGAGACGTTCACGGATGGCTTCCGCATCCTGGTGCGGGACTCCCCCGTCGCCCAGTCGACGGGCACCTTCGCGTCGCTGATCAGCGATATCGCCACGCAGGTGGAGGACATCCTGGGCCTGGAGTTCAAGGCCCGCGGTTTCGATCCGAAGCTGGCGCCGCTGTACGCGCAGGCGCTGGTCGGCATGGTCGCGCTGACCGGCCAGTGGTGGCTGGACGTCCGCAAGCCGAAGAAGGCGGAGGTCGCCGCCCATCTGGTGAATCTCGCCTGGCACGGTCTGGACGGTCTGGAGGCCAAGCCGCGCCTGGTGGGCCACCGCAAGAACTGAGGCCGCACCGGGGGCGGCGGCCGGTACTGTACGAGGTCCGTACAGCACCGGAGGCCGCCGTGAGCGCTCAGTCCGACAGTCCCTACGGGCCGCTGCTGCCCATGCCCGAGCTCACGCCTGACGCACTGCGGGCGGCGGTCGCCCGTATCACCCCGAGCCGGATCCCGGCGTTGACCCAGCATCTCTTCGAGGCCACGACGAACGCGCAGCAAACGCAGAGCCTCGCACCCTTGCGGGCCTTCGTTCATTCGTGGGCGGTCTTCGTCGCGATCGAACGCCACCCGGAGCGCGCTGCCCGCCTGCACCATCTGGAGCGGATCGTGGCGGACGGCGAGCAGGACCCCTCCGACGCCATTGCCGAGATCCGCCGGATCCGGGAGGCGGCAGAGGCGGAGGCCCAGCTGTGACGGACTGGGCATGGGACTGCAACCCGAGCGCCGAATACGTCACCGAAGGGCTGCCGCCGGGCGTCGTGGCCGAGGTCGAGCGGCTGACAACCGAGTTGGCCGCGCTGGGCCCGGAGGCGGCGAAGGTCGGCCGCCCCTTCGACCGGGAGGGTGGCCTCCGGGAGTTCGACCTGATGCGCGGACGCGGCTTCCTCAGCTTTCTCGCCGTGCCCCGTCACCGGTGCGTCTACGTCTGCAACGTCACCTGGTACGGCTGACAGCGGGCGTCGCTCCGCCCCGGACGTCCGGGGCAGTCGGTCAGTCGGTCAGTCGGTCAGTCGGTCAGTCGGCCGCGGTCTGCCCCTCCTCTTCCGCCAGGAATTCCAGCCGGTTGCCCGCCGGGTCGAGGGCGAAGCACCGGCGGACGCCCGGCAGGGCGGCATCCCGGGTGACGGGGACGCCCGCGGCGGTCAGCCGGGCGGCGAAGGCGTCGGCGTCGGGGACGCGGAAGGCCGCGTGGGCCTTGGCGGACGGGCGGTGATCCGGGTCGGTGCCGAGGTGGAGTCGGGCGGTGCCGGCCTCGAACCAGCAGCCGCCGCGCGCGGCGAGCGGCTCCGGCTTGGGTACTTCGGTCATCCCGAGGACCCCCGTGTAGAAGGCCCGCAGTGCGGGTTCGCTGCCCGGGGGCGCGGCCAGCTGGACGTGGTCGAGGCCGGTGATCATGGCGTTCCTCCTGGTGGGCGGCGGCTATCGGCGGCGGGCCACGGCGAAGATGCGGCGGAAGGGGAAGGGCGTGCCGTGGCGGCCGACCGGATAGGCCGCGCGGAGCAGGTCGCGGTACTCGGCGAGGAACTCCTCGCGGGCGGGCGGATCGTCGGCGAGGGCGGTGAGCACGGGGCGCAGGGCGGTGCCCTTGACCCAGTCGAGGACGGGGTCCTCGCCCTGGAGCAGGTGGATGTAGGTGGTCTCCCAGACGTCGGCGGTGCAGCCGAGGTCGGTGAGGCGGTCGAGGTAGTCGACGGGTTCGAGGACGTGGACGGAGCGGGTGGCGTGGCCGCCGAGGCGGTCGCGCCATCGCGGGGCGCCGCACACCTCGTTCAGCAGGGTGTGGCTGGGGGCGGTGAAGTTGCCGGGGACCTGGAAGGCGAAGGTGCCGCCGGGGGTGAGGGCGTCGATCCAGCGGCCGAAGGATGCGGGGTGGTGGGGGACCCACTGGAGGGCGGCGTTGGAGACGATCAGGTCGAAGTGCTCGGCGGGGGCCCAGTCGGTGGCGTCGGCGGTGGTGAAGTCGAGGCGGCCGCCGCCGGGGGTGGGCCCGGCGAGGGCGGCGGCCTCGGCCAGCATCTGGGGGGAGTTGTCGAGGCCGGTGATGTGGGCGTCGGGCCAGCGGTCGGCGAGGAGGGCGGTGACGTTGCCGGCGCCGCAGCCGAGGTCGGCGATCCGGGCGGGGCGCGCGGGCGGCTCGGGCACCCGGGCGAGGAGGTCGTGGAAGGGACGGCTGCGGTGCGCCGCGTGACGGAGGTACTGCTGCGGGTCCCAGGTGGGCGTGTCGGGCATGGACGGTAACCCCTCTGCTGGTACGGCCGGTTCCGGGGGGCCGGGGGCCGGGACGCGTCGCCGGAGCGACGGGATCAGGCGGGCCTGCCCGGTAGCACCGGAAGATATATCTCTACGTCGAGATAGTTGATGTCGAGAAGCCTCATGTCAAGAGACTTCACGTCGACAGACCCCTTACACTGATCGCCATGGAGGACGAGGTCGACCGTCTGGTCGCAGCATGGCGCCGGGAGCGCCCGGACCTCGACGTGGAACCGCTTGAGGTCCTCAGCCGCGTGAGCAGGCTGGCCAGACACCTCGACCGGGCCCGTCGCCTCGCCTTCTCCGAGGTGGGACTGGAGCCCTGGGAATTCGACGTCCTCACCGCGCTCCGCCGCGCCGGGGCGCCGTACCAGCTCTCCCCCGGTGCGTTGCTCACCCAGACTCTCGTGACATCCGGCACGATGACCAACCGTATCGACCGGCTCGCCAAGAAGGACCTCGTCGAGCGGCTGCCCGACCCCAACGACCGGCGCGGCGTCCTGGTCCGCCTCACCCCCGCGGGCCGCGACAAGGCCGACGCCTCCCTGGCCGGTCTGCTCACCCAGGAGCGGGCCATCCTCGCCGAACTCTCCCGCGACCAGCGCCGCGAACTCGCCGGCCTGCTCCGGCGGTTGACGGGCCCGTTCGACAACCTTCCCGGCTGAGCGGGGCCACCGGCGGAGCTTTCGGGGAACCTTCCTGAACGCACCCGGGCCCCTCTCCCCCACCCTTCCCGTACGAGCCGGGCCAGGCCGGGCGCCTCGTTCGGGAGTCCTCCCCGAACGCACCCGGACCCTCCCCCTCCTTCAGGAACCCTCCCCGCACGAGAACTCTCACTGAACAGCGGGGGCCGCGCCGCCGGGGTCCTTGTGGCGGGCGGGCGGGGGGCGGATGCTGGCGCGCGGGCGCCGTCGGGCGGGGCGGGCGGCGCCGCAGTCCGCGTCCGTACCGGCGGCCGTGCGGGCGCCGGGCCCGACCCTGGAGGGCCGAACGATGGGCATCCGATTCGGCGGCGACTACAACCCGGAGCAGTGGCCCGAGGAGGTGTGGGCCGAGGACCTGGAGCTGATGAAGGCGGCCCGGGTCTCGGCGGTCACCGCGGGGATCTTCTCCTGGGCCCGGGTCGAGCCCCGGCCCGGGGAGTGGGACTTCGGCTGGTTCGACCGGGTCATGGACGGGCTGGCCGACGCCGGGATCGAGGTGTGCCTCGCCACGATGACCGCCTCGCCGCCGCCGTGGCTGAGCCGGGCGCACCCCGAGATCCTGCCCGAGGACGCCGACGGGCGGCGCCGCTGGCCGGGGGCCCGGCAGCACTACTGCCCCTCCAGCCCCGTCTACCGGGCGCACGCCGTCCGCCTCGTCGAACAGCTCGCCACCCGCTACGCCGGGCACCCCGCGCTCACCCTGTGGCACATCGGCAACGAATACGGCTGCCACACCCGGCAGTGCTACTGCGACGTCTCGGCCGCCGCCTTCCGGGACTGGCTGCGGGAGCGCTACGGGAGCGTCGACGCCCTCAACGACGCGTGGTCCACTGCGTTCTGGTCGCAGACGTACGGCGACTTCGCGGAGGTGCTGCCGCCGCGGACCGCACCGACCTTCCCCAACCCGGCGCAGCAGCTGGACTATCTGCGGTTCGGTGATGCCGCGCTGCGCGCCTGCTACCTCGCGGAGAAGGAGGTGCTGGCGCGGTGCGCGCCCGGGGTGCCGGTGACCACCAATCTGATGCCGCAGCACAAACCGGTCGACGCGTTCGCCTGGGCGCCGCACATGGACGTGATGGCGTTGGACTTCTATCAGGATCCCTTCCTGCCCGATGACCATCTGCGGGCGGCGTACGTCTTCGATCTGATGCGGTCGGCGCGGAGCGGGCAGCCGTGGCTGCTGCTGGAGCAGGCGCCCGGCGCGGTCAACTGGCGGCCGCGGAACGGCCCGAAACCGCCGGGCACGATGCGGCTGTGGAGCTGGCAGGCGGTGGCGCAGGGCGCGGACGCGGTGGTGTTCTTCCAGTGGCGGCAGTCGCGCGGCGGGGCGGAGAAGTTCCACTCGGCGATGGTGCCGCACGGCGGCACGGACACCCGGATCTTCCGCGAAGTGGCCGCGCTCGGGCGGGAGTTGGCGTCCGTACCGGAGATCGCTGGGACGCGGTCGCGGGCGGCGGTGGCGCTGCTGGCCGACTGGCACAGCTGGTGGGCGCTGGAGCTGGACGCCCGGCCGTCGACCGCGCCGGACCACTCGCGGCTGGCGCTGGACCACCACCGGCCGCTGTACGAGGCGGGCGTGGCGTGCGATGTCGTCCCGCCGTCGCGGGAGCTGTCCGGCTACCGGATGGTGGTGGCGCCGCAGCTGTACCTGCTGACGGAGGAGGACGCGGCGCGGCTCGCGGCGTACGTACGCGGCGGCGGGCAGCTGGTGGTGTCGTTCTTCTCCGGCATCGTGGACGCGCAGGACCGGGTGCACCCCGGTGGCTACCCGGGCCCGCTGCGGGAGCTGCTGGGCCTGCGGGTGGAGGAGTTCTGGCCGCAGCCGGAGGGCGCGGTGCTCACCCTTCAGGGTTCCTACGCGGGCCGGGCCGACCTGTGGGCGGAGGACGTCGTCCTGGCAGGCGCCGAGGCGCTCGCCCGCTTCACCGGCGGCCCGCTGGACGGCCGCCCGGCGGTGACCCGGCACCCGTACGGGCGCGGTACGGCCTGGTACGTCGCCACCCACCCGGAACCCGCGGTGCTGCGGGCGCTGCTGGACGACGTACGGGAGGCGGCGGGCGTGGCCCCGGTGGTGGCCGGGCTGCCCGCCGGGGTGCAGGCGACCGTCCGGGAAGGCGCGGCGGGGCGTTTTCTGTTCCTGCTCAACCACGGGGCGCGGACCGCCCGGGTCACGCTGCCGGAGCCGGGGCGGGTGGTGGTGTCCGACGGGGCTCCGCGGCCGGGCGCCGGGCCGGAGACGGCGGGCGGCTCCCGCTCCGCGGCCGGGCCGGGCGCCCCGGTCCACCGGCTCACCCTGGCCCCCAGGGGCGTCGCCGTCATCACCCTCCCCGGGGCCGCCGGCTGAGCCCGTCCCCGCGCGGAGGCGGTCCCCTCAACGCGAGGGAGCAGCGGCCTGGCGCCCCGCAGCCGCCGCCCCGGCCCCCGCCCGTGCCTCCACCGGGGCGGCCGGCCCGGGCACCGGCTCCGCCGGGCCGATGCCCGCCCTGCGGGCCAGGGCGACGGCGGCGAGCGTGGAGTGGACGTCGAGCTTGCCGAGGACGTTCTGCATATGGGTGCGGACGGTGTGCGGGGAGAGGAAGAGGCGTTCGGCGACGGCCTTGCGGCCCATGCCGGCGACCATGCAGCGCAGCACCTCGCGTTCGCGGGGGGTGAGCGTCTCGACGAGGCGTTCGCTCTCCGTGCGGTGGCGGCGGGCGGCGGTCAGCTCCCGCAGGACGCCGGTGAGCAGGGCGGGCGGGAGATGCGTTTCCTCGCGGAGGACGCCGCGGATCACGGCGAGCAGCCGGGAGAGGGAGCAGTCCTTGGCGACCCAGCCCTGGGCGCCCGCCTGGAGGGCGGCGGCCGCGCGGCGCGGGTCGTCGCGTTCGGCGAGGACGACGGTGCGCAGCTCCGGGTGGGCGGCGCGGACCGCCGCGGCCAGGGCGATGCCGTCGCGGGGCGGGCGCGCCGCGCCACCGCCCCGGCCCCGCGCCTGCTGGGCGGGGACGGTGGTGAGCGTGGGCGTCGCGGCGGTGAGATCGGCGTCGGCCAGCAGGACGTCGACCGGGCGGCCCTCGGCGACGGCGCGTTCGAGGGTGCGCAGCGCGGCGTGGGCGCTGCCCGCCGTCGCCACGCAGACGTCCGCCTCGGCGGCGAGCGCCGCGGCCAGCGACTCGGCGAAGATGCGGTGGCCGTCGGCCACCAGTACCCGGATGCGTTGCACGTGGACCCCCTGTCGTGGGGAACGGACCTTAGCGGGCACCGGGCCCGGGGTGAAGATCGCCGTGACCGTGCGGCCACGGCCGTGGCCGCCGCCCGGTGGGCTCGGTGTGGTGCCGGCCGGATGCCGCTCCCCCAGCTGAGCACCGGCCCCCACCGGCGCTCATCTCAGGGTACGGACGGGCGCTGCGGGCAGCGGCCCTTTGCCCAAAGTCCCGGCGCACGCGGCCGTGGCACGCTCCCCGCCCCGCGCCGGTACGTACCGGCGCGGGTGGTGCGCCGTGTTGACGCGGCCGGCCGGCGCGCGCCGGTCGGTACGTCAGGCGGCGCGGTGCGCGCCGGGTCCGGGGCGGGCGGTGAAGACGCGCGGGGCGGCGTGCCCGGCGGCGGTGAACGCCGTGTGGACGGCGTCGGCGACCTCCCGCGCCGCCGCGTCCTCGACGAGAGCGACGGCCGAGCCGCCGAAGCCGCCGCCGGTCATCCGGGCGCCGAGCGCGCCGGCGGCCAGCGCGGTGTCGACGGCGAGGTCGAGTTCGGCGCAGGAGACGGCGAAGTCGTCGCGGAGCGAGGCGTGTCCGGCGGTGAGCAGCGGCCCGGCGGCGCGGGGCTCGCCCGCGTCCAGCCGGGCGATGACCTGCCGGACGCGGTGGTTCTCGGTGACGATGTGCCGCACCAGGGGCCGTACGTCGGGGAATTCGGCCAACGCGGCGAGAGCGTCCGGAAGTTGATCGTGGGCGATGTCGCGCAGGGCGGGGATGCCGAGGTGGCGGGCGGCGCGTTCGCAGCCCGCGCGGCGCTCGGCGTAGGCGCCGTCGGCCAGGGCGTGGCGGACGCGGGTGTCGATGACGAGCAGCCGCAGCCCGTGGCCGGCGAGGTCGAAGGGGACCTGTCGGGTGGTGAGGTCGCGGGTGTCGAGGAGGAGGGCGTGGCCGGTGGTGCAGCTGGTGGCGGCCGTCTGGTCCATGATCCCGCAGGGCACGCCGACGAAGGCGTTCTCGGCGCGCTGTGCCAGCCGGGCCAGCTCCTGCCGGTCGAGCCCGAGTCCGTACAGCCCGTCGAGGGCGAGGGCGGTGGCGACCTCCAGGGCGGCGGACGAGGAGAGTCCGGCGCCGGTGGGGACGGTGGAGTCGACGTGCAGGTCGACGCCGCCGACGGGCAGCCCGGTGTCGCGCATCGCCCACACCACGCCCGCCGGGTACGCGGCCCAGCCCAGGTCCCGGCCGGGTGCGAGGGCGTCGGCCGGGACCTCGACGACGCCGCCGGGGACGTCGCCGGAGTGCAGCCGCAGCGCCCCGTCGGTGCGGGGCGCTGCGGCGGCGAGGGTGGTGTCCGTCAGGGCGAAGGGCAGCACGAAGCCGTCGTTGTAGTCGGTGTGTTCACCGATCAGGTTGACCCGGCCGGGGGCCGCCCAGACGCCGGTGGGCGCGGTGCCGTACACGGCGCGGAAGGCCGCGTCGGTGCGGGCCGCGCCGTGCGGCGGGGCGGTCGGGTCGGCGGCTTCGTGCGCGGGCATCAGGACTCCTTCGTCCGGGTGGTGCGGCGGGCGAACTCCCAGGCGTCCGCGATGATTCCGGCCAGGTCGGCGCGGGTGGGGCGCCAGCCGAGGCGGTCGGTGGCGGTCCGCGCGGAGGCGACGAGGACGGCCGGGTCTCCGGGGCGGCGGCCGGCGAGGACCTCGGGGATCGGGTGGCCGGTGACCTTGCGGACGGTGTCGATGACCTCGCGGACGGAGAAGCCGTTGCCGTTGCCGAGGTTGCAGATGAGGTGTTCGCCGGGGCGGACGTGGGGGCGGGGTGCGTCGTCGGCCGTCTCCGCGACCGTGCTCAGCGTCGCCTCCAGCGCCAGCAGATGGGCCTCGGCGAGGTCGGCGACGTGGATGTAGTCGCGGATGCAGGTGCCGTCGGGGGTCGGGTAGTCGTCGCCGTAGACGGAGATCGTCTCGCGGCGGCCCTGGGCGACCTGGAGGACGAGCGGGATGAGGTGCGACTCGGGGTCGTGGCGTTCGCCGCAGTCGCCGTACGCGCCGGCGACGTTGAAGTACCGCAGCGAGACGGCGGCCAGGCCGTGGGCGGCCGCCTCGCCGCCGATGAGGTGGTCGACGGCGAGCTTGCTCGCGCCGTACGGGCTGGTCGGCGCGGTGGCGGCGGTCTCGGTGATCGGGGTGGCGGCCGGTTCGCCGTAGGTGGCGGCGGTGGAGGAGAAGACGAGGGCGCGCACGCCCGCGCCGCGCATCGCGTCGAGGAGGTCCATGGTGCCGCCGACGTTGTTGCGCCAGTACTTCGCCGGGTCCCCGACGGACTCGCCGACCTGGGAGAACGCGGCGAAGTGCAGCACCGCGTCGTACGAGGGGTCGAGGTGGCGTGCGGCGTCCTGGACGCGGCCCTCGACGAAGCGGGCGCCGGCCGGGACGGCCTCGCGGTGGCCGGTGGAGAGGTCGTCGAGGACGGTGACGTCGTGCCCGGCTTCCAGCAGATGGGCGGCGACGACGCTGCCGACATAGCCGGCACCGCCGGTGACCAGGCACTTCGCTCGGGTGGTCGGCTTGGGGGACTCCACGCTCACACTCACTTGGTCGCTACCTCTCGCAGTCGCTGGGCCGCGGCTTCCGGCGGCACATCGTTGATGAACACGTTCATGCCGGATTCGGAACCCGCGAGAAACTTCAGCTTTCCGGCGGTACGGCGAATGGTGAAGAGCTCCAGATGGAGCGCGAACTCACCGCGGTCGCCGGCGTGGACCGGCGCCTGGTGCCAGGCGGCGATGTACGGCGTGCGGGCCGCGGCGTCCGCGCCCGGCCCCTGGCCGTCACCCTCGCCGAAGATCCGGTCGAACCGGCGCAGCAGTTCCAGGTAGACCTGTGGGAACTCGGTGCGCGCCGCGTCGTCGAGCGCGGTCAGGTCGGGGACCCGGCGGCGCGGGTAGAGGTGGACCTCGTACGGCCAGTGGGCGGCGTAGGGGACGAAGGCGGTCCAGTGGTCGGTCTCCAGGACGAGGCGGACGCCGTCGGCGCGTTCGCGGGCGACGGTCTCGTCGAAGAGGTTGGCGCCGGTGGCCTCGCGGTGCGCGGCGAGCGAGGCGAGCATGCGGGCGGTGCGCGGGGTGGTGAAGGGGTACGCGTAGATCTGGCCGTGCGGGTGGCCGAGGGTGACGCCGATCTCGGCGCCACGGTTCTCGAAGCAGAAGACCTGGGCGACCTCGGGGAGCTGCTGGAGGGCGGCGGTGCGGTCGGTCCAGGCGGCGAGGACGAGGGCGGCCTGTTCCTCGGTGAGGTCGGCGAAGGACGCCTCGTGGTCGGAGGTGAAGCAGACGACCTCGCAGCGTCCGCTGTCCCCGGCGAGGGAGGGGAAGCGGTTCTCGAAGACGGCGACGTCGTAGCCGTCGGCGGGGATCTCGGAGGGGCGGCCCTCGCGCGTGGGGCAGAGCGGGCAGGCGTCGGCCGGCGGGAGGTAGGTGCGGTCCTGGCGGTGCGAGGCGATGGCGACGTGGTCGCCGAGGAGCGGGTCGCGGCGGATCTCGGAGGAGGTGGCGACCGGTGGCAGGGGGCGGCGGTCGGGGGCGGCGCGGTCGGCGTCGTCGCGGGAGTCGTAGTAGATGAGCTCCCGGCCGTCGGCCAGCCGGGTCGTCGTCTTCTTCACGGGGGCTCCTCAGCCTGCCACGCGGTCGGTGCCACCGCCTCGACCGAACACAAAAACAAACACAATGAAGCACAAGCAAACAGGGCAGTCAATACGGGATCGGGGCGCGGGGGCGGTCCGTCGCACACCCTCCACTTGGGACATAAAGCATCAAAAGCACCACAGGCCCGCCCCTTGTCCAAACTGAAACGAACACAAGTGTTCAGTTTCCGGGACCTCGCGCGTAGCTTTTTGTGCGTTCCACGTGAGCACAACGATGTGTCCTCCTGGGGGTCTCCCCCAGCCCCCGGAAATGAGTGCCCTCATGATCACCTTGGCCGAAGGGCTCAGGCTTCCCACCAACGGGCTCGATTACGCGATCCTGGCCCTCTACTTCGCCGTCGTCCTCGGCATCGGCATCGCCGCCCGGCGCAGCGTCCGTACCAGCCTGGACTTCTTCCTCTCCGGCCGGTCGCTGCCCGCCTGGGTCACCGGTCTCGCGTTCGTCGCCGCCAACCTCGGCGCCACCGAAATCCTCGGCATGGCCGCCAACGGCGCGCAGTACGGCGCCTACACCGTCCACTGGTACTGGATCGGCGCCATCCCCGCGATGGTCTTCCTGGGCCTGGTGATGATGCCGTTCTACTACGGCTCCAAGGTCCGCTCGGTCCCCGAATTCCTGCTGCACCGCTTCGGCCCGTCCTCGCACCTGCTGTCGTCGGTGATCTTCGCCGTGTCGTCGGTGCTGATCGCGGGCGTCAACCTCTACGCGATGGCGATCGTCCTCCAGGCGCTGCTGGGCTGGCCGCAGTGGGTGGCGATCGTCGTCGCCGGGTTCTTCGTCCTGGCGTACATCACGATCGGCGGGCTCTCCTCGGCGATCTACAACGAGGTGCTCCAGTTCTTCGTCATCCTCGCCGCGCTGATACCCCTGACGATCGTCGGGCTCAAGCGCGTCGGCGGCTGGCACGGGCTGACCGACTCACTGACCTCCTCGCACGGCGACGCGTTCCTCACCGCCTGGAAGGGCACCGGCATCGGCGAGGCCAACCCGCTGGGCGCCAACTGGCTGACCCTCGTCCTGGGCCTCGGCTTCGTGATGAGCTTCGGCTACTGGACGACCAACTTCGCCGAGGTGCAGCGCGCGCTGTCCGCGAAGAACCTCTCCGCCGCCAAGCGCACCCCGCTGATCGCCGCCTTCCCGAAGATCTTCATCCCGCTGGTCGTGGTCGTCCCCGGGCTGATCGCCCTGGTCATGGAGCCGACGCTCGGCAAGACCAAGGACGGGCTCCAGTACAACGACGCCATCCCGGTGCTCATGCGCGATCTGCTGCCCAACGGTGTCCTGGGCATCGCGGTGACCGGTCTGCTCGCCGCGTTCATGGCCGGTATGGCGGCGAACGTCTCGTCGTTCAACACCGTCTTCACCAACGACATCTGGGGCGCGTACCTGAAGAAGGGCCGCGAGGACGGCTACTACCTGAAGACCGGGCGGGTGGTCACCGCCGTCGGTGTGCTGATCGGCATGGGCACCGCGTTCATCGCCTCGTCCTTCAGCAACATCATGAACTACCTCCAGACGCTGTTCTCCTTCTTCAACGTCCCGCTGTTCGTCGTCTTCATCATCGGCATGTTCTGGAAGCGCACCAGCGCCGCCGCCGGGTTCTGGGGCCTGCTCTCCGGCACCGTCGCCGCGATGGTCAACTACTTCGGGCTCTACAAGCAGGGCGTCATCGACATCCCCTCCGAGCAGGGCGCCAACTTCGTCTCGTCGATCGTCGCGTTCGTGGTCGGCGCGGTGGTGATGGTCCTGGTCACCCTCGTCACCAAGCCGAAGCCGGCCGAGTCGCTCGCCGGGCTCGTCTACGGCACCAGGTCGCCGGAGATGGCCGAGGTCCCCGCCGAAGGCGACGACGCGTGGTACCGCAAGCCCGCCCTGCTGGGCTGGGGCGCGGTCGTCCTCGCCGCCCTCTGCTACGTCCCCTTCTCCTTCTGAGCCCGGGAGCCCACCATGTCCGACCACCAGCACGACGTCGCCGCCCTCGAACGCGAATCGGCGACCGCCGCCCGGCTCTTCGACGTCCGGCGCATCATCGGCGGTCTCTTCGCCGTCTACGGCGTGATCGTCACGATCGCCGGGTTCACCGCCTCCGACGCGGACCTGAAGAAGGCCCAGGGGATCAACATCAACCTCTGGACCGGCCTGGGCATGCTCGCCCTCGGCCTCTTCTTCCTGGTCTGGCTGAAGCTGCGGCCCACCGTCCCGCCGACCGCCGAGGAGCTGACCGGCGAGGCACCGGAGGACGCCCCGGCGCGCTGAACCGGCGTCCTGATCCGACGGGCCCGGAGCCGGGGGTACGCCCTCGGCTCCGGGCCCGCGTCACGCCCCCGGGTCCGCGCCCTCCGCCGCCTCCGCCGCCCGCTCCAGCAGACCGGTACGGGCCGCCAGCGCCGCCGCCTCCAGCCGCGAGCCGACCTCCAGCTTCATCAGCACCCGCTGCACATGGGTGCGCGCGGTGGACGGGGCGGTGCCCATCCCCGCCGCGATCTGCCGGGTCCCCTCGCCGTCGGCGACCCGCATCAGCACCTCGACCTCGCGCGGGGTGAGCAGCGCCAGCAGCCGCGCGCCCTCGTCGTCCGGCTCCGCCGCCGGGTGCAGCAGCTCCTCGCACGCCTGCTGGAGCAGGACCGGCGCGACGGCCACCTCACCGGCCCGCGCCTTGAGCATCGCCCGCTCCACGCCCTCGATCCGCTCGTCGTGCCGGACGTAGCCGGAGGCGCCCGCGGCGAACGCGGCGGCGATCCCCCGCGGCGACGGCACCGGGCCCAGCACCACCACCGCGATCCCCGGCCGCTCCCGCTTGATCCGGACGACCGGGTCGAACACTCCCGGCTCGGCGGGCACCGCCGTCCCCAGCAGGCACACCTCCGGGGCCCGGCTCACCACCAGCTCCGCGGCGCCGGCGCACGGCGCGGCCGCCGCCAGCACCCGGTGCCCGCGCAGTTTCAGGGCCGAGGCCAGCGCCTCGGCCAGCAGCCGGTGATCGTCGACCACCACGAGCCGTACGCCCATCCCGCGGCCCTCCTCCCGGCGCACGGGGCCCCCGCCGGGCCCACCAGTGCACGGGAAGGTACACGCTCACCGCGCCGGGCGCGCCCCGTCCGGCCGGACTCGGCCGGATTGCCCGGGGCCGGGACGACGCCCCGCACGGAGTGCGGCCGTCAGGCGTCCTCGGCCAGCTCCAGCCAGCGCATCTCCAACTCCTCGCGGCGGCCGGTCAGTTCACGCAGTTCGGCGTCGAGACCGGCGACCTTCTCGAAGTCGGTGGCGTGCTCGGCGATCTTCTCGTGGAGCTTCTTCTCCTGGTCACCGATCTTGTCCAACTGGCGTTCGATCCGCTGGAGTTCCTTCTGCGCCGCGCGGTTGACCGCGGCCGGCTTCTTCGGGGCCTCGGCCTGCGCGGGCGCCGGGGCCGCCGCCTCGGCCTGCTCCTGGCGCCGCTCGATGTACTCGTCGAGACCGCGCGGCAGCATCCGCAGCCGGAAGTCGCCCAGCAGCGCGAAGACCCGGTCGGTGGTGCGCTCGACGAAGTACCGGTCGTGGCTGATGACGATCATCGAGCCGGGCCAGCCGTCGAGCAGGTCCTCCAGCTGCGTCAGCGTCTCGATGTCCAGGTCGTTGGTGGGCTCGTCGAGGAAGAGGACGTTGGGCTCGTCCATCAGCAGCCGCAGGATCTGGAGCCGGCGCCGCTCACCGCCGGAGAGGTCACCGACCGGCGTCCACTGCTTCTCCTTGGTGAAGCCGAACTTCTCGCACAGCTGCCCCGCGGTCATCTCCCGGCCCTTGCCGAGATCGACGCGCTCGCGGACCGCCTGCACCGCCTCCAGCACCCGCCACGCCGGGTTCAGCTCGGCGACCTCCTGCGAGAGGTACGCCAGCTTCACGGTCTTGCCGACGACGACCTTGCCGCCGACCGGCTGCACCTCGCCCTGCGTCCGCGCCGCCTCGGCGAGCGCCCGCAGCAGCGACGTCTTGCCCGCGCCGTTGACACCGACCAGACCGATCCGGTCGCCGGGCCCCAGCTGCCAGGTCAGATGCTTGAGCAGCACCTTCGGCCCGGCCTGGACGGTCACGTCCTCCAGGTCGAAGACGGTCTTGCCCAGCCGGGAGCTGGCGAACTTCATCAGCTCGGCGCTGTCCCGCGGCGGCGGCACGTCCGCGATCAGCTCGTTGGCCGCCTCGATCCGGAACCGCGGCTTGCTGGTCCGCGCCGGGGCGCCGCGGCGCAGCCAGGCCAGCTCCTTGCGCATCAGGTTCTGCCGCTTGGCCTCCTCCGACGCCGCGATGCGCTCCCGCTCCGCGCGCGCGAAGACGTAGTCGCTGTAGCCGCCCTCGTACTCGTGGACGTCGCCGCGCTGCACGTCCCACATGCGGGTGCAGACCTGGTCGAGGAACCAGCGGTCGTGGGTGACGCAGACGAGGGCGGAGCGGCGGGCGCGCAGATGGCGGGCGAGCCAGGAGATGCCTTCGACGTCGAGGTGGTTGGTGGGCTCGTCGAGGACGATGAGGTCCTGCTCGGCGATGAGCAGCTTCGCCAGCGCGATCCGGCGGCGCTCACCACCGGAGAGCGGGCCGATGACGGTGTCCAGGCCCTGCCCGAAGCCCGGCAGGTCCAGGCCGCCGAAGAGGCCGGTCAGCACATCGCGGATCTTGGCGTTGCCCGCCCACTCGTGGTCCGCGAGATCACCGATGACCTCGTGGCGGATGGTTGCCGCCGGGTCCAGCGAATCGTGCTGGGTGAGCACGCCGAGCCGCAGGTCACCGGCGTGGGTGACGCGGCCGTCGTCGGCGCCCTCCAGCTTGGCGAGGATCCGGATCAGGGTGGTCTTACCGTCACCGTTACGCCCGACGACGCCGATCCGGTCCCCCTCGTTGACGCCGAGCGAGACACCGTCGAGCAGGGCACGCGTCCCGTAGACCTTGCCGACGGCTTCCAGATTGACGAGGTTGCTGGCCATTGCTCTCCCTGCTGACGGCCCGCGCGGCTCCGGTACGGCGCACGCTCCCTGGGCTCTTCCAGGATCCCATGACGGGCGCGGACCCCGAGGCGCTGCCCCGGGGCCCGGGAGGGCACGGGGTGCGGGCCCCCTCAGCCGCGCCCGCCACCACCCGACGACCACGCGTTGAGCGCCCGCACGGCCTCCTCCAGCTCCCGCCGCCTGGCCCGCTGCTTCGCCAGGCGCTGCCGCTCCTGCGCGGCGAGTACGTACGGCCGGACGAGGCCGGTGCCCTCGTCTCCCAGCACCAGCAGGGGGAGCAGGCCGGGCGGCACCCGGGGGACGCGTACGAGGCGTCGCCCCGGCGCAACCGTCGGTGGCCGGGCCGTTGCGGCGAAAGCGTGGGTGCTACGCGTCGCACGGTGACCGCCCCGCCCGGGGAGCAACCAGCCCAGCAACGCTACGAAGATCGCGCAGACAAGTCCGGTCACGCCGCTCACCGGGTGGCCGCCTTGCGCAGCACCTCGGTGAGCTGGTGGGCGGTGGCCGCGTTGCAGTTGCCGAGCGCGACGAGCGGGACGCCGTAGCTGCCCGCGAAGCTCGGCAGATCGACACCGAGCGACGGCAGCGTGATGCCGTGGCCTTTGAGCGCGGTACGCAGCGAGGCGACGAGGTCGTGTACGTCGTCGGGGGCGGGGTGGTGGGTGGGCATGCGGCTGCACCTTTCTGTGCGTGGAGTCGGGCACGCTGAAGTGAGCCCTTGGGGATCCCAACGGGCATGCAGCGAACGGCACTTGGGAGGACCCGCGTGCTGCGCTGCACTCCCTGGAAGGTAGGCGCATATATGCGCCGTAGCAAGCTTGCCGGGCGGCATTAACCAGGTTGAGTGGACCGTCCTCACCGGCACGCGCAAGACTGTGCGCAAAAAGGGGAAGGTGACATGCCACCGAGGGACAACCCAACGGCCCGCCAGGCTCGACTCGGCGGCGAGCTACGGAAGTTGCGCGAGCGCGCAGGCAAGACCGCCCGAGAGGCGGCGGGGATGGTGTCGACCGACCAGGCCAAGATCAGCCACATAGAAGCAGGACGCATCGGAGTCAGCGAGGACCGCATCCGTCGACTCGCCGTCTTCTACGCCTGCGATGACGAAGCCCTCGTGGAGGCGCTGTGCGCCATCGCGCGCGAGCATCGCGGACAGTACTGGTGGGACGATTACCGCGGCGTGCTCGCGCCCGCGTTCCTTGATGTCGCCGAGCATGAGCACCATGCCACAGAGCTGCGATACCTACAGCCCACCACGTTCCCCGGCACCCTCCAGACCAAGGACCACGCGCACACCCTTTTTGCTGGCGCGATTCCGCAGCTCCCCCACGATGAGTTGGGGGCCCGGGTCGAGCACCGCATGAAGCGGCGGTACGTCCTGGAGCGAGACGCCCCTCCGAAATTCCAGGCCATCATTCATGAAGCGGCACTGCGCATGCGCGTAGGCGGACGCAAGATCGCGCGCGGGCAGCTCGAACACCTCTTGTCCATGTCCAGGCGCCCTGGCTTGAGCATCCGGGTCATCCCCTTCACGAGCGAGGAATTCATCGATGTGACGCAAACGGTGATGTACGCGAGCGGTGTCGTCCCACAGCTCGATACCGTCCACATCGACACCCCGTTCGGCGGCCGATTTCTGGACGCGACCGCTGACCTCGTCCGCTACCGCACACTGTTCGACCGCGCCGAGCGGGCAGCACTCACGGCCAAAGAGTCGCAGAGCTTCATCCATCAGATCACAAAGGAACTGTGAGAGTCCGAGCATGAACAGTGAAATCAAGTGGCAGAAGTCAAGCTTCTCCGGGAGCGGAGCACAGTGCCTCGAAACCGCCATAGTCGACGGTGAAATCCTCCTGCGCGAAAGCGACGACCCCACCGTCATCATCAAAACCACTCAGGAAAAACTCGCCGCCTTCCTCCTCGGCGTGAAGAACGGCGAGTTCGACCACTTCGTCGGCTAGCCACAAGGCCGCTCGGTGGGCGTGGGTCAGCCGGCGGCGGTGAGCGTGCGGGCCGGGCCGGAGATCTGCTGCCAGTCCTGGGTGGCGGGGTCACGGCGCCAGATCCCGCTGCGGTCCGCCGCCAGGCGGTACAAGGCGGTACCGCGCAGCGCGAAGTCCGCACCTGCGGCGCTGACGGGGTACCACTGGTCGGGAGTTCCGGAGTACTGCCACAGGATGCCGTCCTGGGGATTGGACGCGTAGAGGCCCTGGCGTCCGGCGTAGAGCCGCGTCGCGGCGCCACCGGCTCGGCTCCAGGAAAAGGCGTGCCCGCTCCACCGTCTGACCTGGGTCTTGTCGAGATCCAGGCCGTAGAGCGAGTCGCCGGTGACGGCGAAGTCCGCGCCTGCCGTGCCGATGACATCCCACCGACCGGGAGTGCCGCTGTAGAGGGAGATGCGGCCGCCTTCCGGATCGGTGGCGAACAGCCCCGCGCCTCCTCCGTACAGCTGTTGGGCCGGGCCCTTGATCTTCTTCCAGGTGCGGGTGGCGGCGTTCCATTCATGGACCGCGCTGTGGCCCTTCGCCAGTCGGTAGAGGCGGGTGGTGCTGATGGCGAAGTCGGCGGCGGGCTCGCTGACCGTCACCCAGTGGCCGGGGCGGCCGGTGTATCCGCGCAGGACGTCATCGTGCAGGCCAACGGCGAACACCCCCGCCGGGCCGGCGTAGAGCTTCTTCGCCGAGACCCCGATCCGCTGCCACGTGGTGCCGCGGCCGCTCCACTGCCATACGTCGCCGTCCGCGGTCGTCTTGTAGGTGCCCGTGCCGGACGGCGCGGCAACCGGACCGGACAGCGGTGGATCGGGGGCGACTTCGGGTACCGGGCCGGTGGAGGCGACGGGCCATCCGGAGGCCGCGGGCGCCGGGGGCCCGGTATCAGGACTGTGTCCGGGGCCCAGGAGCAGGACGAGCGTGGCGGCGAGTCCTGCGACGAGGACGGCCCCGGCCGTGATGGCCAGGCGCCTCCTGCCCGTTGCCTGCGACGGTGTGTCACCGGCCGGGGACGGGACCGGGGACGTGTCGCCGGCCAGGGCGTCGGCGTCCTGGCCGTCCTGGGGGTGTAACTCGGCCTGCCACAGCCGGTCGAGTACGGTGAGCCACTTCTCGACGTCCTCCGCTCGCATCCCGCGGATGCGAAGCACCGTCGCGATGTGCTGCCTGTTGCGGTCGGAGCGGGGAATGTCCGGCTTGTTGATCACATGGTGGGCGCTGCTCGACGACAGCGTGCTGCCCGTCCTTGCGGCCTGTCGCGCCAGTTCTCCGTAGGAGACCGAGCCGCGGACCTGGCTCAGGAGTTCCTGGAACGCGGGGAAGTCCTTCGCGGTGTCCGGATCGGGAAATCCGCCGGTCGCCGGGGTGGCACTGTGTCTGTCCGCGGGCTCTCCCATGTCCACCCCCTGGGCCGGCGCCCGGTCGGCGCACAGCGACCCCAGACGCTTGATGACGTGACCGCTTCAACCCTGGAATGACTCTACCGGCCGCTGAACGCTCGGCGCCGATAAGCGCGCTGACCGGCTGAGACATCGTCAGAACGTTCCTGAACGTTCCGGGACGCGTTCAGTGCGCCCGGCCGGAGCACGGTGTTGCTGTGCCGCTCAGCTCAGGGCGGAAAAGGGAGGTACGTTCAGAATGACGCTGGTGATCCTTCGGGGAGCGCATCGCGCAGGAACATCGGACAGCCGGGCTCGCAGCATCGGACGGCACCGGAGCATGGCCAGGAGGGCGGGTGTGGTGCTCGCCGGCACGCTGACCGTCGGTCTGCTCGCGACGTTTTCCGTCCAGCACCACCGAGCGACCGCCGTCTTCCGGGTGAGGGGCACCGGATTCTCCGGACAGTGACCCGATAAGGGGTGTGGCCCTCGTCCTGCGGGCCGACCCGCAGTAGCGGCGCGAGCGCCTGCTGAACATCAGCCGCTGCATCGCCTCTCCCTCTCAAGGAGGGCTCGGAAGGTGCGCGGGGGCCGACCGGTGAGGCGCTGGACGGTGTCGGTGATGCGGTCCTCCGCACCTTCGGCGATGGCACGGTCCATGTCGGCCAGCAGTGCGGCGAACTCCACCGGCACCTGCGCCGTGAGGCGATCGCGCATCTGCTCGTAGGACAGACGGCGGTGGGCCACGGGCCGACCGGTGACCTCGGTGATGATCGCGGCGATGTCGTCGTGGCCGAGTGACTCGGGTCCGGTGAGGAGGAGATCGGTGTTGGGGGCCTGCTCGTCGGTCAGCGCGCAGACGGCGACGGCCGCGATGTCCTCGGCGTCGACGAAGCCGACCCGGCCGCTTTCCGTGGCGGTCCAGATGATGCCCTCGTCATGGATGCTGCGCGCGTGCGCGTGCGTGCCGGTGAAGTTCTGCATGAACCACGAGGGCCGCAGTACCGCCCACTGTTCGAAGAGATCGGGCAGGGCTTGGTGCACGGTTCCCACCGCCGGGCCGCCCTCGGGGATGGCCGAGGAGCTCAGCAGCACCGCGCGGTGCACGCCGGCGGAGCGGGCCTGGTGGAGGAACGGCAGCATGGTCGCCGCGGGGTCAAAGTCGCCCAGGGGCGGTATGAGGTAGACGCGGTCGACGCCGTCGAGGGCGGCCGCGTGGGTGGCGGGGCGGTACCAGTCGAAGGGGACCGGCTCGGCGCCGGCGACCGGGGTGGCCCGGCGGCTGGCGGCTTTGACGCGGTGGCCCGCGGCCGTCAGCCGTGCGGCGGTGCGGCTCCCGGTGGTGCCGGTGGCGCCGATGACCAGTGTGGTGCCGGTGGTGGTCATCGGCTGCTCCCGGTGAAGTCGGCGCCGGGCTCCTGGACGGCAAGGGGGTTCCAGTAGTCACGGTAGGAGGCGAAGCGTCCGTCTCGAACGGTCACGACGGCGATGTAGGTCATGTCGAAGGGCGCGTCGCTCTCCACCAGGCGGCCGACGCCGCGCATCTCGACCACGATGGTTTGCGGGTCGGTGGTCTGGTGGATCCGCAGATCGGGGAAGTCGTGCAGGTCGATGTGGTCGGGGTAGCGGCGCATGTAGGCGGCGACGGCCTCCTTGCCCTCCAGACGCCGGGGCCAGCCGGCGGGGGCGAAGGGAAACTCCATGAGGCCGTCCTCGGCCCACAGGGCGACCCACGCAGGGATGTCCTTGTCGAGCAGCAGTCGCAGGCTGTGGCGGTACAGATCCGCTGGGGAGGTCGGTGCGGACATGGGTATCCTCCAAATCACAGAATCCGGACCCTGGGTCCGCTTCAACGATATGGACCACGGGTCCGTTTTACAAATGGAAGGAGCGGCATGCCCGAACGCCAGTCGTCCCGGAAGGACGCCATCCGCAACCGGGAGGCCGTGCTCGCGGCCGCCGACGCCCTCTTCACCCGCCGCGAGAGTCCCGAGGACGTCACCATGGCCGACGTCGCGGCTGCGGCCGGCGTCGGCAAGGGCACGCTCTTCCGGGCCTTCGGCGATCGCGCCGGGCTGCTCCGGGCGCTGTACGAGGCACGGCTCGAACCGATCAGGCAGGCCGTCGAGACCGGACCACCGCCCCTGGGGCCCGCGACCCCACCGCGGGATCGCGTACCCGCTCTGCTCGATGCCGTCCTGTGCTTCAAACTCGACAACCGGCGCCTCGCGCTGGCCCTGGAGGAAGGCGGGAGCGGCAGCCCGTACCGGGCGGAGCACTACGAGCGGTGGCACCGCCTGCTCCGAGCCGTACTGGAGCAGATCCCCGGCCTGACCGACAGCGGCTTCACCGCCCACGCCCTGCTTGCCGCCACACGGGCCGACCTCGTCGAGCACCTGGCCGGAGAAGAGCGCATTCCGCGGGAGAGAATGCGGCGGCAGCTGGCGAACTTCGTCACCGGCGTCCTGGCCTCCTGACCACTGCACGGGGTGACCGCCGAGGAGTGATCGACGCAGCCTCCCTCCCTGCGCCACCGCGCGCCCGGTGTGGGTGGCGTGCCGGTAGGCCCGGGCCTGCGGCCCGGCCGGGCTCAGTCGATCGTCTTGATCACCCGGGCGGGCACTCCCGCGACCACGCTGCCGACGGGAACGTCACGAGTGACCACCGCACCGGCAGCGACCACCGCACCGGCACCGATGGTCACCCCCTGCGTGATCACGGCAGCCGTCCCGATCCAGACGTCGTCCTCGATGACGATCGGGGCGAAGGAAAGGTACTCGCGGCGCTCGGCCAGGGGCAGAGGATGGCCTCCGGTGATGAGGCTGACCTTCGGGGCGATCATGACGCCGTTGCCGATACGGATGCTTCCTCTGTCCATGAAGGTGCATCCCTGGTTGACGAAGACGTTCTCCCCGAATGTCGTGTTCAGCCCGTGCTCGGTGAAGAACGGCGGGTAGATCACCACCGACTCCGGCAGCGGGCCACCGAACACAACGGAAAGTAGTTCCGCGCGGCCTTCGCTGTCGCTGAACGGAAGCACGTTCAGCCGGGACGTCGCATCGGTCACCTCCACGATCCGCTCCGCATGACGCGCGAACTCAGGCGTCCGGACATACATGACCTGCTCTGTGCGGGTAGACATGCGCCGATCCCACCACCGCGCAGAACACTCGATCAAACAACCCCGCACCACACGAGACACAACCCATGGTTGTGGACGTAGGGTGAAGCGTGGATGTGGAAGCGCTGCGGACGTTCGTGACCGTCGCCGGGACCGGCCAGTTTCAGGCTGCGGCCGACGAGTTGGGGATCAGCCAGCAAGCGGTCTCCAAGCGGATCGCGGCCCTGGAGAGGCACATCGAGGTCACGCTCCTGGTGCGGACCTCCCGAGGCTCCCGGCTGAGCCTGGACGGGCAGGTCTTCCTGCCGCACGCCAAGAAGGTCCTGGCGGCCATCGAGCGCGCCGAGCAGGCCGTGCGCCCCGGCAGCCGGCCCCTGCGCATCGATGTCCTCAATCGGCGCATCGCTCCTGCCCAGGCCGTCTACCGGTTCTACCGCTCCCGCCCCGGGACGGACCTGGACGCGGTCACGCTGAGCACCGAGAACGCCGCCCAGGCCGCCCAGGCGGTGGTCGAAGGGACCGTCGACGCGTCCTTCCGCGCCCTGCCGGCGGACCGGGTCCCGGCCGGGATCAGCGCCGAACGACTCCTGGACGCGCCCCTGGAACTTCTGGTCGGACCCGGCCACCCCTTGGCGAAGGCACCCTGGGTCAGACCTGCGGACCTGGTCGGCCACCGCATCTGGATCCCCGGGATCAGGGCGGGCACGGAGTGGGCGGCGTTCTACCAGGCGCTGTCCGAGGCCTTCGGCCTGAGCATCGATGCACTCGGCCCCCACTTCGGTGACGAGGCCCTGATGGACGCGCTGGCCGACTCGGCCTCGCTGGCCACCCTCGTCGGCAGCGGGGATCGGTACCTGTGGCCCCGGACCCACGACCTACGGCGCATCCCGTTGCACGACCCGACCCCGGTCTACCCGCACATGCTGCTGTTCCGCAGCGGAGACCAGCACCCCGTACTGACCGCGCTACGCGACCATCTGCGCACCACAGGCCCGCAAACCCCGCACGACGTGTGGGCGCCGGACTGGGTGGACCGCTGACCAGCCGACCGCGTGAACGGACACGCCCTAGAGACCCTGGAGCACCGTCGCCCCCGGCGCCGGAGCGACGGCGATCCGTACGGAACGGCACGTCCCCGACGCCGTCAGCGCCTCCGCGACCTTCTCCGCGCCTTCCGGGTCGGCGGCCAGGAACGCCGTCGTCGGGCCGGAGCCGGAGACCAGCGTGGCCAGCGCGCCCGCGGCGGCGCCCGCGTCGAGGGTCGCGGCCAGCGACGGGCGCAGGGAGAGCGCCGCGGGCTGGAGGTCGTTGACCAGCTCGCCCGCCAGGGCTGATGCGTCGCCCGCCGCGAGCGCCGCGAGGAGGGCGGGCGAGGCGGCCGGTTCCGGGACGTCGGTTCCGGCCGTCAGGCGGTCGAACTCGCCGTAGACGGCGGGGGTGGACAGGCCGCCGTCGGCGACCGCGAAGACCCAGTGGAAGACGCCGCCGACCGGCAGCGGGGTCAGGACCTCGCCGCGGCCGGTGCCCAGGGCCGCGCCGCCGACCAGGCTGAACGGTACGTCGCTGCCCAACTCGGCGCAGATCTCCAGGAGTTCGTCCCGGGAGGCGTCGGTGCCCCACAGGGCGTCGCAGGCCAGCAGGGCGCCCGCGGCGTCGGCGCTGCCGCCCGCCATGCCGCCCGCGACGGGGATGTCCTTCTTCAGGTGGAGGTGGGCATCCGGGGTGCGGCCGTGGCGCGCCGCGAGGAGGGTGGCGGCGCGGGCGGCGAGGTTGGTGGCGTCGAGCGGGATGCGGTCCGCGCCCTCGCCCTCGGCGGTGATCCGCAGCCCGTCGGCGGGGGCGGCGGTGACCTCGTCGTACAGGCCGACGGCGAGGAAGACGTTGGCCAGGTCGTGGAAGCCGTCCGGGCGGGCGGCGCCGACCGCCAGCTGGACGTTGACCTTCGCCGGGACCCGTACCGTCACCGCCGCGCTCACCGCGTACCTCCCTGCTCCCGCTGCTCCTGCTGTTCCTGCTGTTCCTGCCGGGTCATCGTGCCTTCCGGCCCGCGGCGCGGCCCGTGCTCCGCGATGCGGGCGAACTCCTCGACGGTCAGCGCCTCGCCGCGGGCCTTCGGGGAGATCCCGGCGGCGACCAGCGCCTCCTCGGCGGCGGGGGCCGAACCGGCCCAGCCCGCCAGCGCCGCCCGCAGCGTCTTGCGGCGCTGCGCGAACGCGGCGTCGACGACGGCGAAGACCTCGTCGCGGCTGGCGGTGGTCTCCGGCGGCTGCCGCCGGACCAGCGACACCAGACCGGAGTCGACGTTCGGCGCGGGCCAGAAGACGTTCCGGCCGATCGCCCCGGCGCGCTTGACCTCGGCGTACCAGTTGGCCTTGACCGACGGCACGCCGTAGACCTTGTTGCCCGGGCGGGCCGCGAGCCGGTCGGCGACCTCGGACTGCACCATCACCAAGGTGCGCTCCAGCGTCGGGAACGTCGCCAGCATGTGCAGCAGCACCGGCACCGCGACGTTGTACGGCAGATTGGCGACGAGCGCGGTGGGCGCGTTGCCGGGCAGCTCGGTGACGTGCATCGCGTCGCTGTGGACCAGCGCGAAGCGGTCGGCACGCTGCGGCAGCCGCGCCGCGACGGTCGCCGGGAGCGCCGCGGCCAGCACATCGTCGATCTCCACGGCGGTGACCGCGTCGGCCGCCTCCAGCAGCGCCAGGGTCAGCGAGCCGAGGCCCGGACCGACCTCGACGACGGTGTCGTCGGGCCGCACGTCCGCGGTCCGCACGATGCGGCGGACGGTGTTGGCGTCGATGACGAAGTTCTGGCCGCGCTGCTTGGTGGGGCGTACGCCCAGCGCGGCGGCCAGCTCGCGGATGTCGGCGGGGCCCAGCAGGGGGCCGGACTCGTCGCCGGTGGTGCTCTCACTCATGCCGAAGCCTCGCCGCGCGCCGCCGTGACCGTCCACGGGGCGCGCCTTTCCGTTGTTCGCTCGCTGCGCTGGTTCACCGGTGCAGCTTACGGGCCGGAGGGGGACCGTTCCGCCCACACGGGGCCCGGCCCCCGCCCGCGCGGTCAGTAGCCGAAGGCGCGTGCCGTGTTCGCCGCGACGGCGGTGGCCAGCGCGTCCTCGGTGACGCCCTTGACCTCGGCCATCGCCCGCAGCGTGACGGGGATGAGATACGGCGCGTTGGGGCGGCCGCGGAACGGCGCGGGGGTGAGGAACGGCGCGTCGGTCTCGACGAGCAGCAGCTCGGCGGGGGCCACCGCGAGCGCGTCGCGCAGCGGCTTGGCGTTCTTGAAGGTGACGTTGCCGGCGAAGGAGAGGAAGTACCCGGCCGCCGCGCACTCCTCGGCCATCGCGGCGTCGCCGGAGTAGCAGTGGAAGACGGTGCGCTCGGGGGCGCCCTCCTCGCGCAGGATCCGCAGCACGTCGGCGTGGGCCTCCCGGTCGTGGATGACCAGCGCCTTCCCGCGCCGCTTGGCGATCTCGATGTGCGCGCGGAACGAACGCTCCTGGGCGGCCATGCCCTCGGCGCCGGTACGGAAGTAGTCGAGCCCGGTCTCGCCGACGCCGCGGACGTGCGGGAGGGCGGCCAGCTCGTCGATGGCGGCCAGCGCCTCGTCGAGCGCCGCATCGCCGCCGGGTTCACGGGCTCCTTGCCGCGACCAGCCGTCGGGGTCGCCGAGGACGATCCGCGGCGCCTCGTTCGGATGCAGCGCGACGGCCGCGTGCACCGCCTCGTACGCCTCGGCGGTCTCGGCCGCCCACCGCGATCCGGCGACGTCGCAGCCGACCTGCACGACCGTGGTGACGCCGACGGACGCCGCCTTGGCGAGGGCGTCCTCGACGGTGCCCTGCTGCATGTCGAGGTGGGTGTGCGAGTCCGCGACCGGCACCCGCAGCGGCTCGGGCAGCGGCGGCGGGGCGTCCTTCGCGTCCTTCGCCGTCCTGGGCGATCCGCCGCTCGTGGCGGCGGTGGGCGGGGCGGTCCGGGAGCCGGTGTCGTGCGGGGCCATGGCCGCGATCCTACGAGGACGGCGGCCACGGCCTCACCTCGCGGTCCCCGGGCGCCGGGCCCGGGCGCCGCGGCTCAGCGGCGGTGGTGCTGGAAGGGGTGGAGCAGATCGGACAGGTGCCAGTGGTGCTGGCGGGGTGCGACGGAGCTGCCGCTCTCCGGGCCGGCGCCGGGCCGCTTCGCCGGGGAGGCGCCGCGCTGGTGCAGGCTCTCGATCGCGTGGGACACCTTCGAGACCTCGCCCGCGCGCATGATCCGCACCACGGTGGAGCCGCAGCTGAGGCAGCCCGGACTGGTCAGCGGGGACGGCACCCGCTCGCCGTCCGCGTAGTAGACGGCGTGCGTGACGCCCTTGACGTCCACCTGGTGGCGTATCTCGTACGCCTGCTCCCAGCCGTGGCCGCAATGCATGCAGGCGAAGGCGTACGCCTCGTGAACAGGGGCATCGGTGGTGGGGTGGGTGTCGGGGTAGGTGGTGCGGATGTCCGCGATCTCACTCATGTGCCGCTCCTCTTGTCCGCAGGACAAGGTCTCCGGGGAACCGTGCGTCCCGGTCTCCAGTGGACTCCTGTCCCGGGCGAGGAGCGGCGGATGTTCTTACCTGTTGGCCCAGATTTGGCCGGCTCCAGGCCAAAGCGCCGGTCGTCCGGATGCTCCCTTTACCGTTCGAGACCGGCCGTTTACCTTCCGGCAGCGGCTTTCGGACACCGGACGCGGCCGGACCCGCGGTCAGGCCCCGGCGCCCTTCCCGCCGGTCTTCCCCGCGGTCTTCTCGGCGTTCTCGGCCTTCTCGGCGTTCTTCGCCGCCACCACCGCGTCGAACACCTCCCGCTTCGGCAGCCCCGCAGCGGCGGCGACCGCGGCGATGGCCTCCTTACGGCGCTCCCCGGCCTCCTCCCGGACCCGCACCCGGCGCACCAGCTCCGCGGGGCCCAGCTCCTGCGGACCGGCCTCCGGCGCGCCCTCGACCACGACGGTGATCTCGCCGCGCACGCCCTCGGCCGCCCACGCCGCCAGCTCACCGAGCCCGCCGCGCTTGACCTCCTCGTACGTCTTGGTCAGCTCCCGGCAGACCGCGGCGCGGCGGTCGGTGCCGAAGACCTCGGCCATCGCGGCGAGGGTGTCGTCGAGCCGGTGCGGCGCCTCGAAGTAGACGAGGGTGCGGCGCTCGTCCGCGACCTCCCGCAGCCTGGTGAGGCGCTCGCCCTGCTTGCGGGGGAGGAAGCCCTCGAAGCAGAACCGGTCGACGGGCAGCCCGGAGACGGCGAGCGCGGTCAGGACGGCGCTCGGTCCGGGGACGGCGGTGACCTTCACATCCCGCTCGACGGCGGCGGCGACCAGGCGGTAGCCGGGGTCGGAGACGGACGGCATCCCGGCGTCGGTGACCAGCAGCACCCGGGCACCGCCGGCCAACGCCTCGGCCAGCTCCGGCGTCCGGGCCGCTTCGTTGCCCTCGAAGTACGACACGATCCGGCCACCGGGCGTCACGCCGAGGCCCTGGGTGAGGCGGCGCAGCCGGCGGGTGTCCTCGGCGGCGATCACATCGGCGGCGGCCAGCTCGGCGGCGAGGCGCGGCGGGGCGTCCTCGATGTCGCCGATGGGCGTCCCTGCAAGTACCAGCGTTCCAGTCACGCCCCCATCCTCCCAGCCGCCGGGCGCCCCCTTCGTCACCCGCCCTGCGGCGTACCCGTCCGTCCACGGATCGCTTCCCTACGATGGGCCGGGTGACCAGTGACACCGCGACCGACGCCGTAGCCCGCAGCGCCGACCAGCCGGACCGGCGGCCGCCCGCGTGGCAGCACAGGCTGCGCCGCTTCGGCTACGCGGACGGCCCCCGGCCCGATGTCCGCGCGCGGCTGGTGCCTCCCTTCCCGCAGGCCGGCACCCGGCTGTGGGAGCTGTGCGGCGCGAACCCGGTGCTCGCGGCGCGGCTGGCCCGCGCCTCGGGGTGGCTCGGGCCGCTGCTGGTGACGCTGATCGCCGGGGTGCTGCGGTTCTGGAACCTCGGCAGCCCGGACAAGGTGATATTCGACGAGACGTACTACCCGAAGGACGCCTGGTCGCTCCTCCAGTTCGGCTACGAGGGCACCTGGGACAAGAACGCCAACGACGCGCTCATCGGCCATCCCGCGCGGATCCTGCTGAACTCCGACCCGTCGTACGTGGTCCATCCCCCGATGGGGAAGTGGCTGATCGCCGTCGGTGAGTGGGCCTTCGGGATGAACCCGTTCGGCTGGCGGTTCATGGTGGCGCTGCTCGGCACGCTGTCGGTGCTGCTGGTCTGCCGGATCGGGCGGCGGCTGCTGCGCTCGACGGCGCTGGGCTGCCTGGCCGGCGCGCTGCTCGCCGTCGACGGGCTGCACTTCGTGATGAGCCGGACCGCGCTGCTGGACCTCATCGTGATGTTCTGGGTGGTCGCCGCGTTCGGCGCGCTGCTGCTGGACCGGGACCGTACGCGGGCCAGGCTGGCGGCGGCGCTGCCCGTCGACGCGGAGGGGCGGGCCCATCCGGACGGCGCGGTCGGCGACCGGCTGCGGCTGGGCTGGCGGCCCTGGCGGCTCACCGCCGGGATCTGCCTGGGTCTGGCGTCGGCGACGAAGTGGAACGGCCTGTACTTCCTCGCCGCGTTCGCGCTGATGTCGGTGCTCTGGGACATCGGGGCGCGCCGTATCGCCGGGGCGCGGCGCCCGCTGCGGTCGGTGCTGCGGCGCGATGTGGTGCCCGCGTTCGGTGCGACGGTCGTGGTGGCGGTGGCGACGTATCTGGCGTCGTGGTCGGGGTGGTTCGCCACCAAGGGCGGCTACTACCGCGAGTGGGCGACGACCCCCGACGGCCGGACCGGTGCCTGGACCTGGCTGCCGGACTGGCTGCGCAGCCTGTGGCACTACCAGACCGAGGTCTACGCCTTCCACACCGGCCTGACCACCCCGCACACGTACCAGTCGAACCCGTGGAGCTGGCTGGTCCTGGGCCGTCCGGTCTCGTACTTCTACGAGGACCCGAAGGCCGGACACGACGGCTGCACCGCGGCGGAGGGCTGCGCCCGCGAGGTGCTGGCGATCGGCACCCCGCTGCTGTGGTGGGCCGCGTGCTTCGCGCTCCTGTACGTCCTCTACCGCTGGGTGTTCCGGCGCGACTGGCGCGCGGGCGCCATCGCCTGCGGGGTGGCCGCCGGGTATCTGCCGTGGTTCCTCTACCAGGAGAGGACGATCTTCCTCTTCTACGCCGTGGTGTTCGTGCCCTTCCTCTGCCTGGCGCTGGCCATGATGATCGGCGCGATCATCGGCCCGCCGGGCTCCTCGGAGCGCCGCCGCACCCTCGGCGCGGTCGGCGCGGGCGTCCTCGTCCTGCTCATCGTGTGGAACTTCATCTACTTCTATCCGCTCTACACGGGCCTGCCGATCCCGAAGTCGGAGTGGCACCGGCGGATGTGGTTCGACGCGTGGGTGTGAGGCGGGCCGGCCGCCGGGGGCAGCGTCCGGGGCCGGGCGGCCCCGGGCCCGCCCGGAGGGGCGCGCATCTTAGTGACCGGCACTGACAACCGTTCACCCCTCCGTGGGAGGAAACCACCCCCACGGAGTTCGTGATTCCCGTCACACCAGGGCGCGAAAAACTCTCCGGCCTGGGCTTATGCCGAGGCCATGTGAGCAGTTCCTCGTCATCGTCCGCCGTTTCCCACTCGCCAAACAGTCATGCGAAGCGGCAAGATGGGGCGGCGTCAGGCGCAGCGAGTGGCCGAAGTCACGCAGCGACTTCCGAGTCGGCGCTGTCCGCCCGACCCCCCTACGCGCGAACGCACGAGGGCCCCACCCCCGTGAGCCGGCCAAGCTGTTCGGAGTGAGGCCCTCCACCTACCGCGCACGGTGATCTCGGCCTCACGCGGGGCCGGGATCACCGCTTCTACAAGTGGGACCAGATCTCGCGCGCGATGCGAAACACCGCGTACAGCGGACCCAGCCATCCGGCCCCGGATTTGATCCGGCGCCACCTTGCGCGGCAGCCCTTCCGTCCGTTCCTCTTGGGCATCGGGGCGACCTTCCTCTCCGGACCCAGCGGTCGTGGGCCCTATAGGCGGCCACGAACACCTTCCGACCCAGGAGGCGGGTTGGTAGCTCAGTAGAGTAGCGCGCCGCACAGACGTGCCACTCCGCGCCGCGGAACGTCGACGACCGGCCAACTGGCACCGGGTGCCGGGGTGCTGACACCCCGTCGCACCGCACCTCTCTTGTCACACCGCTCTGACCTGGTGGCCTTGCAATCGAAGGCCGGTGACATCCGGTGTCGCCCAAAGGCTCAAGCGAACCTCAATCCGTGGCCGGAGAGACCCATGTCACACCTTTCTGACCAGGTAGTTCCCTCGGCGTACATATGCCGATCAGGGCTGAGCGTCCGCTTTGCGATCGAAGGCGCAAGGGCGCTCATTCCGTCCGCCCGTCCCACGCCCGGGGCCGCGCCCCCGGCCACCGCCCACCGGAGAACTGCGAAATGAAGGTCAACTCTGGCTACCCCTGGGGCAGTCGGCCTTCCCTTTCCTCCCCGGCGCCGGACAGCAGCGCCGTCAGTACCTGCGCCGCGTGGGTCCACAGCAGCGCCCCGCCCGCGTCCGGGACGAGATGGCGGCGGGCGCCGGGGATGCGGGCGGCCAGGCGGGCGCCGTGGTCCGGGGAGTGGGTGGTGTCCTCGGTGCCGTACCAGATGGCGCAGGGGACGGTGACGGCGGCGAGGTCGAGGGGCCAGCGGGACATGGCGAGGACGGTGTCGCGGGCGTAACCGGCCGCCGCGCCCTGGGCGAAGCCCTCGTCGAGGGCGCGGCGGTAGGCGGCGGCGAAGGCCGGGGACTCGTAGACGGCGCGGTCGCGGGCGGGGCTCGTGGTGAGGACCATCTCGTGCATCGCGGCGGCGGTGAAGGCGGCGAAGAACTCCTCGGCGGCGGCCGGGTCGCGGGCGGTCAGGGCGACCAGCTCCCGCACGCCGGCGTCCACGCCGTCCGCGGTGGCGACCTCGTCCGCGGCGGAGACCAGGGCCAGGGATCCGGCGACGCCCGCGACGGCGCACGCCAGGGCGAACGGCGCGCCCTGCGAGTTGCCGACGACCGCCGGGCGGCCCAGATCCCGGGCCGCGCACAGGGCGCGGAGGTCGGCGGCGAAGCCGGTGAGGGTGCGGCCGGGCGCCGGGGTGGAGGCGCCGAGGCCGGGGCGGTCGACGGAGACGAGGCGGACGCCGAACCCGTCGACGACGTCCGCGCCGAACCCGAGCCACCGGCTGGTGGCCGCCCCCGGACACAGCACCACGGGCCGCCCGTCCGCCGGCCCCCACTCCGCCCAGCCGAGCAGCCGCCCATCGGGCAGCCGGGCCGTACCGGTGCGGGCGGGATCTCCTACGGGCGCGCGGCGCGCGGGCGGTGCGGTCATGGCGTCCATCCTCGGCGGGGGCGGGAGGGGGCGCATCCGGTTTTGCGGGGCAGCGGACCCGGCCGCCGGTGCGCACCCGGCGGGGGTTCCGCCGTGCCCCGTGCGCCCTTGCGGGCGGTCGGAGTGCTCCTTTACAACAGGAAAAGCGGAGCGCACCGGACCGTTCATCCGACCGTGCCCTGATCGAGACGGACCGGCACTCTCCGGGTTTCCGCCGTCCCATAGAGTGCGCACCAGGCCCCGGTCGAGCGGGGTGAGGCACTGGGGAGGGGAACGGTCGCATGCGCCGTGAGGTGAAGTACGGGCTGATCGGCGGATCCGCGGCGCTGGTCGCCGGGGTGGTCGGCGGGTTCGCGCTGTTCGGCGGCGGTGCGGACGACTCGTCCGCGTCGGGGGTGACGGCCACCGACGCCAAGAACGGCGGCGCCGGGCCGAAGGCCGGACCGGCGTCCGCGCAGGAGATCGCCACCACGTCCCGGGACTTCCTGACCGCCTGGCAGTCCGCCGACGCCACGAAGGCGGCGGGGCTGACCGACGACCCGGCGTCCGCGAAGGCAGCGCTCGCCTCCTTCGCCAAGGAGACCCACTTCAGCCACCTCACCGTCAAGCCCGGCGCCCCCAACGGCGACAAGGTGCCCTACACCGTCACCGCGCAGATCTCCTACCGGGGCCACCAGGCGCCGTACTCCTACACCTCCGCGCTGCACGTCCGGCGCGACGGCGCCACCGGGGAGCCCCGGGTCAACTGGAACCTCGCCGTGCTCCACCCCTCCCTCACCAAGGGCGACACGCTGCGCACCGGCCCCTCCGGCACCGCGCCGATCAACGCAGTGGACCGCAACGGCAAGCCGCTGACCGCCGACGACCACCCGGAGCTGGCGGGGGTGCTGGGGAGCCTTCAGGAGAAGTTCGGCGGCAAGGCGGGCGGCACCCCCGGGATAGAGCTGGCCGTCCACCACGCCGCGGACGGCAAGAAGGCCAAGCCCGACACCACGCTGAAGGTCCTCTCCAAGGGCACCCCCGGCACGCTGAAGACCACCCTGGACCTCACGCTCCAGGAGATCGCGCAGAAGCAGGTCGACGCCCGGAAGAACGCCTCCGCCGTCGCCCTCAAGCCCAGCACCGGCGAGATCCTCGCGCTCGCGCACTCCCCCGCGAAGGGCTTCAACGTCGCCACCGGCGGCTCCCTCGCCCCCGGCTCCACGATGAAGATCGTCACCGCCGCGCTGCTCATGGACAAGGGCCTGACCTCGCCGGAGAAGCAGCACCCGTGCCCGAAGTACATGAAGGTCGCCGGCTGGAAGTTCCACAACGACCAGATGAGCGAGATCCCGCACGGCACCTTCGCGCAGAGCTTCGCCGCCTCCTGCAACAACGCCTTCATCGGTGAGGCGAAGAACCTCAACAACGACGATCTGACGGTGGAGGCGCGGGACGTCTTCGGCATCGGCCTCAACTGGCAGACCGGCATCCCGACCTTCGACGGCATCGTGCCGGTGCAGGACGGCGCGCAGATGGGCGCGTCCCTGATCGGTCAGGGCGGGGTGCGGATGAACCCGCTGAACGTCGCCTCGCTCGCCGCGACCGCGCAGTCCGGCGTCTTCCGCCAGCCCTACCTCGTCTCCCCCGACGTCGACCACCGGAAGCTGGCGACCGCGGCGCGCAAGATGAAGCCGGACACCGCCGCCGGGCTGAAGTCGCTGATGCGCACCACCGCGGTGGCCGGTACGGCGGTCAAGCCGATGGCCGGGCTGAGCGGCGACATCGGCGCGAAGACCGGTTCGGCCGAGGTCGACAACCAGAAGAAGCCGAACGCCTGGTTCACCGCCTACCGCAACGACATGGCCGCCGCGGCGCTCGTCCCGGCCAGCGGCCACGGCGGCGACAACGCGGGCCCGGTGGTCCGCGCCCTGCTCTCCGCGGGCTGACCCCGCCGCGTACCGGATCCGCCCCGTCCCGCCCCTCCGGCGGGGCGGGGCGGCTGCGTTGCACCCGGAAAGTGCACGGGCGGTGGCCGGGGGAAGGCCGTCCGGCGCAAACCTCGTGAGCAGCCGGTGAGAAACTGCTCACCTTTCCATCGCGTGGCCCGTACACCCTTCGCTAGCGTGCGGGACATGAGCGTCTTCCCGCCCAACCTGCCCGTTCCGGCGGCCGATCGGGCACGCGCCCGCCGGGCCGCCCTCATTCGCCGGCGCCGCGCCACCGCACCCGCGGCGAACCCCTCCGAGCCCACCGCATGACGCCCCTCGTCGTCGTGGCCGTGCTCATCGCCGCGGTCACCCACGCCAGTTGGAACGCCATCGCCCACGGCATCCGCGACCAGCTCCTCGCCTTCACCCTGGTCGGCGGCGCCGGTGCCGTCTGCGGCCTCGTCCTCCTCCCGTTCACCCCGCTCCCCGCGGCCGGCGCCTGGCCGTATCTCATCGGCTCCGCCGTCCTCCACGTCGTCTACCAGGCGCTGCTGATGCAGTCGTTCCGGCTGGGCGAGTTCGGGCAGATGTATCCGATCGCCCGCGGCACCGCGCCGCTGGTCGTCACCGTCCTCGCGGCGCTCTTCGTCGGTGAGGTGCCCGGCCCCTGGGCGCTCGCCGGGGTCGCGCTGGCCTCGGCCGGACTGCTCGGCGTCGCCCTGTGGGGGCTGCGCGGTTCGGGGGCGCGCCCGCAGTGGCCGGCGCTCCTCGCGGCGCTCGCCACCGGCCTGTCCATCGCCTCGTACACCACCGTCGACGGGCTCGGCGTCCGGGCGTCGGGCTCCTCGCTCGGCTACATCGCCTGGCTGATGCTGCTGGAGGGCATCGCCATCCCGGTCTGGGCGCTGGCGGTGCGGCGGCGCCAACTCGTCGTGCAGCTCAAGCCGTTCGCGCTGCGCGGTGCGGCCGGCGGGGTGCTGTCGGTGTTCGCGTACGGGCTGGTGCTGTGGGCGCAGACGCAGGCGGCGCTGGCGCCGATCGCGGCGCTGCGGGAGTCGTCGATCATCGTCGGCGCGGCCATCGGCGCGCTGTTCTTCAAGGAGCGCTTCGGCGCACCGCGGATCGCGGCCGCCGGGCTGATGGTGGTCGGCATCGGGCTGATGCTGCACACCTGACGCCGTACGGCACCGCAAGGGGGCTCCGGCACGGCCGGGGCCCCTGTGCCGTTCAGTGGCCGGGTACGGAGGCGGCCAGGGCGCGGACGAGGGCCTGGGCGCGGGGGTCGGCGGTGACGCCGCGCTGCATGCCGTTGGTGACGTACCCGAGGGCGAGACCGGATTCGGGGTCGGCGAAGGCGAGTGCGCCGCCGCGCCCGGGGTGGCCGAACGAGCCGGGCGCCAGCAGCGGGGAGGCGGCGCTGTGCAGCATGAAGCCCAGGCCGAAGCGGGTGTTCACGACGAGCGTGCGGTCCGGGCCCGCGGACTCCTCGGTACGGGCCAGGGTCAGCGTGGCGGGGGCGAACAGCCGCGCGTGGCCGTCGGGGGCGCCGGTGCCGTCGGCGTCGACCGGGCCGATGAGCGCGGCGTAACAGCGGGCCAGGGAGCGGGCGGTGGCGATACCGGCGGAGGCGGGCAGCTGGGCGGCGCGGTAGGCCGGGGCGTTCTCGTCGGGCGCCGGGGTGATGGCGGCGAAGGCGCGGCTGGTGAGGGAGGACGGGTCGCGGTACGCCTCGGCCACCGACCGCTTGGGGCGCACCCGCAGGCCGCCCGCGGGGTCCGGCTCGGGCGGCCTGACCTCGGTGAGGCGCCCGGCGCGGGCCTGCTGACCGGGCGGCAGGCCGAGCCAGAGGTCGAGGCCGAGCGGGGCGGCGATCTCGTCGGCGATCCAGGCGCCGATGGTGCGGCCGGTGACCCGCAGGACCAGTTCGGCCAGCAGCCAGCTGTAGGTCTGGGCGTGGTAGCCGTGGTCGGTGCCGGGCGTCCAGGCGGGGGCCTGCGCGGCGAGGGCGGCGGGTCCGCTGACGCCGTCGACGGCCTGCTCGGGGGTGAGCGGGGTGTCGAGGACGGGCAGGCCGGCGCGGTGCGAGAGCAGATGGCGGACGAGGACGCGGTCCTTGCCCGCGGCCTTGAACTCCGGCCAGTACGTGCCGACCGGTGCGTCCAGATCGAGGAGTCCGCGCTGGTGGAGCAGGAGCGGGACGACGGCGGCGACGCCCTTGGTGGCGGAGCGGACGACCTGGGCGGTGCCTTCCTCCCAGGGGGCGTCCGGGCGGCCGTCGGCGGCGGGGCCGAGGTCGTCGCCGCCGTCGCCGTGCTTCGTCCCGGCCCAGAGGTCGACGACCTTGCGGCCGTCGCGGTAGACGGCCACGGCGGCGCCGCGCTCGCCGCGGCGGGTGAAGTTGGCCGTGAAAGCGTCCCGGACCGGCTCGAAGCCGTCCTCGACCCTGCCCTGGACGTCCACCACGTGTTTCCCGCTTCCCACTGTTCCGTCGCTTTGGTGACCCTTCAATGGTGCCTCGCGCGAAGCGGTGCTCATGACCGGGGCCGGTGCGGCGTGGGCTTCGTCACAGGGGTACGGGGACCCGCCGGCGCGCCCCGGAGACGGCGGGGGCGGCCGAACCGGCGTGGCCGTACCGGACGGTGGGTACGCCTCGGCCCGGCGCCGCGGCACCCCCTCCGGCGGCGCCCGCGAACCGGCCGACGGCCCGCCCGGCTTGGGCGGAGTCGCCCCGATGGCCCGCACGGCCCGCCGTACCCGTCCGCCGAGTTGCCGCCCGGCGGGGGCGGCGGAACGATGAGACGGGTGAGCGACGCACGCGAGGCCGTCGGGCCGCACCCGGAGCCGGATGACGCAGCACCGCCCGGAAGGCTGCGCCGGATGCCGGTGCCGCCGGGCCCACCACCCGCGTCCTACCTGCGATATCCGCATCTCCACGGCGATCTGCTCTGCTTCACCGCCGAGGACGACCTGTGGGTCGCGCCCCTCGTCCCGGAGGGCGTCGAGCCGGCGCCCGCCCGGCGGCTGACCGTCGACCGCACCCGGGTGGGCCATCCCCGCTTCTCCCCCGACGGCCGCCATCTCGCCTTCACCTCCTGGCGCTCCCTCGACCCGGAGGTCCACCTCGTCCCGGCCGAGGGCGGGCCCGCGCGGCGGCTGACGTACTGGGGCAGCACGGACGCCCGGGTCTGCGGCTGGACGCCGCCGGACCAAAACGGTGTCTCCCACATCCTCGCGGTCGCCTCGCACGGTCAGCCGTTCTCGTACTACTCGTGGGCCTACCGGCTCCCCGTGGAGGGCGGCCCCGGGGCGCGGCTGCCCTGGGGGCCGGTGTCCGACATCGCCGTCGCCGATCTGGCCGGGGAGCGGCGCACCCTGCTGCTCAGCGGGAAGCCGCCGCACGAACCGGCGTCGTGGAAGCGGTACCGGGGCGGGGCGATGGGCCGGATGTGGCTGCACGGCACCCGGCTGCTGCCGAAGCTGCGGGGGCATCTGGACGCGGTGATGTTCACCGGCGGGCGGATCGCTTTCCTCTCCGACCACGAGGGCGTCGGCAACGTCTACTCCTGTCTGCCGGACGGCTCCGACCTGCGCCGCCACACCGACCACGACGACTTCTACGCCCGGCACGCCTCGACCGACGGCTCCCGCATCGTCTACCAGTGCGCCGGTGACCTCTGGCTGGTCGACGACCTCTCCCCCGCCGCCCGGCCGCGGAAGCTGGCGGTGCAGGTCGGCGGGCCGCGCACCGGGCGCCGGACATACCAGGTGCCGGCCGCCTCGAACGTCACCTCACTGGCGGTGGACACCACCGGCCGGGCCAGCGCGGTCGGGGTGCGCGGCAGCCTCTACTGGCTCACCCACCGCGACGGCCCGGCCCGTGCCCTGCACGACGTCCCCGGTGTCCGGGTGCGGCTGCCGGAGATGCTGGGCGACACCGGCCGGATCGCGTACGTCACCGACGCGGAGGGCGCGGACGCGGTCGAGATCGCCGGGCTGCCGCGGGCCAGCGGAGTGGGTCAGCCGCGGCGGCTGGCGGCGGGGCGGCTGGGGACGGTCCAGGAGACGGTGGCGTCACCGGACGGCACCCGGCTGGCGGTGGCCGCCCACGACGGCCGGTTGCTGCTGGTCGATGTGCGGCGGCCGGAGGACCGCGAGGCGGCGGAGGCGCCCGCGGTGGAGGGTGACGACGAGCCCGCGGAGCGCCAACTCCCGGACGAGGTCACCGAGTTGATCCGGTCCGCCAACGGTCCGGTGCGGGATCTGGCGTTCTCGCCGGACTCACGGTGGCTGACCTGGTCGCATCCGGGCATCGGCCGGTCGCTGCGGCAGATCAAGATGGCCCGGCTCGCCGACCGGATGATCGTGGACGTCACCAACGGCCGGTTCGAGGACGAGCAGCCGGTCTTCACCCGCGACGGCCGCTACCTGGCGTTCCTGTCCTGGCGCGGCTTCGACCCGGTCTACGACGTACACACCGGCGATCTGTCGTTCCCGCTGGGCTGCCGCCCGCACCTGGTCCCGCTGTCGTCCGCGACGCCGTCGCCGTTCGCCCTGTCGCCGGAGGGCCGCCCAGCCGCCGGCGGGCTCGATCCGGCCGAGAACCCGCCGGTCGCCGAGGGCCCCGTGCTGGTCGAGGTGGAGGGGCTGCCGGAGCGGGTCACCCCGTTCCCGGTCGCCGCGTCGAAGTACTCCTCGCTGCGGCCGGTCGCCGGGGGCGGTCTGGTGTGGCTGCGCTGGCCGATCTCCGGGGCGCTCGGCGAGACGTTCGCCAACCCGGACAACACCTCGGGCCAGCCCACCCTCGAACACTTCGACCTGTCCAAGGCCCGGCGCACCGAACTGACCTCCGCGCTCGACCGGTTCGCGCTCAGCGGCGACGGCACCCGGCTGGTCGTCAACGACGAGGGCGATCTGCGGGCCGTGCCCGCCACCGAGCAGGCCGACAGCGACTCGACGGTCCACCTCGACCTGCGGCGCATCCTCCACGAGGTGCACCCGGAGGCGGAGTGGCGGCAGGCGTACGAGGAGGCGGGCCGGATCGTCCGGGCGTACTTCTGGGACCCGGGGATGTCCGGCATCGACTGGGACGCGGTGCTCGCGCAGTACCGCCCGCTGCTGGACCGCGTCGCCTCCCCGGACGAGTTCGCCGATCTGCTGCGGGAGGTCCTGGGCGAGCTGGGCACCTCGCACGCGTACGTCGCCGGGGCGCGGCGCAACGAGGGGCCGCCGCACTACCAGCGGGCGATGGGCCTGCTGGGCGCCAACTTCGTGCCGCGCGAGGGGCGGTGGGTGCTCAAGCGGATCCTGCCGGGCGAGTCGTCGGACTCCAAGGCACGCTCGCCGCTGGCCGGTACCGGCATCCGGGAGGGCGCGGCGCTGACCCACGTCGACGGCCGCCGGGTCGATCCGGTCGCCGGGCCCTCGCCGCTGCTGTCGGCGGCGGGCGGGACGACGGTGGAGCTGACGTTCGCCCCGGCGGAGGGGTCCGGTCCGCCACGGCGGGTGGCGGTGGTGCCGCTGGTCGACGAGCGGCCGCTGCGCTACCAGGACTGGGTGCAGCGGCGCCGGGCGGTGGTCCGGGAGCTGAGCGACGGCCGGTGCGGCTATCTCCACATCCCGGACATGGGCGGCTCGGGCTGGGCGCAGTTCAACCGCGATCTGCGGATGGAGGTCTCGCGCCCGGCGCTCATCGTCGACGTGCGCGGCAACGCCGGGGGCAACATCTCCGAGCTGGTCATCGAGAAGCTGACCCGCACCATCATGGGCTGGGACCTGACGCGCGACGCGCAGCCCGTCTCGTACACGCAGAACGCGCCGCGCGGGCCGGTCGTCGCGGTCGCCGACGAGATGACCTCATCCGACGGCGACATGATCACCGCGGCGTTCAAGCTCCAGGGCATCGGCCCGGTGGTCGGGATGCGCACCTGGGGCGGCGTGGTCGGGATGACCGGCCGGCACCGGCTGGGCGACGGGACGACGATCACGGTGCCGATGAACGCGGCGTGGTTCAAGGTGTACGGCTGGGGTGTGGAGAACCACGGCGTCGAACCCGACATCGAGGCACTGCGCTCCCCGCTGGACTGGGCCGAGGACCGCCACCCGCAACTCGGCGTCGCCGTCCGCACCGCCCTGGAACTCCTCGACCGCCACCCGGCGGCCACCCCGCCCGACCTCTCGGAGGCGCCGGACCTGCGGCGACCGGAGCTGCCGCCCCGGTGAGCGGGGCCCGGCCCCGGCGGCACGGCCCCGGCGCCCGGGTGGCGCGGAAGGAGCCCGCCCGCCGCGCCGCCGCACGCGGGCGGCGCACCCGGTGTGTGCTCCGGGTGCGCCGTGCGCGTGCGGGGTGGGCCGCCGGGGTCAGTACCCGGTGGGCTCCGTCGGCTCGGTGCCGGGTTCGGGCTCCGGCCCGTCGGTGGTTCCGGCGCTGCGCCGGGCCGCTTCCGCGTCGGCCTCCGCACGCGCCCGCTGCGCCAGTTGTTCGGCCTTGGCCTGGAACTGCTCCCTGAGCCCCATGCGGTTCACTCCCGTCGGATGTCGGGTGCCGGACGCGACCAGCCTTGCACGCGCCCCCGCCACCCGCATTTCGATCAACCGGCGGGCGGCGGGCCGGGCCGGACGGTGATCAACGAGACGGCGGGGCCCGTCGGTTGGGTGCCGGGCCGGGCCCGTGAAGGCCGCGGTGGGCAAGGCGGCGCCCGGCCCGGCGGAGGCGGTCACCGCTCGGCGCGCGCCTTCTCGTCCGCCTCGCCGCCGGCGCCGACCAAGCCGACGTCCATCCCGTCGAGCCGGTCCCCGAACCGCCGCATCTCCCGCTGCCCGACCGTGCCGATGAGCGCCGGGAGGTAACCGCGGAGCGACTGCATCCCGCGCAGCCACCACTGGCCGTAGACATGCGCCGAGCGCCGCTCGACACCGTCCGCGATCCGGTCGACGGCGGGCCCCAGCGGATACGTCTTGTTCGACGGCCAGGGCAGCCTCGACCGCAGCTCGCGCATGATGTCGTCCTGGTCGGCGCCGCGCACCATGTCCGTGTCGGTCCAGCTCAGGTAGGCGACGCCGACCCGTACGCCCTTGTGTCCGACCTCGCCGCGCAGGCTGTGCGCGAACGCCTCGACGCCGGACTTGGAGGCGCAGTACGCCGTCATCATCGGCGCCGGGGTGAGCGCGGCGAGCGAGGCGATCTGGAGGAAGTAGCCGCGCGACTCGGTGAGGACGGGCAGGAAGGCGCGGGCGGTGACCGCGCCGCCGATGAGGTTGACCTCGATGACCCGCCGCCAGGCGTCCGGGTCGGAGTCGGCGAACGGGCCGCCGGTCGCCACCCCGGCGTTGGCGACGACCGCGTCGACCTTCCCGAACCGCGCCTTCACCTCGGCGGCGACCCGCGCCATCGCGGTGTGGTCGGTGACGTCGGCGTACCAGTGGTGGGCCGGTCCGCGCAGCGAGACGGCGACCTCGCGGAGCGCGTCCGGCTCCAGACCGACCAGCGCGAGGGTGGCGCCGCGCGCCGACAGCTTGCGGGCCAGCAGCTCACCGACCCCGCGCGCCGCCCCGGTCACCACCACGACCTGCCCCTGAAGCCCGTTGCGCCCGCTCATGCCGCTTCCCCCTTCTCCTTGCCGTCCTCACGCCGCGCGCCGCTCTCGGCGCCGGTCTTCCTTCCGGGTGCCTGCCCGCAGGATTCCTCGCCCGCCGCCGCGCTCGTTCCGGCGGGGTTCCTGCCGGATCCCGCCCCCGCCACGTGGTCCGCCACCAGGGCGCGCAGCCGGGTCGCCACCGCGCCCGGGTTCTCCAGCGGGGTCATGTGGCCCAGGCCCGGCAGTTCCGTCAGGCGGCGGCAGTCGGGCAGGACGGACGCCAGCCGGCGCGCGTGGACCACCGGGGTGAGCCGGTCCGCGGTGCCGACGACGACCTCCGCCGGTACGGCCAACCGCGCGGCGCCACCGGTGAGTTCGAGCCCGTAGAGCACCCGGCCCCAGTGGGAGCGGACGCCGGTCGGGCAGGCGTGGACGATCCGGGCGCACGCCTCGACCTGTTCGGGGGAGGAACCGGCGCCCATCGTGGCGTACTTCAGGGCCGCCTTCGTCACCGGGCTGACGGGGCCGAGCGGCGCGCGGGAGCCGAGCATCAGCCGGTGTGCCCGGCGGCGGCCCTCGGGGGTGCGCAGCGGGATGACCCGTGATTCGGCGGAGAGGTCGGCGGCGCCGGTGCTGCACAGCAGCGCGGCGGCGGCCCGTTCGCGCAGGGCGGGGCGGTCGGCCGCGGCCATGATCGTCATGCCGCCCATGGAGTGGCCGCCGACGACGGCGCGTTCGCCCGGTGCCAGCGTCGCCTCCAGGACGGCGACCAGGTCGTCGGCGAGGGCGGTGGTGCTGTAGCCGCCGGGCCCGGGGGCCGGGCTGCGGCCGTGGCCACGCTGGTCGTAGACGATGACGCGGTGGTCGGCGGCGAGGTCGCGGACGACGGGGGCCCAGAAGGCGGTGGAGCAGGTCCAGCCGTGGGCGAGCACGACGGCCGGGGCGCCCTCGGGGCCGTGGATCTCGGTGTGGAGCCGGGCGCCGCCGGAGACGACGTGCAGTGCCCGGCGGGGCGGCGGTGGGGCGTACGGTCCGCTGGTGACGTGTCCGGGGCGCTTCATGCGGCGGCCTCCTCGGAGAGGGTGGCGGGGGCGGGGGTGCGGCGGCCGGCCGGCGGGCGCAGCAGGGTGTACTCGGCCAGGTCGACGTGGCGGGTCTCGCGCCGGAACTCGGCGGTGGTACCGGGCCAGGCGGTGGTGTTGCGGCCGTTGGCGTCGAGGTACCAGCTGTCGCAGCCGCCGGTGGTCCACACGGTGCGCTGCATCCGCCGCTGCATCTCGTCGCTCCAGGCGGCCACCGCCTCGGGGCGGGCGTCCAGCGCGATCCCGCCGCCGAGGACGTCGAGTTGGCGCAGGTAGTCGGCGAGATAGTTCAGCTGGGACTCGATCATGAGGATCATCGAGCTGTTGCCCAGGCCGGTGTTGGGGCCGATGAGGGTGAGGAAGTTGGGGAACCCGTCGGTGCCGGCGCCGCGCAGCGACGCCATGCCGTCCTTCCAGCGCTCGGCGAGGGTGACGCCGTCGGCGCCGGTGATGCGCGCGGCGATCGGCATGTCGGTGACGTGGAAGCCGGTGCCGAAGACGATCGCGTCGGCCTCGGTGCGGCTGCCGTCGGAGCCGATGAGGGTGGCGCCGTCGACCTCCCGCAGCCCGGCGGCGATCACGTCGACATTCGGCCGGGTGAGCGCCGGGTAGTAGCTGTTGGAGAGCAGGATGCGCTTGCAGCCGATGCGGTAGTCGGGCGTGAGCTTGGCGCGCAGCGCGGGGTCCTTGACCGCCAGCCGCATGTGCGCGCGGCCCACGGTTTCGACGAGCCCGAGTTCGTTCGGCCGCTTGGTGAAGGCGCTGACCTGGAGTTCCCGGATGCCCCAGAGGAGTCCGCGGCGGGCCGCGCGGGTGGCGGGCACCTTGGCGTGCAGCCAGCGCTCCAGCCCGGTGATCCTGCGGTCGGCGCGCGGCAGCACCCAGGCGGGGGTGCGCTGGAAGAGGCTGAGGCGGCCGACCTCGGGCTGGATGGCCGGGACGATCTGGATGGCGGAGGCGCCGGTGCCGATCATGGCGACGCGCTTGCCGCGCAGGTCGTAGTCGTGGTCCCAGCGGGCGGAGTGGAACACCTTGCCGGGGAAGCCGTCGAGGCCCGGGATGTCGGGGATCTTCGGGTCGGAGAGCGGTCCGGTCGCCGAGACGAGGACGTCGGCGGTGAGCGGCCCGCGGGCCGTCTCGATCTCCCAGCGCAGCGCGTCGCCGTCCCACCGCGCGCTCTCCACCTCGGCGTGGAAGCGCAGGTGGGGGCGGAGGCCGAAGGTGTCCGCGACATGCTCCAGATAGGCGCGGATGTGCGGCTGACCGGAGAAGTTCCGCGGCCAGCGGGGGTTGGGCGCGAAGGAGAACGAGTAGAGGTGCGAGGGCACATCGCATGCGCACCCGGGATAGCTGTTGTCCCGCCAGGTGCCGCCCACCGACCCGGCGCGCTCCAGCACCACGAAGTCGGTGATCCCCTCCCGGCGCAGCCGCACGGCCGCCCCCAGACCACCGAACCCCGATCCGATCACCGCCACCCGCACGTGTTCCCGCTCGGACATGCCACCGCCTCCCCGGTTCACCGACGCCACCGATCGCGCCAGCAATCACTGGCACGATTGGAGCGTAAGGCAGCTCCGTACCGAGCGGTAGAGGCTGCGCGCAGGGAAGTTACCGGCGGTTGCACCCCGGGCCGCCGGGGTCCGCCGCGCATAAGGTGACCGGGTGGCCGCGAACGAGAACCCGAACGACCAGCCCGAGCAGCGCGAGTTCCGGATGACGGAGCTGGCCGCCGAGGCCGGTATCACCGTCCGGACGCTGCGCTTCTACCGCGAGCGCAAGCTGATCCCGCCGCCGCGCCGCGAGGGCCGCATCGCCTGGTACAACGAGCACCACCTCGCCCGGCTCCGCTCGATCGCCGCCCTGCTGGAGCGCGGCCACACGCTCGGCGGCATCACCGAACTCCTCGCCGCCTTCGAGAGCGGCCGCGACGTCGGTGAACTCCTGGGCCTGGACACGGCGTTCGTGACCCCCTGGTCGGACGAGACCCCGGTCCGCCTCACCCCCGAGGAACTGGCCGACCACTACAGCGGCGACGTCACCGCCGAGAACCTCGCCGCCTCACTCGACATCGGCTACCTGGCCGTCGACGGCGACGAGTTCGTCCACACCAGCCGCCGCCTGCTGGACGCCTCCACCACCCTCGTCGCCCGGGGCATCCCGCTCGCCGCCGTCCTGGAGGCGGGCCGCGCCGTACGCACCCACGCCGACGCCGTCGCCGCCATCGCGGCGGCCCTCATCCGCACCCACCTCGTCGACCCACCCACGGGCACACCCCCCGCCGCCCACGACATCGACCACCTCGCCGGCACCATCGAGGAACTCCACCCCGTCTTCCAGGCCGTCATCGACGCCGAGATCACCATGGCGATGGACCGCCGCGTCCGCGCGGAGCTGGAGTGCTGGATGCGGGGGGAGACACCGGACGGGGGCGGGGATGACGGGCAGGAGTCACAGGCGGGAACCGCAGACGGATAGCCCCGGGAGAACCGCCCGTCAGGGCGCGGCGACGAAGGGCCGGAGCCGGGCGGCGATCCGCTCGTCGACCTCGCCGAGACCGGCCCACCGCGCGAGCCCGTGCGCGAGGACGACGGAGGGAACCACGCTGCTGTGGGTGACGAAGAGGTACCGGAAACCGACACGGTCCGGCCTGCCCCGCGTGACGTCGATCATCACAGGACCCGCCGCCTGTCCCGGCACCCACGCCTCTCGCACCCCGCCGAACTCGCGGAGCAGCGCGTACGCGGTGTCCCGCAGGCCGAGGTCCCCGGGTTGCGGCGCACCTTCGGGAAACGCCCAGCGGTCGCCGTGACGGAGCAGCAGCACCCGCCCGCGCTCATCGAGCAGCAGCGCACCGGAGAGGATCTCCGGGCACCGTCCACCGTGCGGACAACGCCCCCGCCGCGCGTGATCGCACAAGGCGTCGTACAACGTCAGCAACGCCCCCTGCTCCTCAGGGTGTTCACGAAGGTAGTCGGTCATCTCGCGGGTGAGGGCACCCGCGTCGGTGGCGTGCGTCATCGGGGTGTCCGCGGTGGTCATCGATTCGCCTTCCGTTGATGGGGGTGTCCGGCAATCACGGCGTTGCAGCTCCGGACCGTCAGGGTGCGTCCGTCGGCGCGGGCGCCCTCCCGGTCCTGAGCGCACAGCCGGCACACGTCGCACCCCGGCGCGGGGACGGGCTCCGGCTCGGGCGCATCGGCAGGGGCCACGGTGGCTCCTCACTGATCGGGGGCGCATTCCCCGGAGAGCGCGCCGGGCGGTCACCACCGCAAGCTCACGCTGTGCGGTCGATCGCTCACAAGCCTGCGGCATCCCTGGCTACGCTGGGGAGAGTTTCAGCGCTCAACCTGCGTAATGGTCACGACGACATATGTGCGCACCGTTCACCGCAGGTAGTGGCGCCCTCGGAAATTCGTGACCAGGCCGGTGGTCAGGGGGAAAAATGAGTGGAGAAACTGACAGCGCGGCGGACACCGGGAGTGTGCGGGACCCTCGCAAGGAGTTCGCGGAGGAGTGCAAGAGCGCTCGCGAGCTGTACCCGGGCAAGCCCTTGACGCAGACCGATCTGGGCCGACTGGTGCGCGTATCCAAGAGCACCATTTCCCGGGTGGAGAACTGTGTGGGCCCGATCCCACCAGGGCTCGCGCCGCTCTTGGACCAGGTGTTCATGACGGATGGACTGTTCAAGCGGCTGTACGAAGAGGTCCATGCGCAGGCGTTCCCGGCACATTCGCGGCGACGGATCGAGCTGGAGCCGAAGGCGATCAGCATCGCGGCGTGGTCGCCCACCGTCGTACCGGGTCTGCTCCAGACTTCCGACTACGCGTGGTCTCTCTTCCGCGAGGGTGACCCTCGGGCCAGTAACACCGAGTTGCTGAACAAGGTGCGCACCCGCATCGCGCGGCAACAGATTCTGACCGGCAGCACGCCCCCTGACTTCTCCGTGATCCTCTGCGAGTCGGTCATAAAACGAGTGGTAGGCGGCCGTGAAGTAATGCGGGAGCAACTGGCCGCGCTCCTGGAACACACGGCGCGCCCCACCACGGTTCTCCAGGTGCTTCCGCTCGATGCGGGCACGCACGGGTTGATGGACGGCACCCTGTCGATCCTCACCACTGCGGACGGCCCACCCGTGGTCTACACGGAGGGCATCCGGTCTGGCGCCATCATCGACGAACCGTCGGAAGTTCGGCATCTTTCGCGGTCTTACGATGTCCTCACGGCTTCCGCCCTGTCCCGTGACGCGTCCGTCCAGATGATCCGACATCACATGGAGGCATTGTGATCCCGCCGAACTCCTCCTGGGTCAAGTCCAGTTACAGCAGCCAAGACGGCGGGGACTGCCTGGAGTGGTCCCCTGCCTCCGCCATAGCAACCAGCATCGTCCCGATACGCGACAGCAAGGCACCGGACGGCCCTGTCCTGTCGTTCCCAGCCGGCTCGTTCGCTCAGTTCGTCGCGGGTGTGAAGGCCGGACAGTTCGGCGCCTGATCTCCCGCACGTACGAAAAACGCGCCCCTGCACCGGCGACCGAGCCGGTGCGGGGGCGCGTCGCATGGAACGGGCCTCGCAGGGCGAGGGGTGAAAGGCGCCCGACCTGGCGCCCCGGGCGTCAGCCCCCGTACACCACCGTCACCGGCGCATGATCGCTCCACCGGGTGTCATAGCTCTCCGCGCGCTCCACGAACGCCTTGGCCGCGCGGCGGGCGAGGCCCGGGGTGGCCATGTGGTAGTCGATGCGCCAGCCGGCGTCGTTGTCGAAGGCGCGGCCGCGGTAGGACCACCAGGAGTACGGGCCGTCGGTGTCCGGGTGCAGGGCGCGGACGACGTCGACGTAGCCGCCGGCGGTCTCGGACAGGACCTCGGTCAGCCAGGCGCGCTCCTCGGGGAGGAAGCCGGACTTCTTCCCGTTGGCCTTCCAGTTCTTCAGGTCGGCCTCCTGGTGGGCGATGTTCCAGTCGCCGCAGACCAGCACCTCACGGCCGTCGGCCGCCGCGCGGGCGCGCAGCCCGGTGAGGTACGGCAGGAACTCCTTCAGGAAGCGTTCCTTCTCGTCCTGGCGCTCGGTGCCGACCTCGCCGGACGGCAGGTAGAGCGAGGCCACCGTCACGCCGGGCAGATCGGCCTCCACGTAGCGGCCGCTCGCGTCGAACTCCGCCGAGCCGAACCCGATCCGTACGGCGTCCGGCTCCCGCCGCGTGTAGAGCGACACCCCCGCGCGGCCCTTCACCTCGGCCGGGGCGTGCACGGTGTGCCAGCCCTCGGGCTCGCGGACCTCCGCCGGGATCTGGGCGGCCTCCGCGCGGACCTCCTGGAGGCAGAGCACGTCCGCGGCGGTCTCCGCCAGCCACGGCACGAAGCCCTTCTTGGCGGCGGCACGGATACCGTTGACGTTCACGGTGGTCACGGTGAGCAAGGCGGGCTCCTCAGGTTCGCAAGCGGCGGCGGCAGTCCCACGCGTTCCCCGTCACGGTGAGCATTCCGGCACGATAACCGGCCGGGCGGGCCGGTCCGCAAAGCCGCTCGCCCGGTCCGGCGGGCGCGCCGTACGCTTTCCGGAATGGAGACCGGTGTGGAGATACGCCCCGTTCGCTACGACCATCCCGACGCGGTGGTCCTCGACGCGCTGGTGCAGCAGGAGTACGTCCGCCGCTACGGCGAGACGGACTTCACACCGCTCGACGCCGCGATGTTCGACCCGCCGCGCGGCATGTACCTGCTCGCGTACGACGGCGGCCGCCCGGTGGCCACCGGCGGCTGGCGCACCGAGGAGGACACCGCCAAGGGGTACGCCGCCGGGGACGCGGAGATCAAGCGGATGTTCGTGATCGAGGAGGCCCGGGGGCGCGGGCTGGCCCGGCGCATCCTGGCCGCGCTGGAGGCCGACGCGCGAGCGGCGGGCCGCACCCGGATGGTGCTGGAGACCGGCACCGAACAGCCGGAGGCGCTGTCCCTCTACGCGTCCTGCGGCTATCTGATGGTCCCCGAGCCGGAGAAGTTCGGGGAGTTCCGGACGTACGACGACAGCCGGTGCATGCGCAAGGCGCTGGTGTAGCACCGCGCCCGCCCCTCCGCCTTCCTTCCCGCGCCGCCCCGGTCCCGCCGGGGCGGCGCTTCCGTGTGCGCCCGTCCGGCGCCCGCGCCCCGGGCCCGTGCCGCGACGCGGCGGATCGGCTCGTGACCTCGCTCGTGCCCCCCTGTTTGACAGGTCTCCGCCGATCTCCCCATACTCATTCCACTAATCAACTAGCTAAAGGGGTGAGCCGGGTGAGCGACCAGAGCCCATGGGCGATCGAGGCCGACGGCCTGGGGAAGAAGTACCGCCGCGGCTGGGCGCTGCAGGACTGCTCGTTCCGGCTCCCGGCAGGGCGTATCTGCGCGCTGGTCGGGCCCAACGGCGCCGGCAAGAGCACCTTCCTGGGCACCGCGACGCGGCTGGTGCAGCCGTCCGCCGGCTCGCTGCGGCTGTTCGGGGTGCCGGTCTCCGACCCCGCGGTCCTGCAGCGCATCGCCTTCCTGGCCCAGGACAAGCCGCTCTACCCGCGCTTCACGGTGGCCGAGACGCTGCGGTTGGGCCGCGAGCTGAACCCCGGCTGGGACCAGGCGCTGGCCGAGCGGATCGTGAAGTCGGGCAACGTCCCCTTCACCGCCAAGGTCGGCACCCTCTCCGGCGGCCAGCGCACCCGCGTCGCCTTCGCCCTGGCCTTCGGCAAGCGCCCCGACCTGCTGATGCTCGACGAGCCGATGGCCGACCTGGACCCGCTGGCCCGCCACGAGATGGCCGGGCTGCTGATGGCCGAGGCCGCCGAGCACGGCACGACCGTCCTGATGTCGTCCCACATGCTCTCCGAGATGGAGGACATGTGTGACTTCCTCCTCGTCCTCTCCGAGGGCCGGCTCCGGATGGGCGGCGCGACCGACGAACTGGTCCCCGCACACACCCTGGTGACGGGTGTCGCCGCCGGCAACGGCCTCCCGGACGAGCTGGCGCGCCACCACACCGTCGTCGAATCCCGGGTCACCGGACGGCAGTTCACCGCCCTGGTCCGCCCCGGCGGCCCGCTCTCCGACAGCTGGGACGTGCAGGTGCCGGGCCTGGAGGAGGTCCTGCTGGCCTACCTGCGGTCGCCGCAGGCACCGAACTTGATCTCGGACGAGGCCCGCCTCGACGGTCCGGTCGCGGGACGTGCGGCATGACCACCGATATCCGGGCGGAGAGCCGCCCCCGGCCCGAGGGAAACACCCCCGACATGAGCGACACCACCACCGGGCGCCCCTCCGGCGGGCTGCTGCACGGCCTGCCCTGGCTGGTCTGGCGCCGCCACCGCGCGGCCCTGACCGGCGGCATCGTCGTCACCGTGCTGGTCTCCGCGTACTTCGTGTACCAGCACTTCGCCGTCGTCGACTTCGTCCAGCAGTACGGCATCCAGCCCGGCGAGCGCGCCTCGACGAAGTTCGGCGACGAGTTCGGCAGGATGTTCCGCGCCGGCGCCGGACTGCTGGCGTTCCTGCCCGCGCTCATCGGGCTCTTCGTCGGCGCCCCGCTGATCGCCGGGGAGCAGGAGCACGGCACGATCCGGCTGGTCACCACGCAGTCCGTCAGCCGTGCCCGGTGGATCGCCACGACCCTCGCGCTGCCGCTGACCGTCGTCGTGGTCTGCACCACCGCGCTGTCGCTGTCGTACCGGTGGATGTGGCTCCCGGCCCACACCCTGGCGTTCAACGGTGACTGGCTGAACGGCGGACCGTTCGGCGTCACCGGCCCGATGCTCCCGGCCATGTCGCTCTTCTTCACGGTCTGCGGCATCGCCCTCGGCATGCTCCTCAAGCGCATGATCACCGCGATGGTCGCCACCGTCGTCTTCATGGGGGCCTTCAGCATCGCCTGGGACCGCGTCACCTCGCACCTGGCGGAGCTGCGGCACTCGTTCGTCCCGCTCGGCCACGAGGTGTCGATCGCGGTGGACTCCATCAACATGGACAGCTGGGTGGCGACCGCCGACGGCAAGCTCTACGGCTTCGGCACCTGCCTCGATTCCACCGAAGCGGCCACCGACGCGTGCCGGGCGAAGCTGGGCATCACCCAGAGCGTCACCGACTACTTCAGTTTCGACCAGATGATGGGCATGCAATGGCGGGGATCGGCCATCCTGTTCGCGCTGACCGCGGCGATTCTCGGGTTCGTCGCCTGGCGCGCCCACCGGCGGCCGCTCTGAGCGCCGACCGGCCCGCCGCCCCCGGTCACCAGCCGTGCCGCGCTTTGACAGCCGGTAGTGGCCGCACCATCATCAATCGGTCGGACCGTACGGAGTCCGGCCCCCCGCTACCGTGGCAGTGGGGGCGGCCGGGCCCGCACGGGGCCGCCGGGCCGCGGCGGGCGGAAGAGTCGGAGAGGTGGTGAGCGTGGTCGAGTTCCGGATCGACCGGCGCAGTGGCGTGGCCACCTACCTCCAGATCGTCCAGCAGGTCCAGCAGGCGCTGCGGCTGGGCATCCTGGTCGAAGGGGACCGTCTGCCGACGGCGGCGCAGGTCGCGGCCACCACCAAGGTCAATCCGAACACCACGCTGAAGGCCTACCGCGAGCTGGAACGCGAGGGCCTGGTCGAACCGCGCCCCGGCCTCGGCACCTTCGTCAGCCGCACCCTGGCCCGCCCGGAATCCGCGGCCGACACCCAGCTCCGCGAGGAGTTGCGCGCCTGGATGACCCGGGCCCGCACCGCCGGCCTCACCCGCGAGGACACCCAGGCGGAATTCACCTCGGTGTGGCAGGAGACGTATCCGGAAGGAGGGTGAGGGGGCCGGGCTGTTTCCCCGCCCGCCCCCTGGGCCCCACCCGAGGCCGGGGCCCCGCCCGATCACGGGCCCCCTGTTTCCGTCCTTCACCGCACCGCCCCCGAGAGCCTTCGTTGCTTCGGGGGCGGTGGTTTCTTACGGGGGCGAGCGGGATGCGTGGTGGCGACCTGCGACTTCGTGATTCTTGCCGGGTGGCGGGTGGCGGCGCCCCCCGGACGCTTCCGGCCGGGGGGGCGCGGCTTCTGGGGCGTTCCACTTCCTCGCCGGGGGCCGCCTCCTGCCGGGAGCCCGCTTCCCTTCGGGGCCCGCTTCCCTCCGGGGGCCCGCTTCCGCAGGTGTCCGCTCCCCCTACTTCGGCCTTCTCCTGGAGCGCTCGCGCCTGCCGGCCGGTCGCTCCCGTGCGCCTCGTCGGCCGTTCCCGCTTGACCCTTACGTCACGTCAGGGCGCACCCTGTACGGGTGACGGGGGCGGCTCGCCCCGGACCCCTACGGGTGGGTCCGGGGCTCCGCCGCGAGCAGCCAGGACGGAAGGCGCCGCGATGAGCTACACGGTCGGCCAGGTCTCCCACTTCGCGGGGATCACGGTGCGCACCCTGCACCACTACGACAAGGCCGGACTGCTCAGCCCGGGCGACCGCAGCCCCGCCGGGTACCGCCTCTACAACGACGCCGACCTCGCCCGGCTCCAGCGCATCCTCTTCTACCGCGAGCTGGGCTTCCCGCTCGACGAGATCGCCACCCTCCTCCGAGCCCCGGACGCCGACCTCCTCGACCGGCTGCGCACCCGCCACCGCCGGCTCACCGAGGAGATCGCCCGTCTCGGCCGCCTGGTCGAGGTCGCCGAGCGGGCCATGGAGGTCCAGCAGACCGGTGTGCGGCTGACACCCGACGAACGGTTCGAGGTCTTCGGCGAGGTCGCCTTCGACCTCAGCTACGCCACCGACGCCGAGCGCAAATGGCACGACAGCCCAGGTCACCGGCGGGCGATGGCCCGCGCCGACAGCCACACCAAGGAGGACTGGGCCCGCCTCATGGCCGAGGCCGCCGCCTGGCGCACCCGTCTCCTCGCCGCCCACGACACCGAGGAACCCCCGGACGGTCCGACGGCGATGGACCTGGCCGAGGAGCACCGCGCCCACATCAGCCGCTGGTTCACCCCCTGCCCCACCGACATGCACACCCGCATCGCCGACGACTTCCTCACCGACCCCCGCGCCTTCGCCCTCCTCGTCCCCCCGTCGGAACAACGCCCCGGCCTGGCGTCCTACCTGCACACCGCCATCCACGCCAATGCGGTACGAGGACCGGGGGCGATGACCGCCGCGGAAGCCGCCGTGGAAGCCGCCGTGGAAGCCACCGTGGAAGCCGCCGCGGAAGCCGCCGTGGAAGCCGCCGGGGGTTCGGGTGCGGAGCAGGACCGGGGGGCGGGGCAGGACGCGGAGGCGGAGGCGGAAGCGGAGGCGGAATCGGGTGCGGGGCCGAGGGCCTCGTCCTCTGGGTCGAGGGCCTCGACTTCTGTGGCGGGGGCCGTTGCTGAGGCCCCGTCATGCCCAGCGGGGACAGAGCCGTCGGCCGGGGCAGCGGTGGAGACGCCAGGGGAAGGAGGTCCATCGCCGGAGACGCCTGGGACAGGGCATCCGTCGCCGCCGGGGGCGACGGCTGCGCCCTGAAATCCGGGGCGCGCGCCTGGGACATCGGCGCACACCTCCTGCCGACCGGGCCGCCACGTGAAGTGGCCCGCGCCGCCTGAGGCCCGCGGGCCGCGCCGGCCCGGCGCGGCCCAAGGACAGCCGGGAACCGCCTGGGGAGCAGGCCGGACCTCCCCTTCCCGGAAGAGGCATCCCGGAAGGGCTTCCCACCCGGCCCCCAGGTCCTCCCGCACGGGCTGACAGGAAACTCCCTTACGGGCGCGACGCCCGACAAGTCGGGTAACGGAGCGACGACACCGGGACGCCGGACGCCGGACGCCGGACGCCGGACGCCGGGACGAGCAGACCCCCTACGGGACGCCACCGAGCCCTTCCTTCCGCCCGTCCATCCATCCATCCATCCATCCGTGTGCCCGTCCGTCCGACGCCCCCGTACACACCGGGCGGCCATTCCTCACAGGCAGGCCCACCCCTACGTCCGTGACGACCGCCCGCACCTCACCCACCTCCGCCCCGGCCCACTTCTCCGGGCTCCAGGCTCAGGGCTCCGGGATCGGGGATCCGGGATCCGGGGCCGCGGGGCCTGGGCTCCGGGCCCCGCCCCGCTCACTCACTCACTCACTCACTCACTCACTCACTCACTCACTCACTCACGAAAGGCAACCCCATGAAGATCCTCATCACCGCCGCCGGTTCCTACGGCGATGTCGCCCCGTACACCGGTATCGGCGCCGCCCTCATCGCCGCGGGTCACGACGTGGCGATCGCCACGCACGACGTCTTCGCGCCGCTCGTCCGCGCCGCCGGGCCGGAGTTCCGACGGCTGCCCGCCGATCCGCATGCCCGGCGCCCCGGCGACGCCGGTCCCGGTGCCGGGCGCGGCGGTCAGCGGGCGCTGCTGCGCACCGCCGCCGCATTCGTCGACGAACTGGGGGCGGGCATGGCCGACGCCGTCACCCCGGGCACGGAACTGCTGCTGCTCTCCACGACCACCGCCCCGCTCGGTCGCCACCTCTGCGAGGCCCACGGCATCCCCGCGCTCGACCTGCCCCTCCACCCCACTGCCCCCACCAGGGAGTTCGCCCCCGTGGTGTCCGGTGGCCGGAACCTGGGCCCCTGGGGCAACCGCCTCGCGGGCCGCCTCGCCCCACGCCTCGTCGACCGGCTGTACGCCGACGCGACCCGCGCCCTCCGCGCCCGCCTCGGTCTGCCGCCCGCCACCCCGGGCGCCGTCCGCCGCCGGTTCGAGGCGGCCCGGCCCCGGATTCTGCACGGCTTCAGCGAGGCCCTGCTGCCGCGCCCCGCCGACTGGCGCCCCGGCCTCGACGTCGTCGGCAACTGGTGGCCCTGGCACTCCCCCGGCGCCCCGCTCCCACCCGGCATCGAGGACTTCCTGGCCGACGGCCCGCCCCCGGTCTTCATCGGCTTCGGCAGCATGGCCGCCGGCGAAGGCGAACGCCTCGGCACCCTCGCCGTACAAGCCCTACGCCGCGCCGGACTCCGCGGCGTCCTCCAATCCGGCACCGCAGGGCTGACCGCCCCCGACACCTCCCCCGCACCCGACCACGGCACCTGCGCCCCCACCGGCCCTCACCCCTCCGACACGGGCACGGGCCCGGCCACCGACGGCATCGCCTCCCCCACGGGAACCCGCACGGGCACAGCTACGGGAACCCGCACAGGCACAGTCCCCGCCACCGAGCCCCCCACCCGCACCGCGCACACGCCACGCACCGCGTCCCCCACTCCCCGGCACACCGATTCCGACATCCTCACCATCGGAGAAGTCCCGCACGCCCTGCTCTTCCCCCGCACCGCCGTGGTGGTGCACCACGCGGGCGCCGGGACCTCGGCCGCCACGCTCCGCGCGGGCGTCCCGAGCGTGCCGGTACCGGTCACCGCCGACCAGCCGTTCTGGGCAGGCCGCCTGGCCGCGGTGGGGGCGGCGACTCCCCCGATCCCGTTCGCCGCGCTCTCCGACGACGAGGCCGCCGACCGACTGGCCGCGGCGCTCCTCCGCGCCACCACAGAGCCCGCCCTCCGCACCCGCGCCGCCGACGCCGCCCGCCGGATGGCCGCGGAGGACGGCATCGCCGCCGTCGTCTCCGCCGTGGCCCGCCTGGCCGGCTGACACGCCTCCACACCGGACCGCCCCGCGCCCCGCCCGCCCTTCCGCTCGCCGGCTACTCCCCCGCCGCGCCCCCGTCCTCCGCCCCGCCGGAACGTGTCCGCGCGCCCGCGCTCCGGGCCGTGTCCGCGATGCTCTGAAGCGCCGCCAGATGCTGGTTGAGCGCCAGCTCGCCGGCGTCGGTGAGGCCGAGCCAGGTACGGGGCCGTTTGCGCACGTACCCCTTGCGGATGGCGACATAACCGGCGGCCTCCAGCGCCGACGCGGCCTTGCTGAGCACCGAGTCGGACACCTGGCAGCAGTCACGTACAGCGGCGAACTCCGCTTCGTCGCAGGCCGAGAGGAAGGCCACCACCGCCAGCCGCGTCGGGTGGTGGATCACCGGGTCCAGCTGCGGAGCCCCGGACTCACCAGGTCCGGTATCGCCGCTCACGCCGCACCCGGTTCGTCCCGGAGCCGGGCCAGCTCCTGCCGGGCGACGGCGTTGCGCCACAGGAAGTTGCCCCACACGCAGAGGCCGGCGACCACGTACACCGCGAGGCGCGAGGCGGCCCCTCCGGCCCCGAGCAGTATCGCCGCGCCCCATGTCACCGCGCACGCCGCCGCAGTGATCAAGAGCCCGTACCGGCTGCGCCACAACCGGACGGACAGGGGGACGTGCCTCACCACTCCCGTGCGGCGCGTGGCGATCCACCGCACCGTGCGGACCGCCACCAGGCCGCCGAACGCGACCACCAGCGCCAGCAGAACCGGGAAACCCTTCCGGTCCACGCTCCAGCTCTGCACGGCGCCGACCCCCACCACGATCAGCGCGGAGACCGGTCCGAACCACGCGGGGAAGATCCGCGCCTGGACTTCGGCCCGCGCCCGGGCCGCCTCCGCCTCCCGCAGTCCGCTCGTCGCCTCCAGCGCGACGGCCTCCGCCCCGCCGCCCGGTACACCCTCCTGCGCCGCCATCACGCTCACCGTCCCTCTCCCCGGCACCCCGACCGGGCACCGAACGTCGTACACCCCACCCTGCCACACACTTTCCAATACGGAAAATACTTTCCCAGGAAGGGATGGGCACCCAGGGCCAGAGCCGCGTCACCACTGGGCACACCGACCGGGCCCCCCTTCCGCCGACCACCCACCCCCCTCGCCCACCCCTCTCCTCAACTCGCCCTGGAAGGCCCCGAGGTGTCGACGGCCAATGTGACGGCGAGCGCCCCCAACACCGCGCCCATCACGTACCGCTGCACCTTCAGCCAGGAAGGGCGACGGGCGAGGAAGGCGGCTATCGCTCCGGCCGCCAGGACGATGACGAGGTTCACCGCGATGCTCACCACGATCTGGATCGCACCCAACGCCAGCCCCTGGAGCAGCACATGCCCCTCGTCCAGATCGATGAACTGGGGTATCAGCGAGAGGTACATGACGGCGATCTTCGGGTTGAGCAAATTCGTCATCAGCCCCATGGCGAAGAGCCTGCGGGGTGAATCAGGCGGTACCTCCTGCGGCGAGAACACCGCCGGACCACCCGGCTTCAGGGCCTTCCATGCCAGGTGGGCGAGGTAGACGGCGCCCGCCAGCTTCACCGCGACATACAGCTCGGGCACGGCGAGAAAGACGACCGACAGCCCAAGATTGGCAGCGAGCAGATAGACCAGAAAGCCCAGCGCCACCCCACCCAGCGAGATCACCCCGGCCCGCCGCCCCTGGGTGACGCTCCGGGAGACGAGATAGATCATGTTCGGCCCGGGCGTGAGCACCATGCCCAACGCCACCACCGACACCCCGAGAACTCCGCTCAACTCCAGCATGGAACCTCCTCGTTCAGAAAAACCCGCCCCGCCCCGATCGGTTGCATGACCGCCCCCTCACCTGGCGCACCCGTAGGAGCGCTGCACAAAAGCCGCCGACCCCCAACCCGCCTCACCTCAAAGCAATCAGGCCAGAGAGAACACATTGCACCGAGATACAATCGCCGCCAAAATACCCGCAGTTCGCGGCATCATGACCATCACCACAGGACCCTAAAAGCGCCCCCGCCTCGGCGCAATAGAGACATTGCACCGAGTGCAATACCCTGAACGCCCTCCCCGCAGAACCGCCGACCGCAGACAGAACCTCCGATCACGGGCGGACCCCACAAGCCGAGACCACCCGACCGGCCGACCAACCGGCGACGGAGCGACTGAGCGGCAGAGCGGCAGGAGCGGCAGGAGCGGTAGAGCAACAACCCGGCCAACAGCCCGCCCAACCGCCCGGCCAACGACACGACAGGAAAAATCCCATGCAGGACTACCGGAGCGTCGCCGACGCGGTGGCCGAGGAGATCCGGACCGGTGCGCTCCGGCCCGGCGACCGCCTCCCCCCGCAGCGCACCTTCGCGCGGAAGTACGGCATCGCCGCCTCCACCGCGACCCGCGTCTATCAGGAACTGGCCCGGCGTGGCCTGACCGTCGGCGAAGTGGGCCGCGGCACCTTCGTCCGCGCCGAGACCACCGCCCCGGCCCCCTCCCCCGCACTCACCGAACCCGCCGGAAACCGCATCGACCTGGAGCTGAACTACCCCGTCGCCCCCGACCAGAGCGCCCTCCTCGCCGCCGGACTCGGCGGGCTGCTGCGCCCCGACGGCCTGGCGTACGCGCTGCAACCGGTCGGTACCGCCGGGCTCCCCGCCGTACAGGAATCAGCCGCCGACACCCTCGCCCGCGGCGGCTGGCGCCCCGACCCGGCGCGCGTCCTCTTCGCCGGGAACGGCCGGCAGGCCGTCGCCGCCGCCGTCACCGCCCTGGTGCCGCCCGGCGGACGGCTCGGCGTCGAGGAGCTGACCTACCCGGTCGTGAAGGCCGTGGCCGCCCGCCACGGCATCACCCTCGTCCCGCTGACCATGGACGATGCCGGGCTGGTCCCCGAGGCCGTCGCCGAGGCCCATGCCGCCGCCCCGCTGCACGCCGTCTACGTCCAGCCGCGGCTGCACAACCCGCTCTCGCTCACCATGCCCGCCGCCCGGGTGGCGCAGCTGGCCGAGACCCTGCTCCGGCTCGGTCTCCCCGCGATCGAGGACGCCGTCTGGGCCTTCCTGCGCGACGAACTCCCGCCGCTGGCCGCCCTTGCGCCCGAGCGCACCGTCCTGATCGACAGCCTCTCCAAACGCGCCGCCCCCGGCCTGACCCTCGGCTTCGTGGTCGCACCGGCCGCGCTGAGCGGCGCGCTCTCCTCCGCGCTCCGGTCGGGCGGCTGGTCCCCCATGCGGTTCGCCCTGGAGGCCGCCCACCGCTGGCAGCAGGACGGCGTCCTGGCCACCCTGGTGGCCGCCAAACAGCAGGAGGCGACGGAACGCCAGAAGCTCGCGGCCCGGCACCTCGACGGGTTCGACATACGGAGCGACCCCCGCTCGTACCACTGCTGGTGGCGACTGCCCCGCCCGTGGCGCGCCGAGACCTTCGTCGCCGCAGCGGCCCGCCACGGCATCGGCGTGGTCCCCGCCGCCGCCTTCACCACCGGCCGCGGCCACGCCCCGAACGCCCTCCGCCTCGGACTCGCCTCCCCCCGACCGGATGTCCTCGCCCAGGCCCTCACCACCCTCGCCGCCCTCGCCCGCACCTCCCCGGAGGGACTCGTCAGCGACTGACCGCACCCCGCACGGCACCCGGCCGTTGCCGCGCCCACACCTCCGCCGTAGGCCCGAACGGCGTCCCCGATGACCCGACAGCCCCCGCCCGACCTTTCGGCTCCCGCTCGGCCCCCAACCCGGCAGCGGACAACTGCCGCCCCTGGCCGACCACGCCCCAGGCCCCCCGCGTACAGGTCCGCTCCTGCGCCCGCCTCGACGGTGACCACCTCTACAAGGCGGGAGTGGGAGGTCCGCAGCGACCTGGTACACGGCGCGGCATACCAGGTGTGCGCCTACGTGATCACGGCCGGCAGCTCCGGCCCGAACATCAGAGGCCAGGCCACGACGGGCCTCCAACACGGCGTCACCTACCGGTGCCCGGCCCGGCCCGGAAGCCCCGCTTCCCCCGCCAAGTTGAGCAGGACACAAAAAGAGCCGGTCACGAGAATTCTCGTGACCGGCTCCGTCGGTGGACCTGAGGGGATTCGAACCCCTGACCCCCTCGTTGCGAACGAGGTGCGCTACCAGCTGCGCCACAGGCCCTTGCGACGAGTGAAACTCTAGCACCTCGATGGCGGTGCTCGGAAATCGCTTCCCGTGCTGGTCAGCGTGGGGCTACTCGTTCGCGGCGCGCGGACGGTCGTAGTCGTCCGGGTCGGCTGCGGGGTCGGTGGGCGCCGGGGAGGCGTACTGGTCGAACAGCGGGGTGCGGCCCCGGGGGCGGCGGGACGCGGTGGGCTGGTCCTGGCGCGGGGGTTCGGGGTGTTCGGCGGCGGCGCTGGAGCGGGCGGAGCTCCAGGCGTCATCGGCGTCGAGGTCGACGTGGCTGGTGGCGCGGGGGGCGACCGGGGCGGTGACGTAGGTGGGGAGCGGCACGGGGACCGGTTCCCAGCTGCCGGGGGCCGGGTGGGGGCGCTCGCGTTCGCGCTGCTGGTCGACCCACTCGGCGTGGTCGGTCTCCTCCACGAGGGCGCGGCGGCCGGCCGCCTGGGCGGGCTCGGGACGCGGCTCCGGGTGGGGTTCGGCCGGGGCGTCAGCGACGGGGTCGGCCGGGTGGTCGGCGGCGGGCGGCTGGTCCGCCGCCCGCGGAGGGCGGGGGCGGCCCTCCCGCAGCCGTTGCGCCGCCGCCTCCGCCTTGCGCTGGTCCATGGTGAAGGTGAAGCGGCGGCGCTCCTGGGTGCGGAGGTAGACGATGTACGCGCTCAGCAGGAGGGCGGGGGCGGCGGGGGCCCAGAGGAAGGCGGTGCCGCCGACCGCGGCGACGACCGCGCCGACGGTGAAGGCGAGGAAGAGGACCGTGATGGTGCGCCGGCGGCGGGCGAGGACCTTGGCCCGCTTGGCGCGCTCGGTGAGCGAGGGGCGCGGCGGGTGGGCGGCGACCCGGGTGCGGGGGTCGGTCGCGGGGTCGCCGGGGGGCCGGACGTCGGCCTCGTCGGGCCGGTGGTCCGGTTCCTGCTCGTCGGCGGCATCGTCGGCGAGGCCGTCCTGCTCCTTGTCGTAGCGGCGCTGCATGGCCGCTCGGCCGGAGAGGAGCCGGATGGCCGTACTGAAGCGCTCCGTGGGACGCGCTTCGTTCAGCTCGTCCTGCCTACGGAGCCACATCGGCACCAAGTAGGCAGCCCAGGCCCCGACGATGACTGCGTAGATGAGGCCGCTGCTTCTCACGACTCACACGGTAGAGGGGTTTGCGGGGGGCCATCCGCCAATTGAGCCGGTGTGTCGCACGATCTGGCTGATATCTCGAACTTTTTTTGTGATTGTTGAGATCAGCACTCTCCGAATGTGGGTATTCGGTGGATTAATTCGAACAGGTATTTCATTTGTGGGATGCGCTGGGCTTCTGCCGCCGCCAGCGGTTCAGCAGACCTTCGGGCACCTCTTCGGCGGTCAGCGCGAATACGGCGTGGTCACGCCAGGCGCCGTCGATGTGCAGATAGCGCGGACGCAGCCCCTCCTCGCGGAATCCGAGTTTCTCCACCACACGGCGGCTGGGGGTGTTCTCCGGGCGAATGCACACCTCGATGCGGTGCAGTCCGACGCTGCGGAAGCAGTGGTCGACGGCGAGCGCGACGGCGGTCGGAATGACGCCACGGCCGGCGACGTCGCGGTCGACCCAGTAGCCGATATGGCCCGAGCACATCGAGCCCCAGGTGATCCCGGCGACGGTGAGCTGACCGACCAGGCGGCCCTGGTACTCGACGACGAACGGCAGCATCCGGCCCGCGTACGCCTCCGCCCGCAGATGGCGGACCATCTGACGGTAGGTCGGGCGGTGCGGTACGGGGATGCCGGGCGGAGGCGGCGGAACCGTCGCCTCCCAGGGGCGCAGCCAGTCGCGGTTGCGGCGGTTGACCTCGCGCCAGGCGCGCTGGTCGCGCAGTTTTATCGGCCGGAGGGTGACGTCGTTGTCCGTGAGGACGACCGGCCAGGGCGCGTTCAGTGGGTGCTCCGCTGGGGTCTGGGGTGATCGCCGCCGCGGATCTGGTCGACGGCGTGCGGCAGGAGCGTGGCGAGGACGGCGAGGCCGTCGCGTACGCCGCCGGTCGAGCCGGGGAGGTTGACGATGAGGGTGGTGCCGGCGACCCCGGCCAGACCGCGGGAGAGGACCGCGGTGGGCACCGCCTCGCGGCCCGCGGCGCGCAGCGCCTCCGGGATGCCGGGGATGTCGCGGTCGAGGACGGCGCGGGTGGCCTCGGGGGTGCGGTCGGTGGGCGAGATGCCGGTGCCGCCGGTGGTGAGGACGGCGTCGTACCCGGCGGCGACCGCCTCGCGGAGGGCCTGTTCGACGGGGTCGCCGTCCGCGACGACGCGCGGGCCGTCGACCGTGAAGCCCATGGCCGTCAGCCCCTCGACAAGCAGCGGGCCGCCCCTGTCGGGGTAGACGCCGGCGGCCGCGCGGTTGGAGGCGGTGACGACGAGGGCGCGCGGGGCGGTCATCCGCGGCTCCAGTCGCCGGACTTGCCGCCGGTCTTCGTCTCGACCCGGACATCGGTGATCACGGCCGCCTTGTCGACGGCCTTGACCATGTCGACGACGGTCAGCGCGGCGACGGAGACCGCGGTGAGGGCCTCCATCTCGACGCCGGTGCGGTCGGTGGTGCGGACCGTGGCGGCGATCTCGACGGCGTCGTCGGCGACGGTGAGGTCGACGGTGACGCCCGAGACGGCGAGCGGGTGACAGAGCGGGATCAGCTCCGGGGTCCGCTTGGCGCCCATGATCCCGGCGATCCGCGCGGTGGCCAGCGCATCGCCCTTGGGCAGCCCCTCACCCCGGAGCAACGCGACGACCTGCGGCGATACCAGGACGCGGCCGGTGGCGCGGGCGGTGCGGGCGGTGACGTCCTTCGCCGTGACGTCGACCATCCGGGCGGCGCCCGCCGCGTCGAGATGGGTGAGGTGTTGCTGGCCGCTGCTCATTGTTCTCCTGGTCCGCGCTGCCGCCTGTGGGACGACACCGTACCCCTGGGGCGCCGCGGCTATCCGAGCAGGACGACGTCGACGCTGTCGCCCGCCGCGACCTCGGTGGTGTCCTCGGGGACGACGATCAGGGCGTTGGCGTGGGCGAGCGCGCCGATGAGGTGGGAGCCGGCGCCGCCGACGGGGGTGACCGTACCGGCGTCCCGGTCGTAGGAGCCGCGCAGGAACTGACGGCGGCCCGCGGGCGAGCCGGTGACCGCCTCGGTGCACTCGGCGGGGACGGTGGCGCGGTGCACGTCGGGCAGGCCCATCAGCGTACGGATGGCGGGGCGGGCGAAGAGCTCGAAGGAGACGTAGGCGCTGACCGGGTTGCCGGGGAGGGCGAGCAGCGGGATGCGGTCGGGGCCGATGAGGCCGAAGCCCTGGGGCTTGCCGGGCTGCATGGCGAGCCGGCGGAACTCGACGCTGCCCTCCTCGGCGGAGAGGTCGGTGAGCGTCTCCTTGACCACGTCGTACGCGCCGACGCTGACGCCGCCGCTGGTGACCAGCAGGTCGGCGCGGATGAACTGGTCCTCCAGGGTGGCGCGGAGGGTGTCGGGGTCGTCGGCGACGGCGCCGACGCGGTAGGCGATGGCGCCGGCGTCGCGGGCGGCGGCGGTGAGCTGGAAGCTGTTGGAGTCGTGGATCTGGCCGGGGCCCAACGTCTCACCGGGCTGGACCAGTTCGCTGCCGGTGGACAGCACGACGACCCGGGGGCGCGGCCGGACCCGGACGGTGCCGCGGCCGATGGCGGCGAGCAGGGCGATCTGCGGCGGGCCGAGGACCGTACCGGCGCGCAGGGCGCGCTCCCCGGCGCTGACGTCGCTGCCCGCGGCGCGGATATGGGCGCGGGCGGCGGCCGGGCGGTGCACCCGGACCTCGCCGGAGGCGCCCGCGGGGGACGCGCCGTGGGCCGCCATGGAGTCGGCGGGGCCGCCGCCGCTGCCGCCGTCGGTCCACTCGACGGGGACGACGGCCTCGGCGCCGGGCGGGACGGGCGCGCCGGTCATGATGCGGGCGGCCTGGCCGGGGCCGACGGCGGGCAGCTCGCCGCTGCCCGCCGCGACATCCCCGATGACGGTGAGGGTGGCCGGGAACTCCTCGGTGGCGCCCTCGACGTCGATGACGCGGACCGCGTAGCCGTCCATGGAGCTGTTGTCGAACGGCGGGAGGGCGGCCGGGACGGTGACGTCCTCGACCAGGACGCACCCCTGGGCGTCGAGCAGCTGCAGCTCGATCGGGTCCAGGGGGCGGACCTTGGCGAGGACGTCGTCGAGATGGTCGGCCACCGACCAGACACGGTGCGGACGGCGGGTCGGGTCGGTGGTACCGCTCAAGGCCCTACAACTCCTCGGTGACGTAACTGCGCAGCCAGGTCCGGAACTCCGGGCCCAGGTCCTCACGTTCGCATGCCAGTCTGACAATGGCACGGAGGTAATCGCCGCGGTCGCCGGTGTCATAGCGGCGGCCCTTGAAGACGACGCCGTGCACCGGGCCGCCCAGGGACGGGTCGGCGGCGAGCGTCTGGAGGGCGTCGGTGAGCTGGATCTCACCGCCGCGGCCGGGGGCGGTCTCGCGCAGGACGTCGAAGACGGCCGGGTCGAGGACGTAGCGGCCGATGATGGCGAGGTTGGAGGGGGCCTGCTCCGGGTCGGGCTTCTCGACCAGGTCGGAGACGACCACGACGTCGTCGTCGCCCGTGGGGGTCGCGGCGGCGCAGCCGTAGAGGTGGATCTGGGCCGGGTCGACCTCCATGAGGGCGATGACGGAGCCGCCGTGCCGCTCCTGTATGTCGATCATGCGCTGGAGCAGCGGGTCGCGCGGGTCGATGAGGTCGTCGCCGAGGAGGACGGCGAAGGGCTGGTCGCCGACGTGCGGGGCGGCGCAGAGGATGGCGTGGCCGAGGCCCTTGGGGTCGCCCTGGCGGACGTAGTGCATGGTCGCCAGGTCGCTGGACTCCTGGACCTTGGCGAGGCGGGATTCGTCGCCCTTGCGGTGCAGCGCCTCTTCCAGCTCGTAGTTGCGGTCGAAGTGGTCCTCCAGGGGTCGCTTGTTGCGGCCGGTCACCATGAGGACGTCGGAGAGGCCGGCGGCGGCCGCCTCCTCCACCACGTACTGGATGGCGGGCTTGTCGACGACCGGCAGCATCTCCTTGGGGGTGGCCTTGGTGGCGGGGAGAAAGCGGGTGCCGAGGCCGGCTGCCGGGACGACGGCCTTGCTGATCCGGGGGTGCGATGGGGTCATGCGCAGAACGATAACCGGCCCAAAAGGAAGGATGATGAGTGTCCGGTGAATACTGCCCGAGAGCGGGAGCAAGGCCACACGGTGAGCATGGACCACGGTAGGAAACAGAGGTTGCGGCGCCGTCTCCTGGAGGTGAGGAGAGCGTTGCCGTCCGATGTCGCGGCGGCTTCCGGGGGCGAACTGGCCCGCCGGGCGCTGGAGCTGGCGGAGCTGGCGGACGCCGGGACGGTCGCGGCGTACGTGTCGGTGGGGCGCGAGCCGTCCACCCGCGCGCTGCTGGAGCGGCTGCACGGGGCGGGAACGCGGGTGCTGCTGCCGGTGCTGCTGCCCGACAACGATCTGGACTGGGCGCGCTACGAGGGTGCAGACCGCCTGGTGAAGGCGGGCCGGGGCCTGCTGGAGCCGGCCGGGCCGCGGCTGGGCCCCGAGGCGGTGACGGCGGCGGACACGGTGCTGCTGCCGGGCCTCGCGGTGGACCGGCACGGGCTGCGGCTGGGCCGCGGCGGCGGCTCGTACGACCGGGTGCTGGCGCGTCTGGAGCGGGCCGGGGCGCATCCGGCGACGGTGGTGCTGCTCCACGACGGCGAGGTGCTGGACGAGGTCCCGGCGGAGGCGCACGACCGGCCGGTGGACGCGGCGGTGACGCCGTCCGGGGTGTGGCGTTTCACGGCACGGGAGTGAGCGGGGAACGTCACTTTCCAGCCGCCGAGTATTGACCTGAATTGACCACCTCGGCGGGTACGGAAACGGCCCCGGCCCCCGTCCGCGTCGTGCGGGCGGGGGCCGGGGCGTTCCGCTCAGGCGCTCACGGGGTGAGCGTCAGCGTGTCCTTCGTGCCCTTCTTGACCACGGCGTCGCCGAAGGCCCAGGGGAGCAGTTCGCCCTTGGCCCACTTGTCGGTCTGGTCGTAGTAGTGGGCGTCGTAGGCGTGGCCGGAGGCGCCGGTGAGGTTGATCCAGCGGGACTTGTCGAGGTCGGCGAGGTTGACGACCATCCGCATGGACGGGACCCAGGTGACGCCGTAGCCGCCGGAGGCGTTCCAGCCGGTGGCGTTGACCGCCGCCTCGCCGCCGCCGACGTTCCACGGGCCGCGGTTGAAGAGCCCCTGGAGGAAGCCGGGGCCCGCGGTGCCCAGCGTCTGGTTCTTCAGGAACAGCTGGTGCAGCCGGCCCCAGGTCCAGTTGTCGATGTTCTTGCCGAGCTTGGAGGTCAGCTCGTAGCGGGCGTCCTTCATGGCGTGCGCGAGGAGCTGGTCGCGGTTCTTGTCGCCGGGGCGGCCGGGCAGGTCCGCGGTCTTCCACCAGGCGTTGTTCGGGTCGTCGAGGATCGCGCGGACCACCTCGTACCAGCGGTCGCCGCCGTCGGGCTGGGCCATGTCGGGGGCGCGCTCACCGCATTCGCGGACGAACTTGTTCAGGTCGTCGACGGGCCCGCTGCCCTCGGCCGGGCGGACGGTCAGGCACTCGCCCTTGACCCGCAGCTCCTTGGGCATCTTGTTGCCGAAGGCCAGCTTGAGGAGGTTGCGCCAGACGCCGTTGAAGTAGGCGGCGGCCGCGGAGTCCGGTTCCTGGGTGAAGTCCCAGCCGTCGAGGAGCTGCTGCGCCTCGCGGACGTACGGGTCGGAGATGTTGACCTTGGTGAGGTACGGCGTCAGGATCCGGGCGATCTGGCTGCTGTTGTCCTGCTGGAAGCTCTGCATGTCGTCCGTGGAGACCTTGCCGCCGTCCTTGATCTTCGACTCGATGAGGTCGTTGATCCGCTGGCTGCGGGCGCCGTAGCCCCAGTCCTTGGTCAGCAGGTAGGGGTACTTCTTCTCGTCGACGACGGCCTGGTTGGCGGTGACGATGTAGCCGCGCCCGGGGTTGTACTCCCAGGGGAGCGCGGACTGCGGGATGTAGCCGGTCCAGCGGTAGGCCGGGTCCCAGCCGGGGGCGGGGAGGGAGCCGTCGCCCTTGCCGCGGACGGGGATGCGGCCGGGGGCCTGGTAGCCGATGTTGCCCTTGGTGTCGGCGTAGATGAGGTTCTGCGAGGGGACCTCGAAGTCGGCGGCGGCCTTGCGGAAGCTCGTCCAGTCCTTGGCGCGGTTCAGCTCGAAGACGGCGTCCATGGACTTACCGGGGTCGAGCGCGGTCCAGCGCAGCGAGATCGCGTAGCCGTCGCCGCGGTCGGGGGCGGCGTTGCCGACGGGGGCCCGCTTGCCGACGGTGGCCAGCTCGCCGTTCCGGTCGGAGACTATGGGCCCGTTGTCGGTGGTACGGACGGTGATCTCGCGGCTCGGGCCGCCGGCGACCTTGATGGTCTCCTTGCGGGTGGTGAACGGGCGGCGGCGGCCGTCGGAGAGGTAGCCGTCGGTGGTGATCTTCTCCAGGTACAGGTCGGTGACGTCGGCGCCGAGGTTGGTCATGCCCCAGGAGATGTCCTGGTTGTGGCCGATGATCACGCCGGGCATACCGGAGAAGGTGTAGCCCGCCACGTCGTAGTTGCACTTCGGGCCGGTGGTGCGGCAGTGCAGGCCCATCTGGTACCAGAGCGAGGGCATCTGCGGGGCGAGGTGCGGGTCGTTGGCGAGCAGCGGCTTGCCGGTGGTGGTGTGGGAGCCGGAGACGACCCAGGAGTTGGAGCCGATGCCGTTGCCGTTCGGGCCGAGCAGCGCCGGGATCTTGTCGAGCGAGGTGGAGAGCGCGGAGAGCTGGTTCTGCAGGCCCTGGGTGGCGCCGCCGGGGGTGCCGTTCGCGGCGGTGTTGCCGCTGCTGCTGCCCTTGGGGTCGAACTCCTTGGTGACGGGGTTGACCGCGCCGCCCTCGACGATCGGCTTGTTCCGCTTGGACGGGTAGGCCGGGTACAGCTCCGCGATCTGCTTCGGGCTGAGGCGGCTCGTCATCAGGGAGCGGTCGATCTCGTCCTGCATGTTGCCGCGCAGGTCCCAGGCCATGGCCTTGAGCCAGGCGATCGAGTCGACGGGCGTCCACTTCTCGGGCTTGTAGTCGTTCTGGAAGTCCAGCGCCGCGTACTCCAGGGAGAGCGCCGCGCCCTCGTGATCCTTGAGGTAGGCGTTGACGCCCGCGGAGTAGGCCTGGAGGTACTTCTTCGTGGCCGGCGACAGCTTGGTGTCGTACTCCTGCTGTGCGACGCGGTGCCAGCCCAGCGTGCGCAGGAAGGCGTCGGTGTCGACCTGGTCCTTGCCGAACATCTCGGAGAGGCGGCCGGCCGTCATGTGGCGGCGGACGTCCATCTCCCAGAAGCGGTCCTGCGCCTGGACGTAGCCCTGGGCGCGGAAGAGGTCCTCATCGGAGTCGGCGTAGATCTGGGGTATGCCGTGCGCGTCGCGGCGGACCTCGACGGGGTCGGTCAGGCCCGCGAGCTTGAGCGACCCGGTGGTCTGCGGGAGCGACGCCCGCACGGTGTTCACCCCCCAGAAGGCGCCGAACGCGATGCCCGCCACGAGCAGCAGCACGACCGCGACGGCGACGAGGCGGCCGCGCCGCCCCTTCTTCTTTTTGGGGGCTGGGCCGGTCTTGTTGGCGGGCATCTCTGTCCTTCGAGGGGCAGGGTGGGAGTGCTGGAGCAACGATAGGCCCACGGGTCGGGCGGCCCCTACGCGGCGTCATGACCAGCGCATCCAAGGTTCAAGTAATGGTAAATTGTTAGCCTCAGTAACTAGATACGGTAAGGATTACGCCAGGGAAAGGCCCCGGACCCGGCTCCGGACCGCGCGCGGAAGGACCAGCTCCTGACTGTCGACCATCTCAACCAACTCCTGCTGCTCTGCTCGCTCGTACTGCTCGTCGCGGTGGCCGCGGTACGGCTCTCCTCGCGCAGCGGGCTGCCCAGCCTGCTCATCTACCTCGGGATAGGCATCGCCCTCGGGCAGGACGGCCTGGGCGGCGTGGACTTCAGCAACGCCGAGCTGACCCAGTTGCTCGGCTACGCCGCCCTCGTCGTGATCCTCGCCGAGGGCGGCCTCGGGACGAAGTGGAAGGAGATCCGGCCCGCGCTGCCCCGCGCGGCGCTGCTCTCCACGCTCGGCGTCGCGGTGAGCGTGGGGGTCACCGCGGCGGGGGCGCACTACCTCGCCGGGCTGGAGTGGCGGCAGGCGCTGCTGATCGGCGCGGTGGTGTCGTCGACGGACGCCGCCGCGGTCTTCTCCGTGCTGCGCTCGGTGCCGCTGCCGTCCCGTCTGACGGGCGTGCTGGAGGCCGAGTCCGGCTTCAACGACGCCCCGGTGGTCATCCTCGTCGTCGCCTTCTCGACCGCCGGACCGGTCGAGCACTGGTACGTCCTGATCGGCGAGATCGCCCTGGAGCTGGCGATCGGCGCGGCGGTCGGACTGGCCGTGGGCTGGCTCGGCGCGTACGGCATGCGGCACGTGGCGCTGCCCGCCTCGGGTCTGTACCCGATCGCCGTGATGGCCATCGCGGTCTCCGCGTACGCGGCGGGCGCCCTGGCGCACGGCTCGGGCTTCCTCGCCGTCTACCTGGCCGCGATGATCCTCGGCAACGCCAAGCTGCCGCACTCCGCGGCGACCCGCGGCTTCGCCGAGGGGCTGGGCTGGATAGGCCAGATCGGCATGTTCGTCCTGCTGGGCCTGCTGGTGACGCCGCACAACCTCCTCGACGACATCGTCCCCGCGCTGCTGATCGGCCTGATCCTGACCGTCGTGGCCCGGCCGCTGTCGGTCTTCCTCGGGCTGCTGCCGTTCCGGGTGCCGTGGCGGGAGGAGGCGCTGCTGTCCTGGGCCGGGCTGCGCGGCGCGGTGCCCATCGTCCTCGCCACCATCCCGATGGTCGGCCACGTCCCGGGCAGCGAACGCGTCTTCAACATCGTCTTCGTCCTCGTCGTGGTCTACACCCTCGTCCAGGGCCCGACGCTGCCGTGGCTGGCGCGGCGGCTGCGGCTGGGTGAGGGCGAGGAGGCGGCCGACCTCGGCATCGAGTCGGCGCCGCTGGAGCGGCTCCGCGGCCATCTGCTGTCCACCTCGATCGGGGCCACCTCCCGGATGCACGGCGTGGAGGTCGGGGAGTTGCGGATGCCGTCCGGCGCCGCCGTCACCCTCGTCGTCCGGGACGGCAAGAGCTTCGTGCCGACGCCGACGACGGTGCTGCGGCGCGGCGACGAACTGCTGGTCGTCGCCACCGACCAGGTCCGCGACGCGGCGGAGAAGCGGCTCCAGGCCGTCTCCCTGGGCGGCAAGCTCGCCGGCTGGCTGGGCACCGTCGCCGAGGCCCCGGTGGAGGCGGTGCGCCGGCACGGACGGCGGAAGACGCCGGCCACCACCGGCGGCAGAAGGGCACACCGCGACTGACCGGTCGGTGCGCCGCCCCGGTGTGCGGCGGCGTACCACCGATCCGAAGGCGGCCCCCGGGAAGCCCCGGCCGATCCCGGGGCTTCCCCCGTACCGGCCTGTACAATTCCGTCAGCACATCGACGAACCACTCTGCCTGATGCAGAGCTGGCGCGACCGCTCGGCGGCCGCGGCCCGGTGCGGGCCACGCGGTATCACTCGGTCCTGCGCGAGAGGACAGCTCTCGGCGCACCACCCGTGAGCACTCGCGGCCGTGCGCTACCAGGCAGCGGAAAGGCCCGGCCGTGGCATCCGCGGTCAAGGACTCCCGTCCCGGATACGGACAACTGCTGCGCACCCCCGGTGCGTGGAGCTTCCTGCTGCCCGGCTTTCTGGCCCGGCAGCCCTTCGCCATGCTGACGATCTCCATCGTGCTGCTGGTCGAGCACACCACCGGCTCGTACGGCACCGCCGGTACGGTCTCGGCGACGACCGGTGTGGCGATGGCACTGTTCGCCCCGCAGAGCGGCAAGCTCGCCGACCGGTTCGGGCAGCGCGCGGTGCTGTTGCCCGGCGTACTGGTGCACGTCGCGGGCATCGCCGCACTGATCACGCTGGCCCTGTCGCACGCCCCCCTGTGGGCGCTGCTCGCCGTCGCGGTGCCCACGGGCGCCTCGACGCCGCAGGTCGGCCCGATGGTGCGGGCCCGCTGGGCGGCCCGGCTGGGCGGCAGTCCGCTGCTGTCGACGGCGGCGGCGTTCGAGTCGGTCACCGACGAGTTCACCTTCGTGGTCGGTCCGGTGCTGGCCACGGCGTTGTGCACCGGCGTCCACCCGGCCGCCGGACTGATCGCCGAGGCGGCGTTGACACTGGCCGGCGGGGTGCTCTTCGCGGCGCAGCGGCGCAGCCAGCCGCCGGTCCACCGCGGCCACCAGGAGGGCGCGCCGCGCGTCTCGGCGCTGTCGGTGTCGGGGGTGCGGGTGCTGATCGTGGCGTTCCTCGGCATCGGCGCCGTCTTCGGCGGTATGCAGGTCACGCTGACCGCGTTCACCCAGGACATCGGCCGCCCCGGCATCAACGGCGTCCTCTACGGCATCTTCGCGGCGGGCAACATGCTGGCCGGGATCGCGTGCGGCGCCATCGCCTGGAAGACCGGCCCGCGCCGCCGGCTGCTCGTCGCGTACGGGCTGCTGGCGCTGGCCACCGTCCCGCTGTGGGCGATCACGGCGGTGCCGCTGCTGGCGGCGAACGGCCTGGTCATCGGGTTGTGCATCGCCCCGGCGCTGATCACCGGCTACACGCTGGTGGAGTCGCTGGTCCCGGCGGGCGCCCGGACGGAGGCGTTCACCTGGCTGACCGGTGCGGTGGCGCTGGGCCAGGCCGCGGCGGCGACGTCGGCGGGCCGGCTGGCCGACGCCTACGCGCCGAGCAGCGGCTTCCTGGTGCCGCTGGCCGGTACCGCGCTGGCCGCCGCGGTGCTGCTGGCACTGCGCTCGCGGCTGCTGCCCCGGGGGACGAGCCGCGTGGTGACGCCGTCCGCGGAGCCCTCGGGCGAGGCGGCGGAGCGTGGAGTCGGTCACCGTACGGCGGCCACAGTGGACTGACGGGCCGGAATACTGCACTATGGAGCGTCGTTAGCACTCATCGAGTGAGAGTGCCAGGAGGAAGTCAAGTGCCGACCTACCAGTACCAGTGCACCGAGTGCGGCCAGGGCCACGAGGCGGTGCAGAAGTTCACCGACGACGCACTCACCGAGTGCCCCAGCTGCCAGGGACGCCTCAAGAAGGTGTTCTCCGCGGTCGGCATCGTCTTCAAGGGCTCCGGCTTCTACCGCAACGACAGCCGCGGCGCGTCGACCAGCAGCAGCCCGGCGAAGTCCGCCTCTCCCTCGACGAGCACGTCCGACTCCTCGTCGTCCGGCTCCGGCTCGGACACGAAGTCGTCCGGTACGTCGTCCAGCGCGTCGTCCTCGTCGACGAGCAGCACCTCGGGCTCGGCGAGCAGCAGCTCCGCCGCCTGATTCCCGCTTCCCCGGACCCCCGCCGTCGCGCCGACGGCGGGGGTCCGGTGCGTGCGGGGCACCCCGTAGGCTGAGCCGCATGGCTGACGCGGAGATTGGCGTCATCGGCGGATCGGGTTTCTACTCCTTCCTCGACGACGTGACCGAGATCACGGTGGACACCCCCTACGGGAGCCCCAGCGACTCCCTGTTCCTCGGCGAGATCGCCGGGCGGCAGGTCGCCTTCCTCCCCCGGCACGGCCGCGGTCACCACCTTCCGCCGCACCGCATCAACTACCGCGCCAACCTCTGGGCGCTGCGCTCCGTCGGTGTCCGGCAGGTCCTCGGCCCGTGCGCGGTGGGCGGCCTGCGGCCGGAGTACGGACCGGGCACGCTGCTCGTCCCCGATCAGATCGTGGACCGCACCAAGGCCCGCGCCCAGACGTTCTTCGACGGTGTCCCGCTCGCCGACGGCAGCATCCCGCGCATCTTCCACCTGCCGTTCGCCGACCCGTACTGCCCCGCCGCCCGGACGGCCGCGCTGACGGCGGCGCGCGGCCGGGAGTGGGACGCGGTGGACGGCGGCACGCTCGTGGTGATCGAGGGGCCGCGCTTCTCCAGCCGCGCCGAGTCCCGGTGGCATGCCGCGCAGGGCTGGTCGGTGGTCGGCATGACGGGCCACCCCGAGGCGGCCCTCGCCCGCGAACTGGGTCTGTGCTACGCGTCGTTGACGCTGGTCACGGACCTGGACGCGGGCGCCGAGACGGGCGAGGGCGTCTCCCACCACGATGTCCTGGAGGTCTTCGGGAAGAACGTCGGCCGGCTGCGCGAGGTCCTCTTCGACGCGATCGGCGCCCTCCCGGCCGCGGACGCCCGGACCTGTGGGTGCGCCGAGGTGCACGACGGCTGGGAGCTGGGGATCGAGCTGCCGTAGGGGGTTCGGAGCGGGGCCGCGGACCGGTTTCGCGGTGGGGCCGCCGCGCCGGGTCCGCCGCGACCTTGGGGGCTGTCCCTCCGGCGGGTGACGGAGTTTTCCCCACCCGCCGGGGCCGTCCACAGGCCGGTACGCGCGGCGGGGAGAGCGGGCACGGTGGGTGCTGTCGGTCCCGTTCCCTCACCGCAGGCGGTGTTCTCCGTGCCCCACTCCCCGCTTCTCCCGTCCGCTCCGCCGGCCGCCCGGGCGGCCGCGCTTCCGGCGCCGCTGCCCGCGCCCTCGCCGTGTGAAGTGCCCCACTTCCCGCCGCTCCGGCTCGGTGGCACCCGGCACCCGTGGCGCCGGGCCCTGTGGTGGCGGCTGGGCGCCGCCGGGCTCGCGATCACCGCCACGACATGGGTATTTACGGAATTACCGGACGCGGGCCGGGCTCCGTCGGACGCCGGTTGTGCCGCTTCGGCGGCGCCGGTGGGGCGGTAGTCCATGGCGCAAGATCGAGTGGCGTCCGTTTCCCGGCCGGGCGAAACTTTTCCGGGCGGCGGGGCCGCTGCCGCACGCCGCCCGGAGCGCGCCCGATATTTCCGCGGCGCCCCGGATGTGATCCGTACTGACGCTCTGGCCGCTCACTGGTTCGTGTGGGGCGGCTGGACACCGCTGCCCCGCCCTGACGTAAGTTGCGGTGCTGTTTGTTGGCGCACCGTCCGTAATGAGCATGGAGAGAGGCCCACTGGTGAGCGAGAGCAAGAGCGTCCTGCAGGGATTCAAGGACTTCCTGATGCGGGGCAACGTCATCGAACTCGCGGTGGCGGTGGTCGTCGGTGCGGCCTTCACCAACATCGTGAACGCGGTGGTGAAGGGCGTGATCAACCCGATCGTGGGCGCCTTCGGCTCGCAGAACCTCGACAACTACAAGACCTGCCTCACCACCTGCGTCGTCGACAAGAAGACGGGCGAGTTCACCGACGGCATCTACATCCTGTGGGGCTCGGTCCTCAGCGCGGTGCTGACCTTCCTGATCACCGCCGGGGTGGTCTACTTCCTCATGATCCTTCCGATGAACAAGTGGAAGGAGCGGGTGGACGCCCGCAAGCCGGTGGACGACAGCCCGGCGGAGCCGACCGAGGTCGAGCTGCTGGCGGAGATCCGCGACGCCCTGATCGCACAGCGCAACGGCTCCCCGTCGGCGTCGTCCGCACCGGACGCCGTCGCAACGGTCATCACGCAGAAGTCGCAGTCGTAGCCGGACCCCGCGGACGCCTCGGACCGCTCCACCGCCTCGCTCAGAGGTGGTGGGGCGGTTTTTCGTCGAGGAAGCGCCGCAGGTCGGCGGCGGCGTCGGCCGCCTCACCGGTGGGACGCTCGCCCCAACCGCGGTCGGAGTCGTCGTCGGAGCGGCGGGACAGCGGATCGTCGAAGATCAACGCGGCCCGGGCCGCCCGGCGCCGGGCGGCGACCCGCCGCTCCTCGGCGTCCCGGGCCGCCTGCTCCTCGTCGGAAGCCTGGCCGGAGCCCTGGGGCGCCTGGTCCGCGGCCTGCTCGCCGGGGGCCGGCCGGTCCTGGGCCGGCGCGGTGTCGGGCGCGGGCTGCGGCTCGCGGGGGCGAGCCGGATCGTCGGATGCGGGGGTGGTGCTCACCCCCTCAGGGTACGACCGGCCCGGGCCCGGCCTCCGGGCGGCCGCGGCGGGGGCATGCCGCGGCCCGGGCGGATCAGGACGGCGCGGTGGCCGTGACGAGCCGGGCCGCGTTGCACAGGCGGACGGCGCCGTGCTCCTCGTAGACCCGCAGCCGGTCGGTGAGCGCGGTGCGGGCGCGGGCCACGGTGGCGGGGTCGGCCCGGCTCGTCCAGTGGCGGCCGTGGCCGGAGCCCAGCAGGAAGTCCGCGGCGTCGTCGGCGTCCCGGCCCCAGGCGCCGTAGGCCGCCACCCGCTCCGTGGTGACGCCGGTGAACCCGGCGGCGGTGAGCACCCCGCGGATCTCGTCCGGACCGCCGAGGGAGAAGGCGCCGGGGGCGCCCGGGCGGCCGAAGTCGCCGAGCGGCAGATGGTCGCGGAGGACCAGGACCGCCTGGAGCCATTCGTTGTCCGCGTCGGCCGCGCCGCAGACGAAGGCGAGCCGGCCGCCGGGGCGCAGCGCCCGGCGGAGGTGGGCGAACGCGCCCACCGGGTCGGCGAAGAACATCACGCCGAAGCGGCTGATGGCGACGTCGAGCCCGCCGGGCGGGAAGGGATGGGCCTGCGCGTCGCCCTGTACGAAGGTCACATTGGCGGGGCCGTCGCGCCGGGCGCTCTCCCGGGCCTTCTCCAGCATCGGGGCGGACAGATCCAGGCCGGTGGCGCCGCCCCGGTACGCCTGGCGGGCGGCGAGCCGGGTCGTGCAGCCGGAGCCGCAGCCGATGTCCAGGACCCGGTCGTCCGCGCGGATCGCCGCGGCGGTGAGCAGCGGTTCGGTGAATCCGGCGTTGACCGCTTCCCAGCGGTCCCGGTGGGCGGCCCGGTGGACGCCCTCGTCGCCGTCCCAGAAGCGCTGCTGCTCGGTGTTGACGATCGCTCCCATGCCGTTCCTCCTGCGGGCTGCGGGCCGCCACTGCCGACCGGACCGGGCCGTTCACGCCCGCGCCGGAAAGGGGGATGCGCCCCCTCAGTATGGGCGCGGCCGGGCGAACCGGCACCGGAGCGCGGCGGCGGCCCGGCGTTCCGCTCCCCGCGTCCGCGCGGACCGGATCGCCAACCGCCGCAGGGGCGGTGGAGGTTCGCGCCGGCCGGGGGCGTACCGGGAGCCGCCCCCGTCGGGCGCCCCGGCGCGAGGGGCCGCGAACGCCCGCCACCACACCCCAACATGACACTGAAAATCATTACCGATATCGTGATCTCCGGGTCACTGCGGGACCGCGGTCCGGGGTTCCCGGATGCCGGGGGCCCGCGCATCTCGCGGCGATGGGGAGTCATGGGACATCTGTTGATGGTCGAGAGCTGGGTGGGCTCGATGAGCCGGCTGCTGCCACGGGCGCTCACCGGCGCCGGGCACACATTCACGTTCCTCACCCGGGACCTGCAGCACTACCTGCGGTCCGCCCCCGAGGGGACCGCCCACCCGCTGCTCGGCGCCCGCAACGTCCTCACCGCCGACACCAACGACCCCGCCACGCTGCTGCCGTACGTACAGCGCCTGCACGCCGCGCTGGGGTTCGACGGGGTGCTCAGCTCCTGCGACTACTACCTGCCGACCGTCGCCGCCCTCGCCGGAGAGCTGGGGCTGCCCGGTCCGGACGCGGACGCCGTCACCGCCGCGTGCCGCAAGGACCACACCCGGCGCGCGCTCGCCGCGGCGGGGGTGCCGGGGCCGCGGTTCGCCGTCTGTGACGGGCTGCCCGCCGCCGCCCTCGCCGCCGCGGAGATCGGCTATCCGCTGGTGGTGAAGCCGGTGGACCTGTGCGCGGGCATGTTCGTCCGGCGGGTGGACGACGAGCGGGAGCTGGCCGCCGCACACCGTGCGCTGGACGCCTTCCCGGTCAATGCGCGCGGCCGGCGCCGCGTCCCCGCGCTTCTGCTGGAGGAGCTGCTGGAGGGGCCCGAGGTCAGCGTCGAGACCGTGACCTCCGGCGGCGTCACACACGTCATCGGCGTCACCGACAAGAGCCTGGGCGGTGCCCCGGCGTTCATCGAGACGGGGCATCTCTTCCCCACCGCGCTCGCCCCGGACGAAGCCGCCGCGGCGGCGAAGACCGCGTGCGCCGCGCTCACTGCGCTCGGCCTGGACCAGCTCGTGGCGCACACCGAGATCAAGCTGACCGCGGACGGCCCCCGGGTGATCGAGGTCAACCCGCGCCCGGCGGGCAACCGCATCACCGAACTCGTCCGCCATGTCACCGGCGTCGACCTCGCTGCCGTCTGCGTGGCACTGGCGCTCGGCGAGACGCCCGACCTGGCGGTCCGGCCGACGGGGGTGCCGGACGCGGCCATCGGCTTCCTGCTGCCGGAGACCGACGGCGTCCTGACCGGCTACGGTCCGGCCGGGTGCGAGGCGCGGCAGGACCCGGCGGCGGCACCCGGTGTCCTGGAGGTGGTGCTGGCCGAGCCGGGCACCCGGGTGCGCGTCGCCGCCGACAACAACGGCTATCTGGGGCACATCATGGCGGCGGGGAGCGGCGCCCCGCCCGGCGACGCCCGCAGCCGCGTCGCCGAGCTGCTCGCCGCCGTCCGCCCGCGCGTGGCGGTGGACCGATGAGCGCCCCGCCCGCCGTCCGGTCGGCCACCGCCCCGCTCACCGGCTGGCCGGACCCGGAGACACTGCGACAGGCCGTACTGGACGGCGCCTTCGGCCCCGATCCGCGGGACGTGCGGATCTCCACGGCGTTCGCCACCAGCCAGGCGGTCCGCCACGACGGGCGGTCCGGCGGCTACCGCAACGAGGTGCTGAGCCTGCGGCTGGGCGCGGCTGTCGGCTCGTGCGCGGCGGAGCCCGGCGCACTGCCGGCCGAGGCGGTCACGGACGCGGTGGGCGCGGACGTGGCGACGCTGCTGGCACACCCGCTGCCGGTGGTGCGGACCGCCGCACTCGACGCGTATCTGATGCACCGGCTGCCGCACACCCCGGCGCACGGGGCGCGGCCGCTGACGCTGGCCGCGGGCACGTCCCTGGAGAAGTCCCGGGCGCGGGCGCGGGCCGTCGTGGAACTGCTGGCGCCGGTGGTGCCCGCCGGGGGCCGGGTGCTGGTCGTCGGCGTCGTCAACTCCCTGCTGGAGGCGTTGCGTTCGGCCGGGCTGAGGTATGTGCCGTGCGATCTGAAGGGCGGGGTGACGGAGTGGGGCGAGAGGGTGGTGCGGGACGCGGCGGGCGCCGTCGGCGGCTGTGCCGCGGTGCTCGCCTCGGGGATGACGCTCGGCAACGGCACCTTCGGGCCGTTGCGGGCGCTGGCCGCGGCGCGCGGGCTGCCGCTGGTGCTGTTCGCGCAGACCGGCAGCGCGGTGCTGCCCCGCTTCCTCGGCGCGGGCGTGCACGCGGTGTGCGCGGAGCCCTACCCGTTCTTCTGGCTCGACGGCGGACCCGGCACGCTGTACCGCTACGGCGGGCCGCCCGCCGACGGCCGGTACGAGGGGAGCGGCCGATGAGCACGCCGACGACCGCGGCCGCGCCGCCGCGCGCACCGCAGCGGCGGGTGCGGCCGGAAGCCGCCGATCCGCATCTGTTGTCGCTGGTCGGACGGACACCGCTGGCGCGGATCACCGCCGATCTGCCGGGCCCGCAGCCCGGGTTCTGGGCGAAGCTGGAGGGGCACGGCGTCGGCGGGATGAAGGCGCGGGCCGCCGTGTCGATGCTGCTGGGGGCACGGGAGCGCGGTGAGCTGCGGCCCGGTGCGCCGGTGGTGGAGTCGACGTCCGGCACCCTCGGCATCGGCCTGGCCTTCGCCGGTCAGGCACTGGGCCACCCCGTCGTCCTGGTCGGCGACGCGGAGCTGGAGCCGTCGATGCGACGGCTGCTGCGGGCGTACGGGGCGCGGCTGGAGCTGGCCGACCGCCCGGCGGCGCGCGGCGGCTGGCAGGCGGCCCGGCTGGCGCTGCTGCGCACGGTGCTGGCGGAGCTGCCCGGCGCGTACTGGCCCGATCAGTACAACAACCCCGACAACCGCGCCGGTTACGCCTCGCTCGCCGCCGAGATCGCCGGTGCGCTGCCGCGGCTGGACATCCTGGTGTGCAGCGTCGGCACCGGCGGCCACAGCGCGGGGCTCATCGGACCGCTGCGGCGCGCCCGGCCCGGGCTGCGGCTGATCGGGGTGGACGCCACCGGCTCGACGATCTTCGGACAGCGGGCCCGGCCCCGGCTGATGCGCGGGCTGGGCAGCAGCATCCATCCGCGCAACGTCGACCACGCCGCGTTCGACGAGGTGCACTGGGTGGGACCGGCCGAATCCGCCGATGCCTGCCGCCGGTTGGCGCGGACCAGCTTCGTCAGCGGGGGCTGGAGCACCGGCGCCGCGGCGCTGGTGGCGGCGTGGGCGGCGCGGAGCCGTCCGGGCGCGGTCGTCGCGACGGTCTTCCCGGACGGACCGCACCGCTATCTGTCGTCCGTCTACGACGACGACTTCACCACCGCGCACGGCGTGGACTGCGCCACCGCCCGCACCCACCCCGTCGAGATCCCCCATCCGCACGCGGCCGAGGCGACCGGCTGGACCCGCTGCACCACGGTCCTCTCCCCCCACACGGCGCCCGTACCGCCCCGTCCCCCGCAGGAGGCACCCGCGTGAAGACGTCCCTGCGCACCACGCGCCTGGAACTCGCCGAACCGCTGCGGATATCCCGCGCCACCATGGCCGCCCGGGACGCGGTGTGGCTCACGGTGGCGCACGGCGGGCTGCGCGGCCACGGCGAAGCGGTGGCCAGCGCCTACTACGGGCTGGACGCGGCCACGCTGGTGCGGTTGCTGCGCGACGCATCGGCCGGGATCGCGCGCCATGCCGACCCGGAGTCCGCGCTGGCGGCGCTGCGCGCCGGGGAGCTGTCCCCAGGGGCGCCACCCGCCGTCACCGCGGCCGTCGAATCGGCGCTGCTGGACCTCGTCGGCAAGCGGTCCGGTCACGGCGCGTACCACCTGCTGGGCGCGGCCGGCCCACCGTCCGCGCCGACCGCCCGCACCCTCGGCATCACCGCCCCGGAGCGGGCCGGGGCGCTCGCCGCGCGCCTGAGCGGCCGCGGCTTCACCCTGCTGAAGATCAAGGCGGGCTCGGCCGACCCGGAGGATGATCTCGCCCGTGTCCGGGCGGTCCGCGCGGCGGCCCCGCACGCCCGGCTGCTGCTCGACCCGAACGGCGCGTGGAGCGCCGCCCAGGCCCGGGAGCTGCTGCCGCGCTGCGCGGAGCTGGGGGTGGCGGCGGTGGAGCAGCCGCTCGCGCCCGGCGATCCCGAGGCGCTGGCCGCGCTGGCGGCCCGGTCGCCGCTGCCGGTGATCGCCGATGAGGACGCGGTGTCGTACGAGGACGCGCGGCGGCTCGCGGGCCGGGTGCAGGGCGTCAACGTCAAACTCGCCAAGTGCGGCGGGGTGTTCGCGGCGCTGCGCATCGCCGATCTGCTGGCGGACAGCGGTACGGAGCTGATGCTCGGCTGTCTGACGGCCAGCACCCTCGGCATCGCGCCCGCCGTCCATCTGGTGCACCGCGCCCGCTGGGTCGACCTCGACGGTCATCTGCTCCTCGCCCACGACCCGTGGCGCGGGGTCGGCGGCGCGGACGGGACGGTACGGGTGGGCGACGGCCCCGGGCTGGGGGTACGGCCGCGGGCCCGGGAGGAGCGCCCGGGGGTGGTCGGCTGAGGGGGAGAGCGGGGCAAGGGCCGGCAGGTGGCCGCGGCGCGCGGCTCTCCCGGACCGGCCGCGTGGTGGGGGGGACCGATCCGGACGTGTGACGGCCGGAGCTGGTGTTCCGTCCGCTCAGACCTGCGCCAGTTCGTCATGCCACCAGTGGTCGCGGCCCGGCAGCCAGCCCACGGGGCGGGCGCAGCGGCTGACGACGAGGACGGGCGCGGTCACCTCGCGGCACGCGGTGTGGTGCAGGGCCCGGTCCAGGACCGGCTTCACGGGGCGGACGGATCCCTCCCAGAACGCCGCGTCCGCGGTGACCAGCACCCGTGCGTCCGTGCCCTGTATGCGCTCGGCGAGCTGCGGGGCGGTCAGCTGCACCGGGAGCGTGGTCCGGATGGCGTCCAGCTGGCCGCAGGCGAGGGTGACTATCACCGATTCCGGGACCAGCGGCAGATGGACGGCGACCCGGTCGCCCGCGCCGACGCCGAGACGGCGCAGCACGGTCGCGGCGCGCTCCGCCCGGTCGAGGAGCATGCCGTGCGTCAGCTCCTCCAGCCGTCCCGGCTCGCCGGACCAGGTCAGCGCGGGCCGCGAACCGCCCGGCCGACGGGAGGCCCGCGGCTCGCGGGGGCCATCTGCATGCTCTGAGGTCACACGGCGCAACATGCGGACCAGCCTGAAGATCACCGATCAACGATCGCTGAACGTCCGCTGTACGCAGCCGCCACCGCTGCCGCGCAGGCGGTCACGGCCCTTGCCCTCGGGGCCCGTTCGCCCGTGGGCGCCCCCGGTGCGGCGCGGACCGATACGCTACCGAAGGGCACCTCGCCCGGCGACCGTCTGACCCGTCACCGCCGACCGCCCCGTTCCACACCGTGCCGCGTCCGGTGCGAACCGGCTCGCCCGGCACCGCTTCCCGCGCCTGCGCCGTTCCGTACGGCCGGCACCTCGCCCGGCCCGGGGCCTTCCGGAGTGCCGCGTCCGGCCACCGACGGAACCTCTCGGTCCGCGCCCGCCGGCACCCGGCACGGCTCCGGCCCGCCCCCCTTCCTGCCCCTCGTTCCGGGCACCCAATCCCCTCCCCCGCGACGGATGTCGCCCACTCCCGTCACGCCCTGCCGCGCGCGTGCGCGCCCCGGCGCGCCCACATGCGCCGCGCGCCCTCTGCGTGCGCCCGTACGAAAGGCCGTCCCGTATGCCCGTGTCCCCCTCCGCCCCGCCGCCCCCGCCGTCCCCGTCACCGCCCGGGGCCGGGCCGGACGGCCGGTGGGCGCTGACCGCGGTGGCGCTGGGCGCGTTCTGCGTCCAGTTGGACTCGTTCGCGCTGCATCTCGCGCTGCCCGTCATCCGGGGCGAACTGCCGGGCCCGGCGGCCCTGGGGCGCGCGGTGAGCGGCGGCTATCTCCTGGCCGCCGGGGCGCTGATGCCGCTCGCCGGGCGGCTCGGCGACGCGTACGGCAGCCGCCGGATGCTCCGTGCCGGGCTGCTGCTGTTCGCCACCGCGGCCGCCGCCTGCGCCCTCGCGCCGTCGCTGCCGCTCCTGGTGGCGGCCCGGGTGCTCCAGGGGGCGGGCGCCGCACTGATCATGCCGAACGGACTGGCGCTGCTCACCCAGCTCTTCCCCGGGCCCCGGGGGCGGCGGATGACCGGACGCGCCCTGGGGCTGGCCGGACTCGCCACCGCCTGCGGCCCGTTCGTGGGCGGCGCCGTCACGGAGTACGGATCCTGGCGGGCCGTCTTCTGGCTGACCGCGCTCCCGGCGCTGGCGGCCACCGCGGCCATCCGGCGCGCCCCCGGTGCGGCCCGACGGGCCGCGGCACATCCGGACGCGGCGGGCGCGGTCGCCGCCACGGGTGCCTGCGCCTGCCTGGCGCTCGGCCTGGGCGGCGGCCCCTGGTGGTGGGCCTGGCTGGCCACCGCGGCGGCGCTCGGCGGCTGCGGCGTACGGCGGGCGCGGCGCACGGCGCCGCTCCTGGACCCGGCGCTGCTCCACGACGGTCGCTATCTGCGGCTGACGGCCTCCGGAGCGGTCGCCAACGCGGCGACGGTGGCCCTGCTGTTCACCGTGCCGCAGCTCCTGGAGCGGGCCGCCGGACTGTCACCGACCGTCGCCGGCCTGGCGTTCCTGGTTCCGGCCGGGGCGTTGGCCGCCGGTGGCCCGGCCGCCGGACGGGTGCGGCCGACGGCCGGCACGGCGGTGATGGCGAGCTGTCTGACCGTGGCGGCCGCGGGGTTGGGGGCGCTGCCCCTGGGCGGTACGGATCCGCTGCCGCTCCTGGTGGCGGCGACGGTCGCGGCGGGCTCCCTGGGAGCGGCGGGCGCGCTGGCCCTCACCGGGACGCAGGCCCTGGCGGCGGCCGATGGAGCGGGCGCGGCCGCCGGGGCGACCAAAGCGGTCCTGACCGTCACCGCCGGTCTGGGTCTCGCCCTGCCGCTCCCGGACGACGGCCCCCGCCCCGCCGTCCTCGGGGCGGTCTGCCTGACGACGGCGCTCGGCCTGACCGCCCCGGCCGCCCTCCGGACGCTCCGGCGACTACTGCGGAGGGGAGGGCGGGGGACGCCCGGGTGACCTTCGCCCGGGCCCGACCCCCGACCGGAAGCGCCTCGCCGCGCGGCCTCGGGAGTTATCCACAGGCCCGGCGCGACGCGGGCCGACGGTCGTACGGTGAGCCCGCGAAACGAGCACGGAAAGTGACGAAGCGCGGGACAACGGGGGTGCGGAATGAGGAAGTTGGCGAGCATTCGGCGGGTGGAGCCGCGCGGTTCGGACGGACGTGGCGCAGGTCGGTGCCGAGCGGATGGGCAGGGCTCCGGCCGACGCCGGCCGGGCGGGGGCGGTGCCGACCGGAGCGGTCCCGGCGGAGGCGACACCGCCCGGCCCGGGTGCGGTGCCCGGCGCGGGGCTTCACGCCGGGCACGCCGGTGGCCGCGCCGTCCGCCGCGGCTCCTGCGGTCAGGCGTCCGCCGCCACCGTGTCGGCGACCACGCACCCGATGTTGTCCGGCGCGCCCGCCTCCCGCGCCCGCGTGACCAGTTCCCGCACGGCCTGCTCGGGGCCGGGCGCGGCGGCCAGCACCTCCTGGAGGGTGCCGGGCGGCAGGACGGTGTGGAGCCCGTCGGTGCACAGCAGGTACCGCTCGCCCGGGCGGGCGTCCAGCAGCCGCAGGTCGGGGGCGAATCCCTCGCTCCCGTCGAGGGCGCGGGAGAGCAGCCCGTGCTGCGGATGCCCGGGCGCCTCCTCCGGCGTGAGCCGTCCCTCGTCGATGAGGGACTGCACCGGGGTGTGGTCATGGGTCAGCCGCACCAGCCCGGCGTCCCGCAGGACGTAGCAGCGCGAGTCGCCGATGTGCAGCAGCACCGGCCGCGCCCCGGCGTGCAGCAGCGCCGTCAGGGTGCAGCCCGCCTCCGCCGCGCCCTCGGTGCCGAGCTGCCGGACCGCGCGGTTGGCGCGGTGCGCGGCCTCCTCCAGTGCGTCGAGGAGATCCGCGGGCGCGGGGTCGCGCGTCTCCAGGGCGGTCAGTTCGGCGAGCGCGGTGGCCGCCGCCCGGCCGCCGGCCGCGCCGTATCCGTCGGCGACGGCGAGCAGTCGCCGCCCGGCGTACGCCGCGTCCTGGTTGGCGGTGCGGACGAGCCCGCCGTCGGTCAGGGCCGCGGCGCGCAGTGTCATGGGAGTGGGAGTGGTCGCCATGGTGGAGTCCTTCCGGGACAGTTGGTCGACGAGGAAGACGGCCAGGTCCCGGCGGGCCGCGGTGTCGGCCTCGACCTGTTCCCAGTAGGCGGCGACCGCGGTGGCCGCGGCGTCCGGCGGCAGGGCGCACACCTCGCGGATGCGGGCCAGCGGCATCCCCAGCCGTCGCAGCCAGGCGACGAGCCGCGCCCGTTCCAACTGCGCGGGAGCGTAACGCCGGTAGCCGTTCAGCGGGTCGACATGCGCCGGGGGCAACAGCCCGAGGTCGTCGTAGAGCCGCAGCGCCTTGGGCGAGAGCCGGCAGGCGCGGGCGAACGCCCCGATGGCCAGCAGCCCCGTCCCGTCACCGCGGTCCCCGTACCCCGTCACCGTCCGCCCCTTCCCCTGCCGTCCGGCCGCCGTGGGGCGGGCAGCCGCCCGGCCAGGGCGCCCGGCCGTCCTCCTCGTACCGGGCCCGTCGCCCGGCTCCACCGATGCTGTGGCTTCCCCCAAGGGCAAGGTCAACCACGTCCGTCACCGGAGGCCGGGCACCTGCCGTCGGGGCCGCGCCGGACGGCGCCGGGCCGGTCGCCGGGCGGTACGGAACCAGCACCGGGCCACACCGCCGTGCCCCGGGCCCGCCGTCCCGCGACCACTCCCGTCACCGCCCGGGCCGGGGCGCGGCCCGCACCGCCCCTAGATGAGTAAGTCCGAAGTGGTGGTCAGTGGTCGTAGGCGGTCAGGGATCGTGTGATCGGTTGTCCGGTGGCTCGGTTGTGCCAGATCGCGG